>NZ_LWLC01000017.1:0-96118 GCF_001905065.1 Saccharothrix sp. CB00851
GGTTAAAGATCAAGGTAAGGGCCCCATGTCAAATCGAGCCGGACCCAACCACCGAGCCGGGCCGGACCCAACCACCGAGCCGGAAGAACCCACCGAGCCGGGCCGGACCGGACCGGACCGAACCACCAAGCCCAGCCCGACCCGACCCGACTCCACGCGACCTCACTCCAGCACGATCAGCAGATCCCCACCTTCGACCTGCTGCACCCCACGCACGGCCAACCGCTTGACCCGCCCCGCCTTGGGCGCGGTGATCGCCGCCTCCATCTTCATCGCCTCGATGGTGGCGATCGTCTGACCGACCTCGACCACGTCGTCCTCGGCCACGCTGGGCGTCACCACCCCGGCGAACGGCGCCGCGACGTGCCCCGGGTTGCCCCGATCCGCCTTCTCCGCCACCGGCACCTCGGCCGCGATCGACCGGTCGCGCACCTGGATCGGCCGCAGCTGCCCGTTCAACGTCGCCATCACCGTGCGGATACCGCGCTCGTCCGCCTCACCGATGGCCTCCAACCCGATCAGCAGCCGCACACCGGGCTCCAGGTCGACCTGGTACTCCTCGCCGGGCTTGAGCCCGTAGAAGAAGTCCTTGCTGCCGAGCACGCTCGTGTCGCCGTACGCCTCGCGGTGCGCCAGGAACTCCTTCGTGGGCGCCGGGAACAGCAACCGGTTCAGCGTCGCCCGCCGGTCGGCCTCCAGCCCCTTCACGTCATCGTCCGTCAGCTCCGCAACACCCTTGGGCGCGGCCCGCCCCTGCAGCGCCTTGCTCCGGAACGGCTCCGGCCACCCGCCGGGCGGGTCGCCCAGCTCGCCGTGCAGGAACCCGATCACCGAGGCCGGGATGTCGAACCGGCCCGGGTCCGCCTCGAACTCCTTCGGCGACACACCCGCCCCGACCAGGTGCAACGCCAGGTCGCCGACCACCTTGGACGACGGCGTCACCTTCACCAGCCGACCGAGCATCCGGTCGGCCGCCGCGTACATGGCCTCGATCTCCTCGAACTTCTGCCCGAGCCCGAGCGCGACCGCCTGCGTGCGCAGGTTCGACAGCTGACCACCGGGGATCTCGTGCGAGTAGACCCGCCCGGTCGGACCGGGGATGCCCGACTCGAACGGCGCGTAGACCTTCCGCACCGACTCCCAGTACGGCTCCAGGTCGCACACCGCCCGCAGGTCCAGCCCCGTCGCCCGGTCCGTGTAGTCGGTCGCCGCCACGATCGCCGACAACGGCGGCTGCGAGGTCGTGCCCGCCATCGACGCCACCGCGCCGTCCACCGCGTCCACACCGGACTGGATGGCCGCCAGGTAGGTGGCCAGCTGCCCACCCGCCGTGTCGTGCGTGTGCAGGTGGACCGGCAGGTCGAACTCCTTGCGCAACGCCGTCACCAGCCGTGCCGCCGCCGGCGGGCGCAGCAGGCCGGCCATGTCCTTCACCGCGAGCACGTGCGCACCGGCGCCGACGATCTGCTCGGCCAGCTTCAGGTAGTAGTCGAGCGTGTAGATCCGCTCGTCCGGGTTCGACAGGTCGGCGGTGTAGCACAGGCACACCTCCGCGACCGCCGTGCCCGTCTCCCGCACCGCCTCGATCGCCGGCCGCATCTGCTCGACGTCGTTCAACGCGTCGAAGATCCGGAAGATGTCGATACCCGTCTTCGTCGCCTCTTCGACGAACGCGCTGGTCACAGCCTCGGGGTACGGCGTGTAGCCGACCGTGTTCCGGCCGCGCAGCAGCATCTGCAGCGTGATGTTCGGCACCGCTTCGCGCAACGCCGCCAGCCGCTCCCACGGGTCCTCCGCGAGGAACCGCAGCGCCACGTCGTACGTCGCACCGCCCCACGCCTCCAGCGACAGCAGCTGGGGCGCCATCCGCGCCACGTGCGGCGCCACCGCCAGCAGGTCCTTCGTCCGGACCCGCGTCGCCAACAACGACTGGTGCGCGTCGCGGAACGTCGTGTCCGTGACGGCCAGCGCCTTGCTCTCCCGCAGCCAGCGGGCGAAGCCCTCCGGCCCCAGCTCGTCCAGCTTCTGCTTCGACCCCGCCGGCGGCTCGGCGTTGAGGTCGACCACCGGCAGCTTCACCTTCGGGTCCACAACGGACGGACGCGGGCCGTTCGGCTTGTTGACCGTCACGTCGGCCAGGTAGGTCAGCATCCGGGTGCCGCGGTCGGCGGAGTGCCGCGCCGTCAGCAGGTGCGGGCGCTTCTCGATGAACGACGTCGTGACGCGGCCCTCGTAGAAGTCCGGGTCGTCCAGCACCGCCTGGATGAACGGGATGTTCGTGGACACGCCCCGGATGCGGAACTCGGCCACCGCGCGCCGCGCCCGCGCCACCGCCGCCGAGAACGTGCGACCGCGGCACGTCAGCTTGACCAGCATCGAGTCGAAGTGCGCGCCGATGACGGTGCCGGCGCCGGTCGTGCCGCCGTCCAGCCGGATGCCCGAGCCGCCCGGCGAGCGGTAGGCGCTGATCATGCCGGTGTCGGGGCGGAAGCCGTTGGCCGGGTCCTCCGTCGTGATGCGGCACTGCAGGGCGGCACCGCGCAGCTGCACGGTCTCCTGGCTCAGGCCGAGGTCGCCCAGGTTCTCGCCGCTGGCGATGCGCATCTGCGACTGCACCAGGTCCACGTCGGTGACCTCTTCGGTGACCGTGTGCTCGACCTGGATGCGGGGGTTCATCTCGATGAAGACGTAGTTGCCGTTCGGGTCGAGCAGGAACTCGACGGTGCCGGCGTTGCGGTAGCCGATGTGCCGGGCGAACTTGACCGCGTCGGTGCAGATCCGGTCGCGCAGCTCCGGCGAGAGGTTCGGCGCGGGCGCGATCTCGATGACCTTCTGGTGCCGGCGCTGGACCGAGCAGTCGCGCTCGAACAGGTGCATCACGTTGCCCTCGCCGTCGGCGAGGATCTGCACCTCGATGTGCCGCGGCTCGACCACGGCCTGCTCCAGGAACACCGTCGGGTCGCCGAACGCCGACTCCGCCTCGCGGGACGCGGCTTCCAGGGCCTCCCTCAGCGCGGCGGGCTCCTCCACGCGCCGCATGCCACGCCCGCCACCACCCGCCACGGCCTTCACGAACACCGGGAACGCGATGTCCTCGGCGGCCCGCACCAGGGCTTCGATATCGCTCGACGGCTCGCTGGACTTGAGCACCGGGAGGCCGGCTTCCCTGGCCGCGGCGATGGCGCGGGCCTTGTTGCCGGTCAGCTCGAGGACCTCCGACGGTGGGCCGACGAACGTGATGCCCGCGTCCGCGCAGGCCTTGGCCAGCTCGGGGTTCTCCGACAGGAAGCCGTAGCCGGGGTAGACCGCGTCGGCGCCCGCCTTGCGGGCCGCCTTGATGATCTCCTCGACGGACAGGTAGGCCCGGACGGGGTGACCGGGCTCGCCGATCTCGTACGACTCGTCGGCCTTCAGGCGGTGCAGGGAGTTGCGGTCCTCGTGGGGGAAGACGGCAACCGTGCCCGCGCCCAGCTCGTAGGCGGCGCGAAAGGCCCGGATCGCGATCTCGCCGCGGTTGGCGACAAGAACCTTGCGGAACATGCGGCGTTCCCTCCCGGTTACTCGGCGAGTCCCGCCCGAGGGGGCGGGACTCGATGAATCAAGGCACGCTACCGTGCGCTTCCCGCCCCTCGGGAGTTCCATCTCACGTGACGGACGTCATCGTGATCGTTCACTCACCCGGTCAAGGCAGACGCGACCTGGGATCACGCCCCGGGATTCTCCCTTGCGCGGTCTCCTCGCGCAGCCCCCGAGCGCACGGCACGCGGGCGGCGGATTGACGGCCCCCTTTCACATCGCCCTACCGCACCACCCGCCAAACGCGATTAACCCCACACGGTGGATCACCGACTCGTTACGGTGCGTTCGCTGCATCGGGTGACTACGCCGCGCGACTTCTCGGTAGGGTTGGCCCATGGCCGGGGCTGAAGGGACTGGGCAGCCTGCTGCCCGCACCCATTTCGACGTCGTACTGCGCGGGTACAACCAGCGCCAGGTGAACGAGCGGGTGACGCGGCTCGAGTTCGACCTCAAGAACTCGAACCGGGCCCGGGACGCGGCGTCGGCCCAGGTCGCCGAGCTGAGCAAGCTGCTCAACTCCACCCGCGCCGAGCTCGACAAGGTCAAGTCCCAACTCGGCAAGCTGGCCACCAGCCCGGCCAGCGCGTCCAACGTCACCGAGCGCGTGCGCGTGATGATGACGTTGGCCGAGGAGGAGATCGCCGACATCCGCAAGGCCGCGCTGGACGAGGCGAACTCGACCCGCGCCAAGGCCGAGCGGGCGGCGGCCGAGGGCAAGGCGGCGCACCAGCGGGCGATGGGTGAGCTGGAGGACCGGCGGCGGCAACTGGAGGCGGCCCACCAGCAGCGGACCACCGAGCTGGAGCGGCAGCACGACGAGCGCCGCACCGAGCTGGAGCGCTCGCACGAGGAGCTGCGGGCCAAGCTGACCGCCGAGCACGAGGCGTTGATGGCCGAGACCCGCGCCGACCGCGAGCGGCTGACCAAGGACTTCGAGGCGAAGACCGCGGCGCTGGAGGCCAGGCGGGTCGAGCTGGAGCAGAAGTACAAGGGCTACCACGACGACCTCGACAAGGAGTACGACGAGCTGCGCACCAAGCTCCGCAAGGAGCACGAGGTGCACGTGGTCGAGGCGAAGGCCGAGGCCGCGAAGCTCCTCGAAGCCGCCCGCGCCGAGGCCGCCGAGCTGCGCTCCGAGACCGAGAAGCAGGTCGCCGAGCTGGAGTCCGAGGCGCTGGCCAAGGCCGAGAAGACCGTCACCGAAGCCAACACCCAGGCCGAGAAGACGATCACCGACGCCAACACCCAGGCGGAGAAGACCGTCACCGAGGCGGACGCCCACGCCGACCGCCGCACCACCGCGGCCGACGAGAAGCTGGCCGAGCTGCACCGCGTGCACCGCGCGTTGAGCGAGCAGTTCGCCGCGGCGCAGGAAGCGGTGTCCCGGGCCGTGGCCAGCCTCACGCCGCTGGACGAGGAGGCGGCCGAGGACAAGGCCACCGAGGACGACGCGCCCACCCCTCCGGAGCCCGCGACCACCGACCGTGCCGCTGCCCCGGCTGTCGACGACGCGCCGACCAAACCGGCGACCGCCAAGCCCGTGCCGCCCAAGCCCGCGGCCAAGCCCGCCGGCAAGGCGAAGGACGTGCCCGCGTCCGAGCAGCCGACCACCCAACTGCCGGTACCCAAGGGCAGGCAGCCCAAGTAGGGCCGACCCCGCTCTCGGCCGACCGGCCGGCTACTGGGGCAACTGGTCGGCCGGCACGACCTCGGCCTGGTCGGGCACGGTGATCCCGACCGGCTCACCCCATCCGCGGAACCGGGTCGTGGACTGCTTGACGACCTTGCCGTTCAGCTCGAACCGGTACTCGGCCTGCACGGGCGCGCTCGTGCCGTCCACCCACACCGTCGCGGAGATCTTCACCCCGTACTCGGCCAGCTGAGTGTGCTGCAGCTGGATGTCCTGGTCCTCGATGACCTTGGCCATCTTCAACGCGTCCACCACCAGGTCGTACCGCGTCACCGGCACCCCGTCCAGCTGCTCCGCCGACCGGCCCACGATCAGCGCCGCCCGCGGCTGCACGTAGTCCAGCTCCGCGCCGACCGTCGCGCTCGGCCCGAAGCCGCGCAGCAACGCCGACACCTCGCCACCGCTCGCCGCCGGGTAGAAGCCCCACTTCTTCCCGGCGGGCATCGGCGCGCCCTCGACCTGCACGTACGTGCCGTCACGGACGACCACCAGCGCGATCTTCTTGGGCTGGCCGCCGGTCGACACGTCCATCGTCATCGACGCGGTCACGCCGTCCGCGTCCTGCCGCACCGCGCCGTCCACTACGTTGCGCACCTCGGTGGCCTGCCCGTCGGAGGCGAACCCCTCGGTGTGGAACGTCGCCGTCCCCAGCTCGGCCCGCCGCTGCTCGATGCGCTCGGCGAGCACCGCCAGATCGCCCTTGGGCAGCGAGGACGTGGTCGGGGCCTGATCGGCGGCCGGGGCGGCCGTGCAGGCCGCGAGCACCAGCGGAACCAGGACGAGCAGGAATCGGGGCACAAGCCAGGGTAACCGGGCCGCCGTCGACCCCCGGCTCCCCGGCCCGCACCTACGCCTTCTCCAGGTACTCCGCGCGCTCGTCGTCCAGCAGCCCGGCCACCAGCCCGGCCAGCCCGGGGTTCGCGGTCAGCTCCGGGTCCGCCTCCACGACCTCCTGCGCGACCACCCGCGCCTCGGCGATCACGTCCTCGTCGCGCAGCAGCGACAGCATCTTCAGCCCCGACCGCTTGCCGGACTGGGCCGCGCCGAGGATGTCGCCCTCGCGGCGCAGCTCCAGGTCCAGCTGCGCCAGCTCGAAACCGTCCAGAGTGGACTCGACCGCGCGCAGCCGCTCCATCGTGGACGTGCCGTCCGGCATCTCGGTCACCAGCAGGCACAGCCCCGGCGCGCTGCCCCGGCCGACCCGCCCGCGCAGCTGGTGCAGCTGGCTCACGCCGAACCGGTCCGCGTCCATGATCACCATCACGGTGGCGTTGGGCACGTTCACGCCGACCTCGACCACGGTCGTGGCGACGAGCACCTGCACCTCGTTCGCCGCGAACGCCCGCATCACGGCGTCCTTGTCGTCCGGCGCCATCCGGCCGTGCAGGATGTCGATCCGCAGCCCGCGCAACGGCCCCTCGGCCAGCTTGTTCGCCACGTCCACCACCGCGAGCGGAGGCCTCCGGTCGGAGCCGGCGTCCTCCTTCGGCGGCGTTTCCGCGTCGTCCTCCGCCGCACCGTCACCGATGCGCGGGCACACCACGTACACCTGGTGACCCTTACCGACCTCTTCGTGGATGCGCCGCCAGGCCCGGTCCAGCCACCCCGGCTTCGACGCCACCGGCACCACGGACGTGCTGATCGGCGAACGCCCCTGCGGCAACTCGCGCAGCGCGGACACCTCCAGGTCGCCGTACACCGTCATCGCGACCGTGCGCGGGATCGGCGTGGCGGTCATCACCAGCACGTGTGGTGTCGACCCGCCCGCGCGCCCGCTCAGCGCCGCCCGCTGCTCCACGCCGAACCGGTGCTGCTCGTCCACCACGACCAGCCCCAGGTCCGCGAACTCCACCTTGTCCTGGATCAACGCGTGCGTGCCGACCACGATCCCGGCCTCGCCGGACACGATCTCCAGCAACGCCCGCTTCCGCGCCGCCGCCGGCATCGACCCGGTCAGCAACGTCACCCGCGTCGCGTGCTCGGCACCGCCCAGCTCGCCAGCCTGCCCCAGATCACCCAGCGACTCCCGCAACGACCGCGCGTGCTGCGCCGCCAGCACCTCCGTCGGCGCGAGCATCGCCGCCTGCCGCCCGGCGTCCACGACCTGCAGCATCGCCCGCAACGCCACGATCGTCTTGCCCGAGCCGACTTCCCCTTGCAGCAGCCGGTTCATCGGGTGCTCGCCGGACAGGTCGTGGGCGATGTGCTCGCCTACCTCGCGCTGCCCCGCCGTCAGCTCGAACGGCAGCCGGGCGTCGAACGCCTCCCGCACCAGACCCGGCCGGGGCGGGCACGCGGGCGCGGGGCGGGCCGTCGCCGAACGGCGGCGTTGCGCCAGGGCGAGCTGCACCGCGAGCGCCTCGTCCCACTTCAGCCGCTGCTGCGCGATGGTGATCGCGGCCCAGCCGTCCGGCCGGTGGATGTGCCGCAACGCCTGTTCCAGCCCGATCAGCCCGCGTTCGGCGCGCAGCGACTCCGGCAGCGGGTCCTCCGTCACCCCGTCCCACACCGCGAGCACCTGCTCGACGCAGTTGGAGACGTTCCACGACTGGATGCCCTGCGCGGCCGGGTAGACCGGGATCAACGCGCCGGCGAAGTCCGCCGCCGCGACACCCTCCCCGTCGAGCACCTGGTAGTCGGGGTGGGCGAGCTGGAGCTTGCCGTTGAACATGCCGACCTTGCCCGCGAACATCGCCTCGCGCCCCGGCAGCAGCTCCCGCTCGACCTTGCGCGAGCCGCGACCGAAGAACACCAGGTGCAGGTCGCTGGTGCCGTCGGTGATCACGGCCTCCAGCAGCTCGCCGCTGCGCGACTTCATCCGCCGCTGCCGCGCGCTCTTCACGCGCGCCTGCACGGTGACGTGCTCGCCCAGCTCCAGCCCGGCGATCTCGGTCAGCTTGCCGCGCTCGTCGTACCGGCGCGGGTAGTGGCGCAGCAGCTCACCGACGGTGGTCAGGCCGAGCCCGGCCTCCAGCGCGTCGGCGCTCTTCTTGCCGAGCACCGACACCAGCTTCTCGTCGAAGGTCGTCATCGCGGCCTATTCAACTACTCCACACCGACAGTGAGCAGGGCGTCACGCTGCCCACCCCGGTAAGCGGCCAGCTCGACCTCCGGGTGGACGACGCGCAGGTGATCTTCCAACACCCGTTCCACCCCGTCCGGGGCACCCTGCCCCAGCAGCACGGTGACCAGCTCGCCGCCGCTGGCGAGCATCCGGTCGACCAGCCGGCACGCCAGCTCGCCGACGTCGGCGTCACCGGGCTCGATCACCACGACCTCACCGTCCACCATGCCGAGCAGGTCACCGGGACGGCACCGGCCGACCCACGTGATCGCCTCCCGGTCGGACACCGCGACCTCGCCGCGCCTGGTCGCCGCCGCGGCCTCCGCCATCGCGACCACGTCGTCACCGGCGCGCCTCGACGGCGAGTGCACGGCCAGCGCAGCCAACGCCTGCACCGGCGAGAACGTCGGCACCACCACGACGTCCTGACCCGCGGCGACGGCCTGCGTGACGGCGTCGTCCAGCGGTTCGCGCCACTTCGGGTCACCGGGCAGCACGGTCACCTGCCGCGCCCGCGTGCTCACCACCACGGCCAGCAGGTCGGCGGCCGTCACCTCGTCACCGGGCTCGAACACGACCGCGCCCTCGGACCGGAACAGCTCGGCCGCGCCCTCGCCCTCGACCAGCACGACGATCGCCCGGTCGCGCACGAACCGGGGCGCCTGGGCGGCGATCTGGTCGGCGAACCTGGCCACCGTGATCCGGTGCGGCCGACCCGCCCGGACACCCGCCTCGACGGCCGCGCCGATGTCGTTGCAGTGCACGTGCACGGTCCACAGGCCGGCACCGTCACCGACCACGGACACGCAGTCGCCGACGGCCGTCAGCTCGTCCTTCAGCGCCTCCGCGTCGGGCGTGCCGTCCAGCAGGTACATGACCTCGTACTCGTACTCGGCCGACCCGGCTTCGCGCGCCGTCGTGAGCGCGTCGCGCGGCACCGTGACGACGACCGGCACGTCCTCGACCTCCCGCCCGGTGATCACCGCCGCCAGCGTGTCCAGCAGCACCACCAGCCCGCGCCCACCCGCGTCGACCACACCGGCCCTGGCCAGCACCGCCAACTGGCGGGGCGTGTTGGCCAACGCCTCGGCACCGGCCTTCGCCGCGACCGTGACCACCTCGTCCAGGTCGTCGGACGTGCAGTCGCGAGCTGCCTCGGCCGCCGCGTGCAGCACCGACAGCACCGTGCCCGGCACCGGCGTCGACACGGCGGCGGTGGCCAGTTCGTCGGCACGCCACAACGCCCGCCGCAGCGACGCGCCGGACGCCGTCGATGCCCCTTGCGCAGCCTCCGCCAGACCGCGCAGCACCTGCGACAGGATCACCCCGGAGTTGCCGCGCGCCCCGGCCAGGGCACCGCGCGCGAGCGCGCCCAACGCCGCCCCGACCGTGTCCACGGGCGTCCTGAGCAGCGCGTCCAACGCCGAGCGCATCGTCTGGAGCAGGTTCGTCCCGGTGTCGCCGTCCGGCACGGGGAACACGTTGATGCGGTCGAGGTCCTCCCGGTTGGCGTCCAGGGACCGCACGCAGGCGTCCGCCCACTGACGCACCGCGACCGCATCGAGAGCCTGCATGCCGGCGAGGGTATTCGCACCCGGTTTGGAGGCGGAACGCGCCACCGGCTACCCTGTCTGGGTTGCCATGCCCGGCTGAGGCTTGTGCACGCTTGCGCGCCCGCCGGGGCGTGAGTACCGCTGAAGAAACCTTAAGGAGTGGCTGACGTGGCTGCCGTGTGCGACGTCTGTGGCAAGGGGCCGGGCTTCGGCAAGTCGGTCTCGCACTCCCACCGGCGCACCAACCGCCGGTGGAACCCGAACATTCAGACCGTGCGCGCGAAGGTTTCGTCTTCGACGCGGCAGCGGCTGAACGTGTGCACCTCGTGCCTGAAGGCGGGCAAGGTGGTGCGCGGCTGACGACCCGCGCCTGAACGAGCTTGTCGAAAGGCCCCCGGGACTCGTTCCCGGGGGCCTTTCGGCATGCGGACGAACCAGCCGCCAGGATGACTGTGCGCAGGCAGCGCAGTCACCCGGCGTGACGAGAACTAGGGCAGCTTCCAGTCGATCGGCTCGGCGCCCTGCTTGACCAGCAGCTCGTTCGCCTTGCTGAACGGCCGCGAGCCGAAGAAGCCGCCCGCCGCCGACAACGGGCTCGGGTGGACCGACTCCACGCAGCGGTCGGCGCCCAGCAGCGGCTTGAGGGCACGCGCCTGGCTGCCCCACAGGATCGCGACCAGCGGCGCGTCCCGCTCGGCCAGCGCCTTGATCGCCTGCTCGGTCACCGGCTCCCAGCCCTTGTTGCGGTGGGAGTTCGACTTGCCCGGTTGCACCGTCAGCGCGCGGTTGAGCAGCAGCACGCCGCGCTCGGTCCACGGGGTCAGGTCGCCGTTGGACGGCTTGGGGTGCCCCAGGTCGGACATGTACTCGGTGTAGATGTTGACCAGGCTCTTCGGGATCGGCCGGGTCTCCGGCGACACCGAGAAGCTCAGACCCACCGCGTGCCCCGGCGTCGGGTACGGGTCCTGGCCGACGATCAGCACCCGCACCGAGTGGAACGGCTGCTGGAACGCCCGCAGCACGTTCTCCCCGGCGGGCAGGTAGGTCCGCCCGGCGGCCACCTCCGCCCGCAGGAACTCGCCCATCGCGGCGATGCGATCGGCCACGGGCGCGAGCGCCGCGGCCCAGCCGGCTTCCATGATCTCCTCAAGCGGACGTGCCACGGCGGGACCCTATCTCAGTCCAGGCGCCGCAGTTGTTTGCGGTAGGTCAAGATGTTCTGCACGTACTTGTCCACCGCGAACTGCCACGCGCCGTCCGGCACGACGTAACCCTCGCGCACCTTCGCGGGCACCCCGAGCGCCATCGACCGCGCCGGCACGTGACCCTCGAACGACACCACCGCGCCCGCGCCGACGATCGCGCCGGTCTCCACCACGGACCCGTTGAGCACCACCGATCCGGAGGCGATCAGGCACCGGTCGGCGATGGTCGCGCCCTCGATGTGCACGTTGTGCCCGACGACGCACTCGGCGCCGATCAACGTCGGGTGCACCTCCGTGCAGTGCACGACCGTGCCGTCCTGGATCGACGTCCGCGCGCCGACCTCGATGCGCCCGTAGTCACCGCGCAGCACGGCCTGCGGCCACACCGAAGCGTGCGCGCCGATCCGCACGTCGCCGATCACCGTCGCGTCGGGGTGCACGTAGGCGTCCGGGTGGATCACCGGCTCGAAGTCACCCAACGCGTAGATCGCCATCGCGGTACCTCCCGGCTGTCCTCTACAGATCCTTCGCGAAGCAAAGGCTTTCCGGATGATGCCGGTAGACGCCGAAGTTGTCGATGCGCGCGTACCCATTGGACTGGTAGAGCCCGATCGCCTCCGGCTGGCGCAACCCGGTCTCCAGCACCATCCGCTTGCGCCCGGCCGCCCGCGCCGCCGTTTCCAGCGACGCGAGCACGAGCCGGGCCAAGCCGCGCCCGCGCATGGCCTCCGCCACGTACATGCGCTTGATCTCGGCGTCACCGGGGCGCAGCGAGTGCTCGGCCTCGTCGTGCGCGCGCCACCCGCCGCACGCCACCGGCCCGCCGTCGACGTAGCCGACCACGAAGTGCCCCAACGGCGCGGCGAACTCCGCGGGGTCGACCGGCGTGACGTCGATCTCGCCGTAGCGGTCCAGGTAGACCTGCTGGATGTCGGAGATCAACTTCACCGAGTCTGGATGGTCATACGCGATCGTGCATAGTTCCACACACCGCAGGTTACCTACCGCCAGTGCTCCCAGCCAGGGGGTTTCTCGTAGGCCCGGCCGTCGACGGTGACGCCGCTGCCGTGCCGGACCGTGCCGATGGTGCTCCAGCCCTCGGGCACGGCCCCGGGTTCGGGGAACGTCGCGGCCAGCGCGTGGTCCTCGCCACCGGTCAGCACCCAGTGCCTGGCGTCCGCGCCGAGCGCCGCGGCGACGTCGATCAGCCGCGGGTGCACCTCCAGCAGCTCGGTGCGGATGTCGATGCCGATGCCCGACTCGTCCGCGATGTGCCCGAGGTCGGCCAGCAGGCCGTCGGACACGTCGATCATCGCGGTCGCGCCGGCGGCGGCGGCCTGGGGCCCGGCGGCGTAAGGCGGTTCGGGGTTCCGCTGCGCGCCGACGACCGCGACGGGCGAGCGGAACCCGCGCTGCAGCACGGCCAGTCCGCCCGCGGCCCAGCCGAGCCGTCCGCAGACCGCCACGACATCGCCCACTTGCGCGCCCGAACGGGTGACAGGCTCCACACCACCCATGTCACCCATCGCGGTAACGGAAATCACCAGTGTCGCGGACGACACCATGTCGCCACCCACCACACCGGCACCCGCGACGGTCGCCTCCTGCCACAGCCCGGCGGTGATCCCCTCGACCACGGCGGACGGCGTGTCGGACGGGCAGGCGAGACCGATCAGCAAGGCCGTCGGCAGCGCTCCCATGGCCACCACGTCGGCCAGGTTCACCGCCGCCGCCTTGCGTCCCACCTGCTCGGGAGACGACCAGTCGAGTCTGAAGTGGACACCTTCGACCAGCACGTCGGTGGACACCACCACCCGGCCGTCGGGTGCCGCGACGACAGCCGCGTCGTCACCCGGCCCGAGCAGGGTGGTGGGCGGCTGCGTCCGACCTGCCGTCACCCGGCGGATGAGACCGAACTCACCCACCTCAGCGACCGTGTCCGCGTTCCGCGGCGGCTCCGGACGCAAGATTGCCTCCCGTTCTGAGCATTCGGAACCCCGACTGGGGTACGTTGCTGTGCACGTTCCTACCCCGACCTAACCTGTCGCGACGAAGGGGCACGCCGTGGTGCACGCATACATCCTCATCCAGACCGAGGTCGGGAAGGCAGCCGCCGTTGCGGCGGAGATCTCCGGCATCCCCGGTGTGGCCACCGCGGAGGACGTCACCGGCCCGTACGACGTCATCGTCCGCGCCGAGGCCGACACCGTCGACCAGCTGGCGCAGCTGGTGGTCGCCCGCATCCAGAACGTGGAAGGCATCACGCGAACGCTGACCTGCCCGGTGGTCCACCTGTAGGCACGTGCTGTCATAGCCGCGTGGCACCGGAACCGGAACGCACCTCGCCGCTCCCCCGCCCACTGCTCGCGTTGGCCGTCGGGCTGACGGCGCTGCTCGCGGTCGGCGTCGCCGCCGCGGGCTTGTTCCTCGGCGGCGACGCCGAGGAACCGGCCGTCCACACCGGCCCCGTGGCGCTGGTGCCGTTGCCCGCGCCGGAGGCCGAGTCGGACGAGTGCAAGGCCCTGCTGGGCGCGCTGCCGGCGGAGCTGGTGTCCAACGGGGTCCCGTTCCCGCGCCGCGAGCTGGCGTCACCCGCACCGGCGGGCGCGTCGGCGTGGGGTGACGCGCGGCACGAGCCCGTGGTGCTGCGGTGCGGGCTGGACCGCCCCCGTGACCTCACCCCGACCTCCCGGCTGCGGGTGATCTCCGACGTGCAGTGGCTGGAAGTGGCCGAGGGCGGTGCGGCCACCTGGTACGTGGTGGACCGGCCGGTGTACGTGGCGCTGACCGTGCCGTCCGACGCGGGCACGGGGCCCCTGCAGGACGTCTCGGCCGCTATCCGCGACACCCTGGCCAAGGGCCCCGTCGACACCACGGGCAGCCGCTAGCGCAGCCCCGTGCCGCGGGCGATCGCGGTCTCGACCAGCGTGGTCAGCAGCGCCGGGTAGTCCACGCCCGTCTCGGCCCACATCCGCGGGTACATCGAGATCGGCGTGAAGCCGGGCATGGTGTTGACCTCGTTGACGACGAGTTCGTCGTAGTCGGTGACGAAGAAGTCGACCCGGGCCAGGCCCTGGCAGTCCAGCGCGCGGAACGCGGCGACGGCCATCTCGCGCAGGTCGCGGGTGACGTGCTCGTCCAGCTTGGCCGGGATGTCGAACTCGCACACGTCGTCGAGGTACTTGGCGTCGAAGTCGTACCAGTCGACCTCGCCGCCCACGATGCGCAGCTCGGCGGGCAGCGACGCCTCGACGCGGCCGTCGGGGAACTCCAGCACGCCGCACTCGACCTCGCGGCCGGACACGGCGGCCTCGATGATCACCTTCGGGTCGGTCTTGCGCGCCAACGCGATCGCGCTGTCCAGGTGCGCCCAGTCGACCACCTTCGAGATGCCCACCGACGACCCGGCGCGCGCGGGCTTGACGAAGACGGGCAACCCCAGCCGCTCCCGGTCCTCGACCGCCAGCGTCTCCTGGTCGCGCCGCAGCACGGCGAACTCGCCGACCGGCAGGCCCGCGCCCTTGAGCAGGCGCTTGGTGAACTCCTTGTCCATGGCGACCGCGCTGGCCAGCACACCCGGCCCCACGTAGGGGATGTCGGCCAGTTCGAGCAGGCCCTGGATGGTGCCGTCCTCGCCCCACGCGCCGTGCAGCACGGGGAACACGACCTCCACGTCGGCCAGCACCTCGGTGGGCGCCACCGGCACGAGTTCGCTGCCGGACACGGGAACCAGCGCGTTGACGGTGGGCAGCTGCCGGTCCCGCACTTCGAGCGCCTTGGTGTCGTCCGCGCCGATCACCCACGCGCCCGTTTCCGTGATGCCCACCGGCACGACGTCGAACCGGTCCCGGTCCAGGTGGGGCAGGACACTGCCGGCGGACAGGCAGGAGATCGTGTGCTCGCTGCTGCGCCCGCCGAACACCACGGCGACCTTGGTCTTGCGCTGTGTCATGGCTCGGACCCTACCCGGATGGCGTAACCCGCCACCTTTGCCGCACACCCGAGCGTTCAACTCAGGGCCGCGTGTGTCCTACGTTCAGGACACCCGAGTTGAACGCTCAAGACGGCTGGGCGTGGGTGGTGAGGATGCGGATCAGGTCGGGGACCACCGCGGTCAGCTGGTCGCGGGAGCAGGCGCTGTAGCCGATGGCGGCGCCGTGCACCTTCGAGCGGCCGGCGTGGTGGCGGGCCAGGCCGTCCAGGCGCAGGCCGCGGTCGAGCGCCTCGGCCAGCACGTCGCGTTCCGCCTGCGCCGAGGGCAGCGGCACGACGATGTGCGCGCCGGCGTCGTCACCCAGCACGGGAACACCGGCGTCGGCGAAAGCCGCCGACAGCAGCGCACGCCGCTCGGACAGCTCACAGCGCAGCTTGCGCAGGTGCCGCCCCAGGTCGCCGTTGCGCGCCAACTCGATCAGCACCCGCTGCCCCGCCGCGGACGGGCTGGTGCCGGTCCGGTCGCGGTGCGCCATCACCTCGGCGGCGATCGGCTCCGGCGCGACCATCCACCCCGCGCCGAGCGTCGGCGTCAGGATCTTGCTCGTCGTACCCAGGTGCACCACCACGTCCGGCGCCAACGCCGCCAGCAACGGCAACGGCGCCACGTCGTACCGCAGCTCGCCGTCGTAGTCGTCCTCGACGACCAGCCACCCCTCCGCCCGCGCCCGCTCCACCAGCGCCACCCGGCGCGCCGCCGACATCCGCCCACCCATCGGGTACTGGTGCGCCGGCGAGCAGTACACCCCGCGCACGCCCGGCGGCACGGCCTCCACCAACAGCCCTTCGGCGTCGACGGGCGCCTGCACGACCTTCACCCCGGCCGACCGCAACGCCCACACCGCCCGCTGGTACCCCGGCTCCTCCACGGCCACCGCGTCACCGGGCCGCAGCACGGCCGACCCCAGCTCCACCAACGCCGCCGTCGTCCCGCCCGTGGCCAGCACCAGTTCCTCCCGCAACCCGCCGCGCACCGCCAACCCCCGGTGCCGCAACAGGTGCTCCGCCACCACCGCCCGGTACTCCGGCAGCCCGCCGCGCGCCGGCCGGAACAACGGCTGCACGTCCGCCGCCGCACGCCACGCCCGCCGCCAGGCGGCCCGGTCCAACCCCTCCGCCCACGGCGCACCGGGCGCGAGGTCCACCACGTCCACCGGCACGGCGGGCACCGCCACCGGCCGGGCCCGCGACTTCAACGCGCCCGGCGGCGTGGTCGTCACGTAGGTGCCCGACCCGTGCCGTCCGGCGATCCAGCCCTCGGCGTGCAGCTGCTCGTAGGCCGCCGCGGTCACGGTCCGGCTCACGCCGAGCCGCTCGGCCAGTGCCCGGGTCGAGGGCAGCCGGTCACCGCTGCGCAGCCGACCGTCGGCCGCCGCCGTGCGCAGGGCGTCCGCGAGCTGCACGGCCAGCGGCTCGGCCGACTCGCGGTCCAACACCACCGCCAACGCCGTCTCCGCCACAGTGGCCACCTCAAATCGCCGAGTATTGGCACTTGCAGAGGGCCACTTTACCGGAGAGGCTGATCCCATGACGTTGTCACCGACGGACCGCAGCACCATCAAGCGCGGTCGCATCAGAGCCGTGACCGAACGCGAGGCGCTGCACGCGGTCCTCGACGCCGCCCTCGTCTGCCACCTCGCGGTCGTCGTGGACGACGCGCCGCTCGTGCTGCCCACGGGCTACGGCCGCGACGGCGACACCCTCTACCTGCACGGTTCGACCGGCGCCCGCAGCCTCCGCGAAGCCGCGACCGGCGTGCCGGTGTGCGTCGGCGTCACCATCCTGGACGGTGTCGTCTACGCCCGCTCGGTGTTCGACAACTCGATGAACTACCGCGCCGCCGTCATCCACGGCACGGCCGTCCCGGTCACCGACCCCGACACCAAGCTGCACGCCCTGCGCCTGCTCACCGAGCACCTCGCCCCAGGCTCGTGGGACTACGCCCGGCAGCCGACGCCGAAGGAGCTCGCCGCGACCGCCGTGCTGTCGCTCGACCTCGCCGAGGCCTCGGTGAAGATCCGCAGCGGACCGCCCGGCGACGAGCCCGAGGACATCGCCGCCAACGCGGTCTGGGCGGGCGTACTTCCCCTGCGCACGGTGTGGGGCGAGCCCGAGCCGGACCCGACGCTGGTCGGCGACTGGGAGGTCCCGCCGCACGTCACCGGGCGGAGGTAGTCCCCGTCACCGGGTCGAACCGGACCGGGCGCACGGTGCGCCCGCCGTCGCGGTACACGTGGATCGTGACGGCGGGATCGGCGCCGTCATTGCGCACCTGGTGCACGTACGAGGGTCCGAACACCCGCGACTGACCGGCGACCAGGTGGTGCAGCACCTGGGTCGGGCCAGGGGTGACGACCTCCGTCAGCGAGCCGCTGACCACGGTGAACGCGCCGCTGGTCGCGCCGTGGTCGTGCAGGTCGGCGTGCTGGCCGGGCAACCAGCTCATCAGCCACACCTCCTGCTCCGGCGAGGAGTCGACCAACGCGGCGAAGCGGGTCTCGGGGTCGTAGCGGAGCAGGTGGGCCCAGCGCTCTCGCCGTGCCGCCGTGTCGAGCGCGATCCGCACGGGGTGCAGCGCGGCGTGCGACTGGGGCAGGGCGATGGTGTTCTCCGGAACGGCGAACATGGTTCCTTCTCGGTGCTCGGTGAGGGTGCGGGCGTCAGCAGCCCGCGGGACGCGAGACGATCACCGGGAAGGACAGAGCGCGCTGGCGACCAGGCGGAGGTCGATGTGACCCCGCCCGTCGGTCATGGCGCGGAAAGACATGGTGACGAGGGTGGCAGCCGGCCCGCCGCCACGCAACCCCTCCCACCCACTGGACCCGTCACAGCGCCCCGAGCACGTCCTCGACCAGGTCGGCGGTGTCCTCGCAGCCCGCGGACAGCCGGACCAGCCCTTCGGGCACCGGGTCGCCCCACTGCGCCCGCCGGTCCAGGCTGGTGTGCAGGCCGCCGAAGCTCGTGCTCGCGAACACCAGCCTCGACTTCTCCAGGAACGCCGCCACCGCGTCCGCGCCCGCCAGCTCGAACGTCAGCACCCCGCCGAACCGCCGCATCTGCTTGGCCGCGACCTCGTGGGCGGGGTCCTCCGGCGCGCCCGGCCACCGCAGCCCGGTCACCGCCGGGTGGGCCTTCAGCGCCTCGTACAACGCCGCCGCGTTCGCCGCCTGCCTGCTCAACCGCAGGTCCAGCGTGCCCAGGCCCCGGTGCGCCAGCCACGCCTCGAACGGGCCGGGGATCGCCCCACCGGTGGTCCGCGCCGCACGCACCCGTTCCGCCAAGGCCGGATCCGAAGTGGACACGTGCCCCAACAGGACGTCGCTGTGCCCGGCGACGGCTTTCGTGTCGCTGCTCACCACCGCGTCCGCGCCCAACAACAACGGTTGCTGCCCCAACGGCGTCGCGGTGGTGTTGTCCACCGCCACCAACGCCCCCGCCGCGTGCGCCGCCTCCGCCAGCGCCGTGATGTCGCACACGTCCAGCCCGGGGTTGGACGGCGACTCCAACAGCACCAGCCGCACCCCCTCGAACGACGGGTACGGCCCGGCCGTCGGCGCCCCGACCACCTCCACCGGCATCTCCGCGACCAACGTGCGCGTCAGGAAGTAGCCGTCGCTCGGCAACATCACCACATCGCCGGGCGCGAGCACCACCCGCAGGAACGTCGAGATCGCCGCCATGCCGGACGGGAACAGCACGGTGTGCCCGCCGTCCAACTCGCCCAGCGCCGCCTCCAACGCCCGCCACGTCGGGTTGTGCGCCCGCCCGTACGTGTCGTTGCCGCCCAGGTGGTAGGCCGACGCGAACACCGGCCCCGCCAGGAACGGCTCACCCGGCACCACCGGCGTCGAGTGCACGACCCGCGTGCCGTCACCCCAGGTCACTGGCGTTCCGCCTTCCGCTCACGCCCGAGCAGCGCTGCCGTCAGCACGCGCGGGTCCAGTCCTTCGTGGCACACCTGGTGCACGCCGTCGGTGATCGGCATGTCCACGCCCACCCGCGCGGCCAGCTCCCGGATCGACGAGCACGACTTCACGCCCTCGGCCACCTGCCCGTGCGCCGCCTCCTGCGCCCGCGCCAACGAGTCACCGCGCCCCAACCGCTCCCCGAACGACCGGTTGCGCGACAACGGCGACGCGCACGTGGCCACCAGGTCGCCCAACCCGGCCAACCCGGCGAACGTCAACGGGTCCGCCCCGAGCGCCGCGCCCAACCGCGCCGTCTCCGCGAGCCCTCGCGTGATGATCGAGGCCATCGTGTTGTCCCCGAACCCCATGCCCGCCGCCATGCCGCACGCCAGCGCGATCACGTTCTTGCACGCACCGCCCAGCTCGCAGCCCACCACGTCGACGTTCGTGTACGGCCGGAAGTACGAGTTCGAGCACGCGTGCTGCAACTCCACCGCGCGGTCGTGGTCGGTGCACGCGATAACCGTCGCGGTCGGCTGCTCGGCCGCGATCTCCTTGGCCAGGTTGGGCCCGGACACCACCGCGACCTGGTCCTCGGGCACGCCCGCGACCTCGCGGACCACCTCGCTCATCCGCTTCAACGTGCCCAGCTCGACGCCCTTGGCCAGGCTCACCAGCGTCGCGCCGGCCGGCAGCCACGGCCGCCAGCCGCTCAGGTTCTCCCGCAACGTCTGGCTCGGCACCGCCAGCACCACCGCCCGCGCACCGGCCAACGCCTTCTCCGCGTCCGAGGTGGCCGCCAGGTTCGCCGGCAGCGTCACGTCCGGCAGGTAGTCGACGTTGACCCGGCCCTTCGAGATGGCGTCGGCCACTTCGGGACGCCGCGCCCACAGCACCACGTCCGTGCCGGAGTCGGCCAGCACCTTGGCGAAAGCGGTGCCCCACGATCCGGCGCCCAGCACCGCGACCCGGTCCACGTCAGGCCTTCTTCTGGTAGAAGCCGTCGGGCGCCTGCTCCTGGCGGATGTCCGCGAGCAGGTCCTTCACCTCGGTCATCAGCACGTCGGTCACCTCGCGCAGCAACGCCAGGTTCTGCGGCTGGTCCCGGTAGGCGTCCAGGTCGACCGGCGGGCCGACCTTCGTCACCACCGTCTTGCGCGGGAAGGGCCGGAACTTCTTCCGGTAGTGGTCGTAGACGTCACGCGTGCCCCACCGCGCCGCCGGCAGCACCGGCACGTCGTGCTCCAGCGCGAGCCGCGCCACACCGGTGCGCGAGGTCATCGGCCAGCCGTCCGGGTCGCGGGTGATCGTGCCCTCCGGGTAGATGATCACGACCAGGCCCTGCTCCAGGGCCTCGTGCGCGGCGCGCAGGCTCTGCTGGGCGTCCGCCGTGCCGCGGTAGACCGGGATCTGCCGGGCGCCCTTGACCACGGCGCCGAGGACCGGGACGTTCCACAGGCTGTGCTTGGCGAGGAAGTGCGGCACGCGGCCCTGCTTGTGCGTGAAGACGGCGTCGTACACGGGGTCCAGGTGCGACACGTGGTTCATCACGATGAGCGCCCCTCCCGTCTTCGGCACCCGCTCCGCGCCCTCGTTGCGCCGTCGCGCCATCAGCGCGGTGGCGGGGTAGAAGACCGCCGCGGCGAGCCCGACCCAGAAGCCGCCCTTCTCCTTGGCCACGTGCACTCCCTCTTCGTCGTGGACCTGGAGTCTTCCCCACGTCACCGGAGGCGACAATCAAACGCGAGGCCACTGGCCAGGTCCAGCCGGCATCCGGGAGTATGGCGGTGTGCGAGCCGACGTCGACCTGGTGGTGCCGGTCAAGGCGCTGGAACGGGCCAAGTCGCGACTCGTCGGCCACCGCCTGGACCGTCCGGCGCTGGCCCTGGCCTTCGCCCTGGACACCATCGCCGCCGCGCTGCCGGCGGTGCGCCGTGTGTTGGCCGTCACGTCGGACCCGTCGGTCGCCGCCGAGCTGCGCACCCTCGGCGTCGAATCAGCCCCCGGCCCGGAAGGTCTGAACGAGTCGCTCCGCTTCGGCTTCCGGCTCCTGCGCGCCCGCGACGCCGGCTCCGTGATCGGCGCCCTCCAAGCCGACCTGCCCGCACTGCGGACGGCAGACCTCACCGCGGCCCTGGCGACGGCACGCGGTCGCGCGTTCTGCCCGGACCGCCAGGGCACGGGGACGACGCTCCTGCTCTCCGCCCCGGGCGGCGACCTCGCCCCGGCCTTCGGCGTCGGATCGGCGGCAGCCCACACGGCGTCGGGCGCCACACCGCTGCTCGGCCCGTGGCCGTCGTTGCGGCACGACGTGGACACGGCCGAAGACCTGCGACTGGCGGCGGACCTGGGCCTGGGCCCACGCACCGCCGCCACCGTCGCACCGGTCGGCGGCTGACCGCCGAACCCCAACCGTCACATCAGCAACACGGCTCTCCGGGCGTGCAACGACCGACGAGCATCGGGCACGCGTAGCCGTAGTCGGGATCGGGCGCCAACGGCAACTTCCGGCGCGGGCTCTCCGCCGGTCGCACGACGGGGTCCACCGGGCCCGTCTTCAACGTCACCTTGGTGTGCGAAGCCTGCGCCTCGTACGCCCCGGAGGTGAGCTTCACCACCTCCACGCCACGGGCCAGGTCCGCCACGAACACCCGCCCCCGGTGCCAGTACGGCGCGAACGACACCGCACCCTCGGGCCGCCAGTAAGCCACCTGGATCGGGTTCGCCGGGTCGCTGATGTCCAGGAACCGCGTCCCCTGCTCGTACCAGGAGTACGCCACGATCCGCTCGTGCACGTCGAAGTAGTGCGCCGAGCAGAACGCGTCCGGCCCCGGCAGCGTGCCCTCCTGGTCGTCCGGCGACCACACGCCCACCGTCTTGAGGTGGAACGGCCGCTCCGGCGTCGCCCGCCACGACTCGCCACCCGTCGAACCCGCCAACGACGAGATGACGAACCGACCCTGGTCCTTGCACGTCGCCGAGCCGAACGCCTCCTCGGTGTGCAGCAGCAGGCTGCCCGCCGGGTGCTCGCGCGACGGCTTGGGGCCGTCCTTCAGCGTCCGCCCGACCGGCCGGAACGAGTTGTGCGAGAACGACGTCGGCATGTCCAGCTTCGGCGCCGCACCGCCCGCGTACGGCACCGGGTCCACCGGCGTCGCCTCGCGCACCCGCCCGGTCAACGGATCGCGGTGCCAACCGCGCGTGTGGTAGCCGCGCGTCCCACCGGTGCCCGCCACCCAGGCGATGCCCGCCGCGTCCACCTGGACGTCGTGCGTCATGTGCGTCTCGCCCTGGTTGCGGTTGAGGTCCACGTACGTGCTCAGGGTCTTCGGGTTGCGCGGGTCGCGGATGTCGGTGACGAACACCTTGCCGGATCGCCGGTACGTGTCCGGATCGGTGGACGGCGTGCCGTCGTAGCCGGTCGTCCACAGGTACGAGCAGTCGTTGACGCACGACGTGATGTGCCCGGTGCCCATCGGAGCGAAGCTCAACAGCTCCAGCCGCGCCGGGTCGACCGCCGAGACGAAGTACACGCCGGTCGGCCGGTCGGCACCGGCCTGCCGACCGAACGCGCTGCGCTCGCGGGCCAGGAACACCAGCTTGCGGTTCGGGTCGACGGTGACGTCCTCGTTCTCCCAGAACCGCTGCTCGGGATCGTCGCCCGCCAGCGCCAGCTCCCGCTTGGTCAGGTGGTCGAGCAGCCGGGGCCGGTCGACGTCGGTCACGTCGTAGGTCTTGAGCCCGAACGTGCCGCTCAGGAACATCACGTCGCGCTGCCGGTACTGCATGAAGTTGATGGAGACCGCGCCTTCGGTCTCGGGAACGGCCGCCCGCAGCTCGACGTTCTTGGCCGCCGCCGGCAAACCGGTCCGCTCCTGCGGCGCGGACGCCGCGGCCGCCACGCCCGTGCCCTGCCCGGCCAGCGCACCGCCGACCAGCACCGCGCTCAACACCCCTGCCACAACCCTCATGCCGACTCCCTTCGGTGATGGGGCCATTCCGGAGCGTGGCAGCGCCTCCCGACCACCCACCACCCGCCGATCGGCTAGCTTTGGCACGTGACCGAGCACCCGCGCGAGCAGGCCACGGTGAGCGCCCATCACCCGGACGGCTCAGTGACGGTGCTGCGCGACGACGGCGTGCTGGTGGACGCGTCGGCGGAAGCGGTCGCCGAAGGCGGCTGGCGCTCACTGCGCCCCGGCCAACGGGTCACCCTCGTGCGGGATACCGCCGGCACCGTGCGAGGAGTACTCCTCCCCGCGTGACTCCGGGTGTGACGCGGAGTTCACTTCCAGGTCGGCTCCGCTCAGCGCACTGTCGCCCATATTGGGGAACAATGCTGATCGTGAGCACGGACAACACTCCCGAGCAGCCCGCGCCCAAGCGACGGACGAGGACGCCGAGGGCGACCGCCCCGGCGGCGGGCACGCCTCGCCGCCGACCGCGCCCGGCCACCCGCCGGGGCAGCACGCGTGCCACGCCGCTGCAGGACGTCGAGGCGCCCACGCGGTCGTTCCCGGGCTCACCACCGGCCGCCACGGCCACCGAGGCGCAGGCCGACCTGCCCGACGACCGGTACTTCAACCGCGAGCTGTCCTGGTTGGACTTCAACGCCAGGGTGCTCGCGCTGGCCGAGGACGCCTCCCAGCCGCTGCTGGAGCGGGCGAAGTTCCTGGCCATCTTCGCGTCGAACCTGGACGAGTTCTACATGGTCCGGGTCGCGGGCCTGAAGCGCCGCGACGAGACGGGCCTGTCGGTGCGCAGCGCGGACGGCCTCACCCCGCGCGAGCAGCTGTCCAGCATCTCCAAGCGCACCCAGGAGCTGGTCGAGCAGCACGCCAGGGCGTTCCTCGACCACGTGCAGCCGGAGCTGGAGAAGCACGGCATCAGCATCGTCAACTGGGCGCAGCTGACCGATTTCGAGAAGCTGCGGCTGACGAACTACTTCACCGACCAGGTGTTCCCGGTGCTCACGCCGCTGGCCGTGGACGCCGCGCACCCGTTCCCCTACATCTCCGGCCTGTCGCTGAACCTCGCCGTGACGGTCCGCGACCCGGAGGGCGGCGCGGAGCGGTTCGCGCGCATCAAGGTTCCCGACAACGTGCCCCGCCTGGTCCGCGTGGAGAGCGACCGGACCAGCCCGACGGCGACGTTCCTGCCGTTGGAGGACCTCATCGCGGCCCACCTGGGCGAGCTGTTCGCGGGCATGCAGGTGATCGAGTGCCACGCCTTCCGGGTCACCCGCAACGCCGACCTGGAGGTCGAGGAGGACCAGGACGAGGACCTGCTCAAGTCGTTGGAGCGGGAACTGGCCCGCCGCCGGTTCGGGCCGCCGGTGCGGCTGGAGATCGCCGACGACATGACCGAGCACATGCTGGAGCGGCTGCTGCGCGAGCTGGAGGTCGACCCGCACGACGTCGTCCAGGTGCCCGGCCTGCTGGACCTGTCGTGCCTGTGGCAGCTCTACAGCGTGGACCGCAAGCAGCTCAAGGACGCGCCGTTCGTGCCCGCGACGCACTCGGCGTTCGGCGAGCGGGAGACGCCGAAGAGCATCTTCGCCACCCTGCGCGAGGGTGACGTGCTGGTGCACCACCCGTACGACTCGTTCTCCACGTCCGTGCAGCGGTTCATCGAGCAGGCCGCGGCCGACCCGCGCGTGCTGGCCATCAAGCAGACGCTGTACCGCACCTCCGGCGACTCCCCGATCGTGGACGCGCTCATCGACGCGGCCGAGGCGGGCAAGCAGGTCGTGGCGCTGGTGGAGATCAAGGCGCGGTTCGACGAGCAGGCGAACATCAAGTGGGCGCGTCAGCTGGAGAAGGCGGGCGTGCACGTCGTCTACGGCCTGATGGGGCTGAAGACGCACTGCAAGACGTCGTTGGTGGTGCGGCAGGAGGGCTCGCGGATCCAGCGGTACTGCCACATCGGCACCGGCAACTACAACCCGAAGACGGCCCGGCTGTACGAGGACATCGGCATCCTCACCGCCGAGCCGACCATCGGCGCGGACCTCACCGACCTGTTCAACGTGCTCACCGGGTACGCCAGGCAGGACCACTACCGCAGCCTGCTCGTGGCGCCCTACGGCGTGCGGCGCGGGATCGTGGAGCGCATCGAGCGGGAGATCGAGCACGCCCGCGCGGGCGACCCGGCCGGTGTGCGCATCAAGGTGAACTCGCTGGTGGACGAGCAGGTCATCGACTCGCTGTACCGGGCTTCGCAGGCGGGCGTGCGGGTGGACGTGGTCGTGCGGGGTGTGTGCGCGCTGAAGCCGGGTATCAAGGGGCTGTCGGAGAACATCCACGTCCGGTCCATCCTCGGCCGGTTCCTGGAGCACTCGCGGGTGTTCCACTTCGTCGGCTGCGGCGAGCACTGGATCGGCAGCGCCGACATGATGCACCGCAACCTGGACCGGCGGGTCGAGGTGCAGGTGCGGGTCACCGACCCGAAGCTCACCGCGCAGCTCGACGCGATGATGGACTCGGCGTTGGAACCGACCACGCGGTGCTGGGTGCTGCAGCCGGACGGCGAGTGGGAGGCGTCCCCGGCGGACGGCACGCGGGTGCGCGACCACCAGACCGAGATGCTGCGCAGCCACCGCGCGCTGGGGTGAGTCGTTGATCCGGGCGGCCGGCGCCGTGCTGTGGCGCGAGGGTTCCGTGGCGGTCGTGCACCGACCGCGTTATGACGACTGGTCCCTGCCCAAGGGCAAGTTGGACGCCGGTGAAACCGTGCCGGCCGCGGCGGTGCGGGAGGTGCTGGAGGAGACCGGGTTCCACGCCACCCTCGGCCGCTACCTGTGCCAGGTGTCGTACCGGGCTTTCGGCCGGCCGAAGGTCGTGGACTACTTCAGCGCGCGCACCGGTTCGGGTGCGTTCGTGCCGAACGACGAGGTGGACGAGCTGCGGTGGTTGCCGATCGCCGAGGCGGCTGCGCTGGTGACGTCGGACACCGACCGCACCGTGCTGGCGGCGTTCACGGCGGAGCCCGCGGACCTGGCGACGGTGTTGCTGGTGCGGCACGCGAAGGCGGGCAAGCGGGACAACTGGCCGGGTGACGACGACCTGCGGCCGTTGAGCTCGGCGGGGTGGCGGCAGGCGGGCGGGCTGCGGTCGATGCTGCCGTTGTGGGGGCCCGCGCGGGTGCACTCCGCGCCGCGGGTGCGGTGCGTGGAGACCGTCCAGGGCGTGGCGGAGGACCTCGGCGTGGGCGTGCTGCTGGAGCCCCGGCTGTCCGAGGAGGGGTACTGGCCGGACCGCGAGGCCGGGTTGGTGCGCCTGCTGGAGATCGCCGACGGGGCAGGCACGCCGGTCGTGTGCAGCCAGGGCGGTGTGATTCCGGACGTCGTGTCCACCCTCGCCGACCTGGGCGGTCTGTCGCTGGACGGCACCCCGTGCAAGAAGGGCAGCACCTGGCTGCTGGCGTTCCGCCGACCGGAGCCGGGGTGGTCCACTTCGGACTCGCACACGTCCTGGCCGCGGCTGGTCTCGGCCCACTACTTCCCCACCGCCCTGCCCGTGCCGACGACCTGATCCGGCGAGGTGCCGAAGCTTCGGGGTTCCGCCGCCCGACACCGACGGCATCGGCCACCGGACGGACGCGGGAACGGCCGCTGAGACGCGCTCTGCGGGCCTCGAACGCGCTGCCGGGGGTAAGTTGCGCTCAGGGCCCGGTGCGCGTCCGCACCGGGCCCTGAGCGTGTGTGTTGCGTACCTGGCCGGTGATCACCCGGCCCGGTTTCACTTCTTCTTGGCCGGGGCCTTCTTCGCCGCGGGCTTCGCGGCGGCGGCCGTGGTGGCCTTCGCCGTCGACGCCTTCGTCGCGGTGGCCTTCTTCGCCGCCGTGGCGGGCTTGGCCGCCGTCGCCTTGGCCGCCGTCGTCTTCGCGGCGGTGGCCTTGGTCGCGGTGCTCTTGGCGGGCGCGGCCTTGGTGGCGGTGGCGGCGGGCTTCGCCGCCGCGGCGGTCCGGCGGGTCGCCGGCGCCTTCGTGGCTGCCGCAGCGGCACGCGTCGCGGTACCGGTGCTGCGCGTCGCGCGCGCAGTGGTGGTACGCGCGGTGGTGCTGCGGGTCGCCGGCGCCTTCGTCCCGGCGGCCGGCTTGGCCGCCGCGGCCGCGGCGGGCTTGGCGGCCGTGACGCGCGGCAGCTTCTTCGTGCCGCTGATGACGTCCTTGAACGTCGAACCCGCGCGGAACGCGGGAACGTTGGTCTTCTTGACCTTCACGGTCTCACCGGTGCGCGGGTTGCGAGCGGTGCGGGCCGCACGGGCACGCTTCTCGAAGACACCGAAGCCGGTGATGTTGACCTTCTCGCCCTTGTGGACGCTGCGGACGATGACGTCGACGATGCCGTCGACAGCGGCAGCGGCGTTCTTCTTGTCGCCAAGGCGCTCGGCGAGCGCCTCGATGAGCTGGGCCTTGTTCACCTTCAGTCCCTCCCAGGACGCTCACGGCCCTAGTCGGGCCGACTGATTGCCCACGGTAAGCCCATATGCAAGGAAATACCAATCGCCACGCCAGATTTCTTGTTGTGGCGTGGGCAATTACGACCTGTCGAGGGACACCCCGGGGGCCGGAGGAGGGATCGAAGGGGCCGGATTCCCGCTGTTGGGGAGGGAATCCGGCCCCTTCGGCGTCACCCCGCGGGCAGCGGATCGGTAGTCGGCAACCAACCCTGCCTGCGCTGCTCGAACTCGGTGATGTCATCGGCGTGCCGCAGGGTCAGGGCGATGTCGTCCAATCCCTCCAGCAGCCGCCAGCGGGTGTACTCGTCGATGGTGAAGGGCGCGGTGAAGTCCTTCGCCACAACCGTGTTCGCGGTCAGGTCGACGGTGACCTCGGTGCCGGGCTCGTTCTCCAGCAGCTTCCACAGCAATTCGACATCGGACTGCTCGCACTGGGCCGCCACGAGGCCCTGCTTGCCCGCGTTGCCCCGGAAGATGTCGGCGAACCGGGACGAGATGACCACCCGGAAGCCGTAATCCATGAGCGCCCAGACGGCGTGCTCGCGGGACGACCCGGTGCCGAAGTCGGGCCCGGCGACGAGCACGCTGCCCGCCCGGAAAGGCTCCTGGTTGAGCACGAAGTGCTCGTCACCGCGCCAGGCGGCGAACAGGCCGTCCTCGAAGCCCGTGCGGGTCACGCGCTTGAGGTAGACGGCCGGGATGATCTGGTCGGTGTCCACGTTGGACCTGCGCAGCGGAACACCGACCCCGGTGTGCGTGGTGAACGCTTCCATGTTCGTAGAACTCCCTCAGACCAGGTCGGCGGGCGACGACAGGGTGCCCCGCACGGCGGTGGCGGCGGCCACGAGTGGCGAAACCAGGTGGGTGCGGCCACCCTTGCCCTGCCTGCCCTCGAAGTTGCGGTTGGAGGTCGACGCGCTGCGCTCGCCCGGCTTGAGCTGGTCCGGGTTCATGCCCAGGCACATCGAGCAGCCTGCCTGGCGCCACTCCGCGCCGGCCGCCAGGAACACCTCGTGCAGACCCTCGGACTCGGCCTGCGCACGCACCCGCATGGACCCGGGCACGACGAGCATCCGCACGCCGTCGGCCACCTTGTGGCCGCGCAGGACGTCCGCCGCCGCGCGCAGGTCCTCGATGCGGCCGTTGGTGCACGAGCCGAGGAACACGGTGTCGACGTGGATGTCGCGCAGCGGGGTGCCCGGCTCCAGCCCCATGTAGGTCAGCGCCTTCTCGGCCGCCACGCGCTCGTTCTCGTCGACGATGGTCTCCGGGTCGGGCACGGAGGCGCTCAGCGGCAGTCCCTGGCCGGGGTTGGTGCCCCAGGTGACGAACGGCGTCAGCTCGTCGGCGTCGAGGCGGACCTCGGCGTCGAACTCGGCGTCGTCGTCGGTGCGCAGCGTCTGCCAGTACTCGACCGCCGCGTCCCAGTCCGCGCCCGAAGGCGCGTGCGGGCGGCCCTTGATGTAGTCGAACGTGGTCTGGTCCGGCGCGATCATGCCCGCGCGGGCGCCCGCCTCGATCGACATGTTGCACACGGTCATGCGTGCTTCCATGGACAGCGCCTCGATGGCGCTGCCCCGGTACTCCAGGACGTAGCCCTGACCGCCACCGGTGCCGATCTTCGCGATCACCGCGAGGATGATGTCCTTCGCCGTGACGCCGGGCTTCAGCTCGCCGTCGACCGTGATGGCCATCGTCTTGAACGGCCGCAGCGGCAGCGTCTGGGTGGCCATCACGTGCTCCACCTCGGACGTGCCGATGCCGAACGCCAGCGCGCCGAACGCGCCGTGCGTGGACGTGTGGCTGTCACCGCAGACGACGGTCATGCCGGGCTGGGTCAGGCCCAGCTGCGGGCCCACCACGTGCACGATGCCCTGCTCGAAGTCGCCCATCGGGTGCAGCCGGACGCCGAACTCCGCGCAGTTCTTGCGCAGCGTCTCGACCTGCGTGCGCGAGACCGGGTCGGCGATGGGGAGCTCGATGTCGACCGTCGGGACGTTGTGGTCCTCGGTGGCGATCGTGAGGTCGGGTCGGCGGATCTGTCGGCCGGCCAGGCGCAGGCCGTCGAACGCCTGCGGACTGGTCACTTCGTGCAGCAGGTGGAGGTCGATGTAGAGCAGGTCCGGCTCCGCGCCACTGCCGTGGCGCACGACGTGTGCTTCCCACACCTTCTCCGCGAGCGTGCGGCTCATCGCAACTCTCCCAAGATCTGGACAGTCGATAGATCTGGACTTCCCAGACAGTGGGAAGTTAGTATCGGCTTGTGGGACAGCATAGCGGGATCGGCGTGCTCGACAAGGCAGTGGCTGTCTTGAACGCCGTCGCAAAGGATCCGTGTGGGCTCGCCGAGTTGTGCAACCGGACGGGCTTGCCGAGGGCTACCGCGCACCGGTTGGCGGTCGGGCTCGAGGTGCACCGGTTGCTGCGACGGGGTTCCGACGGCCGCTGGCGCCCGGGCGCGGCACTGGCGGAGTTGGCGGGCGGGGCCACCGACCCGCTGCTCGACGCGGCGTCCTCGGTGTTGCCGAGGTTGCGCGACATCACAGGCGAGAGCGTCCAGTTGTACCGGCGGGACGGGATGCAGCGGATCTGCGTGTCGTCGGCGGAACCACCGAGTGGTTTGCGCGACACCGTGCCGATCGGCGCGCGATTGCCGATGACGGCGGGTTCGGGCGCGAAGGTATTGGCCGCGTGGGCGGATCCGGGAACTCAACGCTCGGTTCTCGCCGACGCCGTTTACGGCGAGCGCACATTGTTGGAAGTGCGCCGCCGCGGTTGGGCGCAATCAGTAGCGGAACGCGAACCGGGCGTAGCCTCTGTTTCCGCCCCGGTAAGGGACAGCACGGGTTCGGTAGTGGCCGCGGTCTCCGTCTCGGGCCCGATCGACCGCATGGGCCGCCGCCCGGGCGCCCGCTGGGCCGCCGACCTCCTGGCCGCCGCCGAGGCCCTCCAGTCGCGCCTCTGACCGGATTATCGGCAGTGACCCGCCCCCGCCACGCGAAACCGGCGGGGGCGCCACCAACTCTCGACGGTGCCAACCGGCCTGGGGGTGCAGGGGAAAGCCCTCCGCTCGGGTTCCGGCAGCCGCGCCCCGATCCACATTCCACGCTTCACACGCGCGGGGGGTGCAGGGGGCGAAGCCCTCCTGCCCGGGGTCCGGGGGTTGGACCCCCGGTGTAAATGCGAAAGATCCCCGTTTCGCGTCAGCGAAACAGGGATCTCCCGGATCTGTAGCCCCGATGGGATTCGAACCCACGCTACCGCCTTGAGAGGGCGGCGTCCTAGGCCGCTAGACGACGGGGCCAGGAACTTTCATATTCACTTCATGTCCTGCTGTCCTGCGGTGCGCGGCTAGTCTAGCACACTTTCTTTCTAGCCTTGCAGCTGGGGTACCAGGACTCGAACCTAGACTAACTGAACCAGAATCAGTCGTGCTGCCAATTACACCATACCCCATTGGTTTCCCGGCTCCGGCTCCCTGTCGGTCTTGCTCAGGGGGCTGTCCGTTCCGCCGGGAGGAATACTAGACCACGGGCCCGGCGGAACGGAAATCGGGGTCACGCCGAGGCGGCCGAGAGCTCGCAGACCAGGAGTTCCGGCAGCTCAGCGAGGCTGCTGATGGCGGAGATGCCGCTGGGCAGCGCGCCCTCGCGCGGACCCTGGCGGTTCAGCCACACGCCCTTCATCCCGGCGTCGCGCGCGCCGATCGCGTCCGCGTGCAGCCGGTCGCCGATGTGCACCGTGTCACCCAGCTCGACCCCCAGGTCGGCGCACGCGGTGTCGAAGATCACCCGGTCCGGTTTCGCCGCGCCGACCTCGCCGGCGATGAGGACCGTGTCGAAGTACTGGGCCAACCCGAGCGAGGCGATCTTCACCCGCTGGTGGCGCCCTGAGGCGTTGCTCACGGCCGCCATGGGCAGACCGGTGGCCCGCAGCCACTCCAGGCACGGCACCACGTCGGGGAACAGCCGCCAGCCGGAGGCGAGGACTTCCTGCCGGTGCAGTTCCCGGCGGGTCGCCTCCTCCTGGTCCAACTCCTCGCCGAGGGCCGCGAAGAACGCCCGGGTCCGGATGTTCCGCATGGTCTCGTATTCGAGCTCGCCCGCGAGGAGGCGTTCGCAGTGCTCATCGGTGATGCGCTGCCACAGCGGCCAGGCGTCGGCGTTGCCGACCATCGCGGCCAGGGCGGCCCGGGACGACGTGCTGTAGTCGACAAGGGTGTCGTCGACGTCGAGGCACACGGCCCGGATCTCGCCGGTTCTCCGAGGGGTGAAAGTCGGGGCTGCGGTTGTCACCCCGTGAGGCTAGGTGCGGTCACCCCTCGTCCGACTCGACCAGAGAGGTGATATCTAGGGGTTCTTGCACGGTCAAGCACCGCTGAACCGCCCGAACGAACCAGTCAGATTGCCCCGAGCGCGCGGCGCAATCGCCCGATCGAGCGACTCCGACCCAGTAGTTCCATGGATTCGTAGAGTGGCGGCGAGACGGTACGGCCCGTCACGGCGACCCGCACCGGCGCGTACGCCAGGCGCGGTTTGAGGCTCAATCCGTCCACAAGAGACGCTTTCAGCGCCTTCTCGATCGCGGCGGCCGTCCACTCCGGAACCGATTCCAGGGCGCGCACGCTCGCCTCCAGCACGGGCCGGGCGTCCTCGCCGAGCGCCTTGGCCGCGGAGTCTTCCTCGGGCGCGAAGTCCTCTTCCGCCACGAACAGGAACCGCACCATCCCGGACGCCTCGGACAGCACCACCAGCCGTTCCTGCACCAGCGGCGCGACGCCCGCGAGCACCGCCACCTGCTCCGGGCTCGGGTCGGGCGGCAGCACGCCGTCCCTGACCAGGTAGTGCAGCACGCGGCTGAGGAACTCCTCGACCGGCAGCGCGCGCAGGTGCGTGGCGTTGACCGCCTCGGCCTTCTTCAGGTCGAACCGGGCCGGGTTGGGGCTGACCTTCGTCAACTCGAACGCCTCGACCAGCTCGGCGACCGAGAACACGTCGCGGTCGTCGGCGATGGACCAGCCCAGCAGCGCCAGGTAGTTCAGCAGGCCCTCGGGCACGAACCCGCGGTCGCGGTACCGGAACAGGTCCGACTGCGGGTCGCGCTTGGAGAGCTTCTTGTCGCCCTCGCCCAGCACGTGCGGCAGGTGCCCGAAGCTGGGCGTGGACGACGTGACGCCGATCCGGGTCAACGCCCGGTGCAGCGCGATCTGGCGCGGTGTCGACGGGAGCAGGCCCTCGCCGCGCAGGACGTGCGTGATGCCCATCAGGGCATCGTCCACCGGGTTCACCAACGCGTACAGCGGGTCGCCGTTGGCCCGCACCAGGACCGGGTCCGGCACGCTGCCCGCCTTGAACGTGATCTCGCCGCGCACCAGGTCGACCCACGTGATGTCCTCGTCGGGCATCTTCAGGCGCAGCACCGGTTCGCGGCCCTCGGCGCGGAGGTCGGACTTCCGCTCCTCGCTCAGGTCGCGGTCGTAGCCGTCGTAGCCGAGCTTCGGGTCCTGGCCGGCGGCCTTGCGGCGGGCCTCGACCTCGTCGGCGGTGGAGAACGACTCGTACAGCTCGCCCGCCTCGAACAGGCGCTTGGCGATGTCGTCGTGGAGGTCGCGGCGTTGGCTCTGCCGGTACGGCGCGTGCGGACCGCCGACCTCGGGGCCCTCGTCCCAGTCGAGACCGAGCCACCGCAGGGCTTCCAGCAGCTGGAGGTAGGACCCCTCGGAGTCGCGAGCCGCGTCGGTGTCCTCGATCCGCAGCACCACCGCGCCGCCGGTGTGGCGTGCGTAAGCCCAGTTGAACAGGGCGGTCCGCAGGAGTCCCACGTGCGGGGTGCCGGTGGGCGAGGGGCAGAAGCGGACGCGGACCTCTGCTGATGCGCTCATGACCCGATCAGCGTATCGGGCTTGACCGGGGCCGCACGCCGGAGCATCCTGAGGTAATTCAACTGGTGTTGAAAACTGGAGGGGTGACTCATGGACAGGACTGGCGTCGTGGTCGTCGGGGGCGGCCCGGCGGGCATGGTGGCGGCATTGTTGCTGGCCAGGGCCGGTGTCGAGGTGACCGTCCTGGAGAAGCACGGGGACTTCCTGCGCGACTTCCGCGGTGACACGGTGCACGCGTCGACGCTGACGCTGCTGGACGAGCTGGGCCTGGGGCCGTCGTTCGCCGAGGTGCCGCACCAGCTCGTGGACAAGGTGCAGGTGCTGCTGGACAGCGGCCCGCAGACGATGGGCGACCTCACCCGGCTCCCCGGGCCGCACAAGCACATCGCGTTCGTGCCGCAGTGGGACTTCCTGGACCTGCTCGCCGACGCGGGCAAGCGCGAGCCGACGTTCACCCTGCGGATGAACACCGAGTTCACCGGCCTGCTCCGCAGCGGCGGCAAGGTGACCGGCGTCCGCTACCGCACGCCCGGCGGCGGGACCGGCGAGCTGGCGGCCGACCTGGTGATCGCGGCCGACGGGCGGCGTTCGCTGGTGCGCGAGCAGCTCGGGCTGCCGGTGCACGAGTTCGGCGCACCGATGGACGTGTGGTGGTTCCGGCTGCCGCGCGACCCCGGCGAGCTCAGCGGCGCCACCGGGCGGTTCACCCAGGGCCAGGCCATGGTGCTGATCCCCCGGGGCGACTACTTCCAATGCGCGTACCTCATCCGCAAGGGCACCGACGAGCTGCTGCGTGCGGAGGGGATCGCCGCGTTCCGGCAGCGGGTGGTGAAGCTGGTGCCGTGGCTGGCGGAGCGGATGGAGACCGTCGAGTCGCTGGACGACGTGAAGCTGCTGGACGTGAAGCTCGACCGCCTGCGGCGCTGGCACGCCGACGGCGCGCTGTGCATCGGTGACGCGGCGCACGCCATGTCACCCATCGGCGGCGTCGGCATCAACCTGGCGGTGCAGGACGCGGTGGCCGCCGCGACGCTCGTCGCCGCACCGCTGCGCCGCGGTCGGTTGGGCCCGGAGGTGCTGGCGAAGGTGCGGCGCAGGCGGTGGCTGCCCACGGCGGTGACCCAGGCGATCCAGCGGCGGATCCAGGACTCGTTCCTCAAGCCGACGCTCACCGGCACGGCGAACGCCGCGCCGGGGCGTCCGCCGCTGCCGGTCCGGCTGATGGCGCGGTTCCCGTGGCTGCAAGGGGTGCCCGCGTACCTGGTGGCGATCGGGCTGCGGCCCGAGCACGCGCCGGAGTTCGCCCGGCGCGCGCCCGAGCGCATCGAGCGGAGCTGACGCGTCAGCGGTTGGTGACGGTGTTCGTCAGCGTGCCCAGACCTTCGACGGTCACCGAGACGGTCTGCCCGGCGGTCAGCGGGCCGACGCCGGCGGGCGTGCCGGTGAGGATCACGTCCAGCGGTCGCAGGGTCATCACCGACGAGATGTACTCGATCAGCTCCGGGATGCCGTGCAGCAGCAGCGAGGTCCGCGAGTCCTGCTTGACCACGCCGTCCACCTCGGTGCGGATGGCCACGTCGGACGGGTCGAACTCGGTCTCCACCCACGGTCCCAGCGGGCAGAACGTGTCGAAGCCCTTGGCCCGCGTCCACTGCCCGTCCGCCTTCTGCAGGTCGCGCGCGGTGACGTCGTTGGCGATCGTGTAGCCGAGGACCGACTGGCGGGCGCGGGAGGCGGGGATGTCCCGCCCGCCGACGCCGACGACCACGGCCAGTTCACCCTCGAAGTCCACCCGTTCGGAGACGGCGGGCAGCTTGATGTCCGCGTTCGGCCCGATCACCGCGGTGTTGGGCTTGAGGAACATCAGCGGTTCCGCGGGTACCTCGTTGCCGAGCTCGGCGGCGTGCTCGGCGTAGTTGCGGCCGATGGCCACGATCTTGGGCGGCAGGAACGGCGCCAGCAGGCGCACGTCGGCCAGCGGCCAGCGGCGACCGGTGAACGTCGGGTTGGCGAAGGGGTCGTCGGCGATCTCGACCGCGGTGAGGTCGTCGCCGTCACCTTCGATCGCGGCGAAGGCCAGGCCGTCGGGTTGGGCGATACGGGCAATGCGCACGGCAATCACCCTAACCGGCGGCTTGAAACCCCACCGTCCATCCCTAGCGTCAAAGGGATGCGAACCCTGCTGCTCGTACTCACCCTGCTCGTCGCCACGGCCGCACCCGCCGCGGCGACCACGTCGGCCCTGCCCACCCCGCTGGAAGCCGGCACGACCCTCTACACGTCGAGCGGTGCGCGTTGCGCCAACGGCTTCAACGTGCGCGGCCACCTGCTCATCTCGCCGTCCTGCGGCACGCTCGGCACGGTGGTCCGCGGACCGAACATGGTCGACATAGGCCCGGTCGTCGCCGTGCGGTCGACCTACCTCGTCGTCCGCATAACGAACACCGCCGCCTGGGTCCAGCGGCCCACCATCGCCGGGTACGCCGGCAGCGCCATCACCGGTTCGCTCGAGACCCCGGTCGGCGGACAGGTGTGCGCGGTGGGCCGCACCACCGGCTGGCGGTGCGGCACCGTGCAGGCCAAGAACGTGACCGTGAACTACCCGGGCGGGATCGTCTACGGCCTCACGCGGACGAACGTGTGCACCGAGCCCGGCGACCAGTGGGCGCCCATCTTCACCGGGTCGCAGGCCCAGGGGCACTCGCTCGGCGGCAGCGGCAACTGCTCGGTCGGCGGCTCGTCCTTCTTCTACCCGCTCAACCGGATCCTGGCCGCCGAGAGGCTCACGCTCGTGACGGGGTGACCCGCAGCGCCTTGTGCACCAGCGCGTCGCACAGGGCGAGCCAGCTGGCCTCGACGATGTTGCCGTGCACGCCGACGGTGGTCCACTCGCGCTCGCCGTCGGTGGACTCCACCAGCACGCGGGTGACGGCGTCGGTGCCGTGGTGGTCGGTGAGGATGCGCACCTTGTAGTCGTTCAGCTCCACCGCGTCCAACCACGACAGGTGGGGCAGGAGCGCCTTGCGCAGCGCGGCGTCCAGCGCGTGCACCGGGCCGTTGCCCTCGGCGGTCGCGATGACGCGCTCACCGGCCACGTGCACCTTCACCGTCGCCTCGGACACGATGGTGCCGTCCTGGTGGTGGTCGAGCACGACGCGGTACGACTCGAGCACGAACGGTGGCGCGTCCAGATCGGACAGCTCGGCCTTGAGGAGCAGTTCCAGGGAGGCGTCGGCGGCCTCGAACGACCAGCCGCCCGCCTCCAGCTCCTTGACCTTGCGCACCACGTTGGTGAGCGCTTCGGGCCGGCGGGTCAGGTCGATCCCGAACTCACGTCCCTTGAGTTCGAGACTGGCCCGACCCGCCATCTCGGTGACCAGCACCCGCATGTCGTTGCCGACGGTGTCCGGGTCGATGTGGTTGTACAGCTCCGGATCCACCTTGATCGCGCTCGCGTGCAGCCCCGCCTTGTGGGCGAAGGCCGACGACCCGACGTAGGCCTGGTGGGTGTCGGGTGCGATGTTCGCGATCTCGGCCAGCGCATGGGAGACCCGGGTGAGCTCGGCCAGCGATTCGGCGGGTAGCACCCGCAGGCCGAGTTTGGTCACGAGGTTCCCGACGACGGCGAACAGGTCCGCGTTGCCCGCTCGCTCGCCGTAGCCGTTCGCGGTGCACTGGACGTGGGTCGCCCCCGCCTGCACCGCGGCGATGGTGTTGGCCACCGCGCAGGACGTGTCGTCCTGGCAGTGGATGCCGACGCGGAAGCCCGTGCGGGCGATGACGTCGGCGACGGTCTCGGCCAGGCCCAGGGGCAGCTGGCCGCCGTTGGTGTCGCACAGCACGACGACGTCCGCGCCACCCTCCACCGCGGACTCCAGCACGCGCAGGGCGGTGTCCGGGTCGAACGCGAAGCCGTCGAAGAAGTGCTCGGCGTCCAGGAACACCCGGCGGCCCTCGCCCACCAGGAACGCGACCGTGTCCCGGACCATCGCGCAGTTCTCCGCCACGTCGGTGCGCAGTGCCCGTTCGATGTGCCTGCGGTCGGACTTGGCGACCAGCGTCACGACCGGCGTCTGCGCGTCCAGCAGGGCCCTGACCTGCGCGTCCTGCTCCACTTTGACGCCCGCCTTGCGGGTCGAGCCGAACGCGACCAACTGCGCGTGCTTGAGCGTGAGCTCCCCCGCCGCGGCCCTGGCGAAGAACTCGGTGTCCTTCGGCATGGCGCCCGGCCAACCACCCTCGATGAAGCCGACGCCCAGCGAGTCGAGCAGGCGGGCGACGGCCAGCTTGTCGTTGACCGAGTAGGAGATGCCCTCGCGCTGGGCACCGTCCCGCAAGGTCGTGTCGAAGACGTGGAATGAATCGCCGAGGGGGGTCACGAGGGGGCTCCTAGGGGATCTTGGAAAACAAAAAGACCCCCCGCAGGATGCGAGAGGTCGGCGCGTCGGGTGCTTCGAGGAGCACTACCCGACGCGCTGGTCAATAATGATCACGGTGTGGAGAGCCACGTCAGCGATGGTGCCACAACCCGTCCGCGGATACCAAGCCGCGGACGGGTCGTCTCACACTATGGGTGGACGCTATCGACCAAGAACCTGGCGAACGCCTCGATCGCGGCCGGGTTGCGCGGGCTCTCCACCAGGGCCGCGTAGGGCAGCACGAAGAACCTCTTGTGCTTGATCGCGGGCACGTCGGCGAGCGGCGGGTAGGACTGCAGGAACGCCCGCTTCTCGTCCGGGGTGGTCGCCTCGCCGTCGGCGTAGTCGTTGATCAGCACGACGTCCGGCGCGCGGTCCACGACGGCCTCCCAGCCGACCGTGGTCCAGCTGTCGTCCAGGTCGCCGAAGATGTTGTCGCCGCCCGCCTTGCCGATGATGTCGTGCGGCGCGGCGTTGCGGCCGGAGGTGAACGGCTGGTCGAGGCCGCTGTCGTAGAGGAACACCTTCGGTCGGTACGGCCTGACGAGCGCTTCGGCCGCCGCGACCTGCTCCCGGTAGCCCGCGATCAGCTCCTCGGCCTTGTCCCGCACGCCGAAGATGTCGCCGAGGTTGCGCAGGTCGGTGTAGAGGGCGTCCAACGGCGGCATGATGCCGCGCTGCTTGCCCACGCCGTTGCGGCACGCCTCGGTGAGCTGGTAGGTGGCGATGCCGAGGTCGGCCAGGGCGTCCGGGGTGAACCCGGTCGGCTCGGAGAAGCCGTAGTTCCAGCCGGCGAACACGAGGTCGGCACCGGCGCCCTGGACGAGTTCCTTGGTGATCTGCTCGCCGAGGTTCGGCACGCGTTCGAAGTCCGCTTTCCACGGTGAGGAGTCGACGTCCTTCGCCTGCCCGCCGCCGATCACGTAGCCGGCCATCCGGTCGCCCAGACCGAGCGCGAACATGAGTTCCGCGATGCCGGTGTCGTTGGTGACCACACGGGACGGTTTCGCGTACGCGACCTGCCGGCCGCAATTGGTGACGGTGACCGTGTCCGCGGCGGCGGTCGGTGCGATGTGCGCGCCACAGCCCGTCGTGAGCAGGACGGCGAGGGCGACGAGCTTCTTCACTCGGTCTCCTGGTGTTCGAAGAGCAGCTGGGGGACTCCGCTGGTGGGGTGGCGCACGACGTGGGCGCGGACGTGGAAGACGTCGCGCAGCACTTCAGGGGTGAGCACTTCCTCGGGCTTGCCGCTGCGCACCACGCGGCCGTGGTCCAGCACGTGCAGGCGGTCGCAGTGGGCGGCGGCGAGGTTGAGGTCGTGCAGCACCGCGAGGACGGTCACGCCCAGGCTCCGGACCAGCGCGAGGACCGCCAGCTGGTGGCTGATGTCGAGGTGGTTGGTGGGTTCGTCCAGGACGAGCACCTTGGGCTGCTGGGCGAGGGCGCGGGCGATGAGGACGCGTTGGCGCTCGCCGCCGGACAGGCTCAGGAAGCCGCGGTGCGCCAGGTGGGCGGCGTCCACTCGCGACAGTGCCTCGGCCACCACTTCGTCGTCGTGGGCGGGGGTGGTCCGGTGCGGCAGCCGTCCCATGGCGACGACCTCGGTGACGGTGAAGTCGAACTCGACGTGGCTGTCCTGGGTGAGCGCGGCCAGGTCCACGGCGGTGTCGCGGATCTTCGACCGCGTGATGTCGCGGCCGTCGAGGAGGACCACTCCCCCGGACGGTGCGAGCGCCCGGTACACGCAGCGCAGCGTGGTGGACTTGCCGCTGCCGTTGGGGCCGACGATGCCGTGGACCTCGTTCGCGGGAGCGTGCAGGTCGATGCCGTGCAGGATGCCCGCGACGGTCAGGTCTTGGAGTCGGACGTCCATCAGCGACCACCGAACACGTAACCGCGGCGGCGCATCAGCAGGATGAAGCACGGCACGCCGAGCGCGGCCGTGATGACGCCCAGGGGCAGTTCCTCGGGTGCGGCGAGCAGGCGTGCGGCGACGTCCACCCAGATGAGGAAGCAGGCACCGGCGAGGGGCGCCACGGCGAGCACCTTGCGGTGGTCCGCGCCGACCACGAGGCGGACCAGGTGCGGCAGCATGAGGCCGACGAACCCGACCGCGCCGCTGACCGCGACCAGCACGCCGGTCATGGCGGCCGTGACGCCGAACAGCGCCTTGCGGGTGCGGGAGACGTCGATGCCGAGGGTGGTGGCCGTCTCGTCGCCCAGGGAGAGGGCGTTGAGGTGCTTCGCGCGGGTGCGGAGGTAGACCACGCCCGCCGCGGTGACGGCGGCGGCGATCGGCAGCGACGTCCAGGTGACCCCGCCGAGGCTGCCGAGCAGCCAGAACATCGCGGCACGTGCGGCCTCACCCCGTGGCGACTGGAAGACCAGCAGCATGGCGACGGCGGAGAAGCCGTAGGCCAGGGCGGTGCCGGTGAGGACCAGGCGCAGCGGGGTGAGGCCGCCGCCCGTGACGACGTAGACCAGGGCCATCGCGGCGAGGGCGGCCAGGAACGCGGCCGTGGAGAGCGCGTAGATGCCGAGCGAGGCGAACAGGCCCGTGGTGACGACCGCGGTGGCGCCGACGCTCGCGCCGGAGGAGATGCCCAGCACGTACGGGTCGGCGAGGGCGTTGCGGACCATGGCCTGGATGGCGACGCCGACCACGGACAGGCCCGCGCCGACGACGGCGGCGAGCAGGACGCGGGGCAGGCGGATGTCCCAGACGATCCGGTAGGGGCCCGCTTCGGCGGCGTCGATCGTGCCGCCGGTGAGCGCGGCGGCGAGGAAGCGGACGACGTCGTCGAACGGGATGCGCACCGGTCCCAGCGCGACGCCGGCCACGACCGAGGCGGCCAGGACGGCGGTGAGGGCCAGACACAGGCCCGCGGTGGGTGGGCGGCGCGGTGTCGGCGGCGGTGTGCGCACCGGGGCGGGGGTGGAGGTCACCGGTCGCCTTTCGGACGGGTGGCCCAGACCGGCCACCCGCACCCGCACGTGGCGGGCCGGCGCACCCGTCCCGCAGACCACGGCAGGAGGTGGAGCTTCTTCCCACCGCCCGCGGGTGATCGGGCTCGCCGAGCGTGCTGCTCGGCCTACCGTTGCGGGTCAGCGCCGGACTTCGACCGGACTTCCCCCACGGGCGGCTCTCGCGACCTTACGACCCGTGACGCGCTCAGGGCCACCACGACTTCGCCGTGGTGGCCCTGATCACTACTACCCGCGAGTCGAACGCTCGCGTCCCGCGTGTCGAACGCTCGCGTACCCCGAGTTCAACGCTCAGGTCCGCTCACCCGGGTCCTGAGCGTTGAACTCGGGGGTCCTGAAGGTTCGACACGCGGGACCTGGAGGTTCGACTCGCGCGGCGGTTCAGGCGGTGCGGACGTTGGAGGAGACGAGGGCGGCCAGGCGGTCGCCCACCGCGTAGGTCGCGCCCGGCGACGAGTGGTCGCGGGTGGCCAGGTCGAACGCCACCGACGCCTCGATCCGCCGGGCCGCCTCGGACTCGCCGAGGTGGTCCAGCATCAGGGCGACGGAGAGGACCGCCGCCGTCGGGTCGGCGATGCCCTGGCCCGCGATGTCCGGCGCGCTGCCGTGCACCGGCTCGAACATGCTCGGGTTGCGCCGCGTCACGTCCAGGTTGCCCGACGCCGCCAGCCCGATGCCGCCGGTCACGGCCGCCGCCAGGTCGGTCAGGATGTCGCCGAACAGGTTGTCTGTCACGATCACGTCGTACCGGCCCGGGTCGGTGACCAGGTGGATCGTCGCCGCGTCCACGTGCTGGTAGGCCACCGTCACGTCCGGGTGCTGCAACGACACCTCCTCCACCACGCGCGACCACAACGACCCGGCGTGCGTGAGCACGTTGGTCTTGTGCACGAGCGTGAGGTGCTTGCGCGGCCGGTTCGCGGCACGGGCGAACGCGTCGCGCACCACCCGCTCCACGCCGAACGACGTGTTGATCGACACCTCGGTCGCGATCTCGTGCGGCGTGTCCTTCCGCAAGAGCCCGCCGTTGCCGGCGTACAGGCCCTCCGTGCCCTCGCGCACCACCACCATGTCGATCTCGGGCGGATCGGCGATCGGGCTGCGCACGCCGGGGTAGAGCCGGGCCGGGCGCAGGTTCACGTGGTGGTCGAGCTCGAACCGGAGCCGCAGCAACAGGCCGCGTTCCAGGATTCCGCTCGGCACCGACGGGTCGCCCACGGCACCGAGCAGGATCGCGTCGTGCTGGCGGAGTTCCCCGAGCACGGACTCCGGCAGCAACTCACCTGTGGCGTGCCAGCGCGCCGCGCCGAGGTCGTAGCGGGTGATCTCAGCCGCTGGAACGACCTCACCGAGCACCTTCAGGGCCTCGGCGACGACCTCGGGCCCGATCCCGTCTCCTGGGATCACTGCGAGCCGCATCCACACACCTCCCAGGTATCAGTCCCATTGCGCGGGACTAGTTTCCATTGCGAAAGGCTACCGGTCCGAGGCGGTGAAACCGCACTCGGAACACCCCTCCGTGGCCACATCTCCCGGACTGCGGGACACCCGAACGGTTCAGTGCCCCCGATCGGGCGTCACCCAACACGCGTAAACGGCTCTGGCCGGCCGGGGCAGTCCCCGACCGGCCAGAGCGGTGCACGAACGATCAGGCCACCGAGCGGACGGCCGGGCTCACCGTCGACGGCGCCCGCACCTTCACCACGTCCGCCTTGTCACCCGTGGCGTTGTGGTGGTGCAGGACCAGCAGGCTGTCCGAACCGTCGACCGCGATGGCGTCGGCGTTCCGGTTGACCACCAGCGCGGTCGCCGGACGCGCCTGGTAGGACAGCGCGGCGTCGCCACCGCCCTGCACCCACAGGCCCGGCTTGAGCGGGTCGAACGACAGCGCGTTCGGGATCGAGTCGATCAGGCCGTTGGACGTGCCCGGTGCCACGTAGAAACCGGCCACACCGACCTGGTAGCTGATCCGCGAGGTGTCCGCCGACGCGTCGATGCCCAGCGCCGACAGCAGCACCGGCAGGACCACCACGTTCGTGTCGAACACGTTCGTGTCGACGTCGCCGAACTGGCCGTTGACGCCCTGCAGGTCGACCGTGGCGCCGGTGCTCAGGTCCACCGTGGCCGCGACCAGCAGGTCGGTGTCGGTCAGCTTGGTCGCGTAGACCTCGTAGTCGAACGTGCCGTCACCGTTGGTGTCGATGTCGATGAACGGGATGGTGTTGCTGCCCAGGTTGTACCAGTTGCCCCAGGTCGCGACACCGAACGCGAGCATCGCGTCCTGCGGGTTGCCCTGCGCCTTCGCCAGCGGCGCGGTCGAGGCGACGCCGACGTACCGCAGGTCACCACCCTTGGCGGTGTTGTTCAGCACGCAGTTGGTGGTGACGTTGCGGCGGCACTCCGCCAGCTGCGGCGAGGACGCCTGCAGCTCGAGCACGCTCACCAGCGACCGGTAAGCGCCCTGGTTGACGCCCCGGCCGGTCAGGTTGAGCACGCCCTGGCCCTTGCCGTTCACCCGCACGTTGTTGGCCACGTTGATGTCGGCCACCGGCTTCGGCGCCGAGTACACGGGCACCCGCAGCGCCACCGACGAACCGGCCGTCGGCGTGAGCACGACCCGGCCCGACGCGTCGGCCAGGTACTGGCGCGGCACGTCGAGGTGGTTCGCCTCGATGGTCGGGTCGACCGTCTTGCGCAGCGCCGCCGGGTCGTCGATCTTCAGCGTCACGGTGACGCGGGCGATGCCGCGCGGGCTGAGCCGCACGGTGTTCGCGGACAGCTCGTAGCGCACGCCCGGGATCTCGGTCAGCGCCTCGTAACCCACTGTGTAGTCCACCCACTTGGTGGACTTGTTGACCACCTTGATGGTCTTGGTGAGGCTGACCGGCCCGGCCACCTCGACCGTGCCGAAGGACGCCGACACCGAGCCCGGGTCGTCCTGCACGTAGGCGAGGACCTGGTTCTCGACCGCGGCCTTGCCGTCGACGCGGCCGGCGCCGACGCGGTTGGGCGCGTAGGTCTTGCCACCGGCCTTCACGTCGTGACCGGCGGTGTTCATGACCGCGGCCTTGACCTCTTCCGGCGTCCAGTCCGGGTGGACCTGGCGCACCAGCGCCGCGACACCGGAGATGTGCGGCGCGGCCATCGACGTGCCGGAGTTGACCATCGTCTTGTTGCCCGAGCCGACCAGCGCCGAGGCGATGGAGTCACCGGGGGCGGCCACGTCCGGCTTCACGACCGGGCCGCGCACGCCGCGCGAGGTGAACGAGCTCGGGGTGTCGCTGATGGACTGGTCGTACGTGGGCAGCGAGGTGCGCAGGTCACCCGCCTGGCGGAGGGTCAGCGTGCCCGCGGCGAGCACCGGGCGCAGGGCCGCGGTCGCCGAGCCGGTCAGCTGGAACACCGGGATCGCCGCGTTGCCCGCGATGCCGGCGTTGAAGTGCTCCAGGTTCGAGGTGAACACGGCGCCGACGGCACCTGCGGCGGTGGCGTTGTCGGCCCGGCCGATGGAGCCGCAGCGACGCGTGGCGTCGTTGTCGTCCCACTCCAGCCACACCATCTTGCCCGCGACGGCGGCCTTGTCCGCGGCCGAGAACGGCAGGCAGCCGTCCTTGTTGGCCGCGTCGCCCATCGCCACGACCGGCGCGGTGACGTCCGCGCCCTCGTAGTTGAAGTTCACGCTGTACTGACCCGGCTTCTTGCCCGCCGAACCGGCGGGCGCCGTCACCTCGGCCGCGTCGCGCAGCACGTACGCGTCACGGGTGCTGGCCACGGTCAGCGCCTCGGGGGTGCTGCCCGGCGAGCCGCCGATGTCGTACAGGTCGCCGCCGTTGCCCGCCGAGAACACGGTGAGCACACCGGAGGCGTTGAGCTTGCGCACGAACAGGCTGTCCGGGTCGTCCGGGGCGCCGTAGTCCGAGCCGAGCGACAGGTTCACCACGTCGAGGTGGTCGGAGAAGTCGCCGTCGCCGTCGGGGTCGAGCGACCAGTCCAGGGCCTGCGCGGTGACGTTGGTCGAGCCGTCGCAGCCGAACACCTTCAGCGCGTAGAGCAGGGCCTTCGGCGCGGTGCCGGGGCCGATGCGCATCCCGTCCAGCGCCTCGGGGGTGAGCTTGGTGTAGTCGCCCTCGAAGGTGCTGCCGTCGGCGTTGACGCCGAAGCCCGCCGCGGTGCCGGCGACGTGCGAGCCGTGGCCGTTGCAGTCGAGCGGGTTCGGGTCCGGCTTCGGGGTGTTCAGCGCCGGGTCGTCGCTGCCGCCGTCGTAGGCGTTGCCGACGAAGTCGTAGCCGCCGACCACCTTGGCGGTCGGGAAGTACGAGGCGTCGACCTTGGTCTCGTCGATCGCCTGGAACGCCTCGATGGTGCCGGGGCCCGCGAAGTCGCTGTGGGTGTAGTCGATGCCCGTGTCGATGATGCCGATGCGGGTGTCGTCACCGAGCTTGCCGTACTCCTGCCACGCCTTGAGCGTGTTCGTCAGCTGCACGGCGGTGGAGTTCTGGCGGGACTTCGGCACCACCGTGCGCACGGACTTCACGTCCGGGCGCTGGGCCAGCTCGCGCACCTTGGCCGCGTCGGCCTGGACGACCACGCCCGGCACGCCGTTGGCGGTGCGGAACAGCTCCTTGGTGGCGGAGTCCTTGACCTTCAGGGCGCCCACGACCAGGTCGGTGATCCGGCCCGCGTCGTTCTTGGTCGCCTTGGCGGCGTCCTTGGCCTGCTGCTTGGTCGCGCCCTGGCTGGTCTTCTCGGCGAACGTGTCGACGGCCGGCTTGGCCTCCAGCTCCACGAACGCGGTGACCCTGCCCTTGGCGGCCGTCAGCCGGTCGGACACCTTCAACTGCAACTTGCCGGCATCCAGCCCGCGCGCGTTCGCGACGGACGGTGCCAGCGGATCTTCCGCGGCCAGCGCGGTACCGGCGGTGGACCCGGCGACGAGTATCGCGGCCAGCACCGGTACGGCAGATCTGGCGACAACGCGAGATCGGCTCACAACGTGCCCCAAGCGAGGTCGGATTCGACCGGGCAGGCAGCGTCGTCCAGTGGGGGAAGGGAACTGCCCGCGTGGTGCCGTGCCCTCTACGGCACCGGGTCAACCTCGTGGGAGGAACCTAATCGCTCGGTCGAGCTGATCAGTTAGCCCAGACGAGTGACGGCAACCACAGTTTTGACGACTAACGGTTAACTGTGACGCCGCCGAGACCTGCGGCGATATACATCGACGGGTCTCGGCGGCGTTACTCCGTTTCGGGGACTTCCGATCAGTCGAAGTTGACCGAGCGCACCGTGCGCGCACCGACGGCCGCGCCGATCGGATCGAGCACCGCGGTGTCCACCGGGCGGTCCACGCGCAGCAGCATGAACGCGTCCGCGCCGTCCTTGGTCTGGCTGATCTGGGCGGCCTCGACGTTCACGCCCGCCTCGCCGAGCAGCGTGCCGACGGTGCCCATCACGCCCGGCCGGTCCGGGTACTCCAGCAGCAGCACGTTGCCCTCGGCGCGCAGGTCGAAGCCGCGGCCGTTGATGCCGACCAGCTTCTCCACCTGGTCCAGACCCGTCAGGGTGCCGGACACCGTGATGACCGCGCCGTCGGCCTGCACCGCGCGCACCGTGACCAGGCTGCGGTGGTTGGCGCTCTCCGGCTCCTTGACCAGGTCGACGCTCACGCCGAGCGAGTTCGCCAGCGCCGGGGCGTTGACGAAGGTGACCTGCTCCTCGACCACGCTGGAGAACACGCCGCGCAGCGCGGCCAGCGGCAGCACCGCGACGTCCTCGCTGGACAGCTCGCCGCGCACCTCGACCGAGACCGCCGTCGGCGCCTTCGCGCTCAGCGCCGCGACCACCGTGCCCAGCTTCTGCACCAGCGGCAGGTAGGGGCGGACCTCCTCGCCGACCACGCCGCCGCCCTGCACGTTCACCGCGTCCGGCACGAAGTCGCCCGCCAGGGCCAGCAGCACCGACTTGGCCACGTCCGTGCCCGCCCGGTCCTGCGCCTCGCTCGTGGAGGCGCCCAGGTGCGGGGTGACGACGACGTTCGGCAGGCCGAACAGCGGGCTCTCGGTGGTGGGCTCGGTGGAGAACACGTCGATGCCCGCGCCGCCGACCTGGCCCTCCTTCACGGCCTCGGCCAGCGCCTCCTCGTCGATCAGACCACCGCGGGCGGCGTTGACGATGATCACGCCGCGCTTGGCCTTGGCCAGCTGCTCGGCGCCGATCAGGCCCTTGGTCTCCGGGGTCTTCGGCAGGTGGATCGAGATGAAGTCGGCGCGCTCCAGCAGCTCTTCCAGCGTGACCAGCTCGATGCCGAGCTGCGCGGCGCGGGCGGCGCTGACGTACGGGTCGTAGGCGACGAGCGTGGTGCCGAAGGCGGCGATGCGCGCGGCGAACAGCTGGCCGATCTTGCCCAGGCCGACCACGCCGACGGTCTTGCCCTGGACCTCGACGCCGTTGAACTTGCTGCGCTTCCACTCGTGGTTCTGCAGCGTGGTGTGCGCGGCCGGGATCTGGCGCGCGGTGGCCAGCAGCAGGGCGACCGCGTGCTCGGCGGCGCTGACGATGTTCGAGGTGGGCGCGTTGACGACCATGACGCCGCGCTCGGTGGCGGCGGGCACCTCGACGTTGTCCAGCCCGACGCCCGCGCGGGCGACGACCTTGAGCTTGGTGGTGGCCTTGAAGACCTCGGCGTCGACCTTGGTGGCGGAGCGGACCAGGAGGGCGTCGGCGACGGCGACGGCTTCGAGCAGCGCGGGACGGTCGGTACCGTCGACGTGGCGCACCTCGATGCCATCACCGAAGACGTCGAGAACGGACGGTGCGAGCTTCTCGGCGATGAGGACAACGGGCTTGGTCACGGACGTCGCTCCCGGTGGTGTGAACGGGTGGGGAGCGCGGGGCCGTCGAGCAGGTCGTCACCCGCGCCGGCCGGCCACGGCAATGTGTCCGGGTTGTTAACGAGCATAGTCAGCGCCCACCCGGTGCTCGCCACCCGGGTGCCCTGTTTCACCTGCTGGAACGCGGTACGCGCGTCCTACATGGACCCCGCCGGTTCCGACCTGAGCGTTGAACTCGGGGGTCCTGAACGTAGGACACACGCGACCTGAACGTAGGACTCGCGCGCGTGTCCTACGTTCGGAACGCGCATGTCCTACGTTCAGGTCGCGCGAGTTGAGCGTTCCGGTGTGGTCAGACGCCGATCCGGCGGGCGATGGCGGCCAGGCGGTCGTCGCGCACCAAGGGCTTCGCCACGCCGTACACGTCCAGGCTGCCCGTCTCGTCGTAGCTGTTCGCGGCCCACTCGGCGTCGAGGTCGCCGCCCTCGGCCAACTCCCGCCAGCGGCGCACGTGCCAGCCCTGGTCGGGGCGGAACCCCGGGCTGCTCGCCACCCGCGCACCCTGCTCGGCCTTGCGCCGCAGGTCGGCCCGGCTGCGCAACGGCGCGTGCAGGCAGGAGATGTCCTCGACGTCCTCGTGCGGACCGTCGTGCCCGGACACACCGTGGTTGCCGGGGTGCACCTCGATCGTCGGCACCGCGCGCGAGATGCACTTGGGCGGGTACTGCATCTCGATGAACCCGATCTGCTGCGACGTGACCAGCTCCATCGTGCGGTCGACGGGCCCGACCGCGCGCTCGACGCGCCGGTTCATGCGCAGCAAACCCTGGCTCGCGTTGCGCTCGCGCCCGCGCTCCTGGACGAAGTTCACCACGGGGCACCGCAGGACGTCCGCCTCGGTCGCGGCCAGCCGGGACCGCAGGTCGCCGTCGGCGTGCCAGAACTCGTCGGCGTCGATCACCAGGACCCAGTCCGCGCCCCGCTCCACGGCCTCGCGCGCCAGCGCCGTGGTCACCTCGGACTGCCGGTACTCGCCGTCGTCACGGGTCCACCGGACCCGGCCGGTGGTGCGGCTCATGCCGCGCAGGATCCGCCCCGTCCCGTCGGACGAGCCGTTGTCCACCACGAGCACCTCGTCCACGCCGATGGACAGGTGGTGCCCCAGCATCGTGGCCAGGATGTCGTCCTCGTCGCGCACCATCGCGACGCCGACCACCTTCACGGTCCCGCACCCCCGTCACACCGCCGACCAGACGGGCGGCAGCATAACCAGTGGCGCGGGCTGCAGGTCCCGAACCGCGGGTCACCAGGGTTCGTCGAACTCGCCGTCCTTGACGCCGAGGATGAACGCCTCCCACTCGGCGGGCGTGAAGACCAGCACCGGGCCGTCAGGGTGGGCCGAGTTGCGCATCGCCGTGTAGGTCACGCCGTCGGTGTGCTCGACGAACGCGATCTCGACGTGCTCCTCCTCGTCCTCGGCGCCCTCGTCGCTGCGGATCCACTCGGCTCCGCTGAGGTCGAGGTTGCCCCGGACGTGGGCCTTGTCGTCGTAGATCGGCGCGCTGTCGGTCATGGGCCCTAGGTATACCGGGGCCCGCGGTCGAAACCGCGGGCCCCGGCGAAAAAGCGCCCGATCTTACGCCGTTTCGGTGATGGGGCGGTCGACCCAGGACATCAGGCCGCGCAGCTTCTTGCCGACCTCCTCGATCGGGTGCTGCTCGCCCTCCTGCTGCAGCTTCTTGTAGTTGCCGCGGCCGGCGTCGTCCTCGTTCACCCACTCGGTGGCGAACGTGCCGTCCTGGATCTCGCCCAGGATCTTGCGCATCTCCTCCTTGACCGCGGGGGTGACCACGCGCGGGCCCCGGGTCAGGTCGCCGTACTCGGCGGTGTCGGAGATCGAGTAGCGCATGCGGGCGATGCCGCCCTCGTACATGAGGTCCACGATGAGCTTGAGCTCGTGCAGGCACTCGAAGTAGGCGACCTCGGGCGCGTAACCGGCCTCGGTCAGCACCTCGAAACCGGCCTGCACCAGCGCGGACGCACCACCGCAGAGGACGGCCTGCTCACCGAACAGGTCGGTCTCGGTCTCCTCCTTGAACGTCGTCTTGATGACGCCCGCGCGCGTGCCGCCGATGCCCTTGGCGTAGGACAGCGCCAGCGCCTGCGCGTTGCCCGAGGCGTCCTGCTCGACCGCGATCAGCGCGGGCACGCCCTTGCCGTCCACGAACTGGCGGCGGACCAGGTGGCCCGGGCCCTTCGGCGCGACCATGGCGACGTCCACGTTGGACGGCACGGTGATCAGGCCGTAGCGGATGTTGAAGCCGTGGCCGAAGAAGACCGCGTCGCCGTCCTTCAGGTTCGGCGCGATGTCGTTGGCGTAGATGTGCCGCTGCGCGGTGTCCGGCGCCAGGATCATGATCAGGTCGGCCTCGGCCGAGACCTCGGCGGGGGTGCCGACGGGCAGGCCCTCCTCCTCGGCCTTGGCGCGGGACTTGGAGCCCTCGGGGAGGCCGATCCGGACGTCGACGCCGGAGTCGCGCAGGCTCAGCGCGTGCGCGTGGCCCTGGCTGCCGTAGCCGATGACCGCGACCTTGCGCCCCTGGATGATGCTCAGGTCGGCATCGTCGTCGTAGAAGATCTCGACGCTCACTGGTGGTACTTCCTTCCTCGGAACTGGAACATCAGCGCACCGCGGTCGCGGTGATGGAGCGGGCGCCACGGCCGATGGCGACCATGCCGGACTGGACGATCTCGCGGAGCCCGTAGGGCTCCAGCATCCGCAGCAGCGCGTCGAGCTTCTCAGACGTGCCGGTGGCCTCGACGGTGACCGCCTCCGGGGAGACGTCGACGACCTTCGCGCGGAAGAGCTGCACCGTCTCCAGGACCTGGCTGCGCACCGTCGCGTCGGCGCGCACCTTGACGAGCAGGAGCTGCCGCTGGACCGACGCGGTGGACTCCAGCTCCACGATCTTGATGACGTTGATGAGCTTGTTGAGCTGCTTGGTGACCTGCTCCAGCGGCAGCTCGTCGACCGAGACGACGATGGTCATCCGGGAGATGTCGGGGTGCTCGGTGCGGCCGACGGCCAGCGACTCGATGTTGAACCCGCGGCGCGAGAACAGGCCCGCCACACGCGCGAGGACACCGGGCTTGTCCTCGACCAGAACGCTCAGGGTGTGCCTAGTCATCGTCACTCGTCCTCGTCGTTGCGATCCACGCCCGCCCGGGCGCTGTCCTCGGCCATCACTCGTCCTCGTCGAACAGCGGGCGGATGCCCCGCGCGGCCATGATCTCGCTGTTGCCGGTGCCCGCGGCCACCATCGGCCAGACCTGGGCGTCCTTGCCGACCACGAAGTCGATGACGACCGGCCGGTCGTTGATCTCCATGGCCTGCTGGATGACCGCGTCGACCTCCTCGCGGGACTCGGCGCGCAGCCCCGCGCAGCCCATCGCCTCGGCGAGCAGCTTGAAGTCGGGGATGCGGTGCTTGTGCGTGCCCAGGTCGGTGCTGGAGTAGCGCTCGCCGTAGAACAGGGTCTGCCACTGGCGGACCATGCCCAGGTTGCCGTTGTTGATGACGGCGACCTTGATCGGGATGCCTTCGATGGCGCAGGTGGCCAGCTCCTGGTTGGTCATCTGGAAGCAGCCGTCGCCGTCGATCGCCCACACCTGGACGTCCGGCACGCCCGCCTTCGCGCCCATCGCCGCGGGCACCGCGTAGCCCATCGTGCCCAGGCCGCCGGAGTTGATCCACGTGCGCGGGCGCTCGTACTTGACGAACTGGGCCGCCCACATCTGGTGCTGGCCGACGCCCGCGGTGAACAGGGTGTCGGGCGGGGTCAGCGCGCCGATCCGCTCGATCACGTACTGCGGCGACAGCGTGCCGTCCTCGGGCCAGTCGTAGCCCAGCGGGAACGTCTCGCGCAGCGCGTTGAGCTGGTCCCACCACGGGGCGAGGTCGACCGTGCGGGCCGCGTTCTCCTTCTCCGTGCGGACCGCGTCGACCAGGTCCCGGATGATCTCCTTGCAGTCGCCGACGATCGGCACGTCCGCGCGGCGGTTCTTCGAGATCTCCGCCGGGTCGATGTCGGCGTGCACGACCTGCGCGTCCGGCGCGAACGTGGACAGCTGGCCGGTGACCCGGTCGTCGAACCGCGCGCCGAGGGCGATCAGCAGGTCCGACTTCTGCATCGCGGCGACCGCCGAGACCGTGCCGTGCATGCCGGGCATGCCCAGGTGCTGCGGGTGCGAGTCGGGGAACGCGCCGCGGGCCATCAGCGTGGTCACCACCGGGATGCCGGTGGACTCGGCCAGCTCCAGCAGCTCGGCCGACGCCTCGGCCTTGATCACGCCGCCACCGACGTAGAGGACGGGGCGACGGGCCGCGGCGATCAGCTTCGCGGCCTCGCGCACCTGCTTGCCGTGCGGCCGGGTCGTCGGCCGGTAACCGGGCAGGCGCAGTTCCGGCGGCCAGGAGAACGAGGTCATCTCCTGCAGCACGTCCTTGGGGATGTCCACCAGGACGGGGCCGGGTCGACCCGTCGCGGCCAGGTGGAACGCCTCGGCGATCGCGCGCGGGATGTCCGCGGCGTCGGTGATGAGGAAGTTGTGCTTGGTGATCGGCATCGTGATGCCGCAGATGTCGGCTTCCTGGAACGCGTCGGTGCCGATCAGCGGCCGGGACTGCTGGCCGGTGATGGCGACCACCGGGACGGAGTCCATGTTGGCGTCCGCCAGCGGGGTGACGAGGTTCGTCGCGCCGGGCCCCGAGGTCGCCATGCAGACGCCGACCTTGCCGGTGGCCTGGGCGTACCCGGTGGCGGCGTGGCCCGCGCCCTGCTCGTGGCGGACCAGGACGTGGCGCACCTTGGTGGAGTCGAGGAGGGGGTCGTAGGCAGGCAGGATCGTGCCGCCGGGAATGCCGAAGACCACCTCGCAGCCCACTGCCTCCAGCGAGCGGACGAGGGACTGGGCACCGGTCACGCGGATGGGAGCGCCGCTCGGCGGGGCCGGTTTCGGCCGCGGTCCAGGGCGGGGCGACGACGACTCTCCGGGAGCCGGTCGCGAGGTTGCGCTGGTCATCTGTCTGCCTCGTGGGTAAGGAGAATGCACGGTCCGGGCACGAAAAAACCCTCGCCAACCCGAACGGGTCGTACGAGGGTCGCGCGTCGACGCAAGCTCGAATGCCTAGGCGTCGACGCGCCTGGGAAGTACGAGAACGAGGTTGCGCTGCATGGCGCTGACGTTAACCGTGAAGCAGGTGGAGCGTCAACTGTGCGGGACGGCACTCCCGGATGGTGGAAGGCGTCACGTGCGCGGACGCGGGCCGGAGTCACCCGCTCGGACGATGGGTGGCAGCATCTCGACACGTGCCGAAAGTCGTGTTCCGCATCCCCACCCCCGCGCTGCTGGCCGCCGGGTCCGCCGCCATCTGCGCGACGCCCGTCGCCTGGGGCGTGCCCGGTCTCCAAGCCCTCTACCTGCTGCCGGCGGCCTTCGCGTGGTGGGTGGTGCGCAACCGCACGACCGTGGACGGCGAGCGGATCGTGGCCCGGGGCACGTTCGGCAAGCGCGAGGTGCAGTGGTCGGACGTGAAGGCGATCAAGGTGGTCCCGAAGGGGTGGTTGTCGGCGGTGCTGACCGACGACTCGCTGGTCCGGCTGCCCGCCGTCCGCGCCGGGCACCTGCCGATGTTGTCGCAGGTCAGCGGTGGCCGGGTGGCCGATCCGACGGCCGTGGCGGCGGCCGACGAGCCCGAAGAGGAGCCCACCGAGGCTGACGGGGACGAAACGCCGCCGCCCGTAAAGTCCGGAGAGTGAGCAGGAACACGCGGACCACGGGTTGGGTGCCTGTCGTCAGCCTGGTGCTGTCGCTGGCGGGCTTGGCGGTCTCCACCTACCTCACCGTCGCGCACTTCACGGCCGGCGCGCTGCTGTGCGCCGAGGGCGCGGTGATCGACTGCGGCACGGTCACCAGCAGCGAGCAGTCGGAGCTGTTCGGCATCCCGGTCGCGGTGCTGGGCCTGGCGTTCTTCGCGTTCCTGACCGTCGCGTGCCTGCCGTTCGCCTGGCGCAACGAGGCGCTGCACTGGGCGCGGCTGGTGTCGGTCGGCGTCGGCGTGCTGTTCGTGGTGTACCTGGTGGCGGCCGAGTTCCTGCTGATCGGGAAGATCTGCCTGTGGTGCACCGCCGTGCACGTGATCACGCTCGCGCTCGCCGCCGTGCTGGTCACCGGCGCGTTGCGGCGGAGTAATCTCTGAGGCACCGCTCCCGCCCTCCCGCGCCCCACCCCGCGCGCGTCGTTCGCGATTCTCTCGGCAAAGACTTCTGGAGGAGCCGTGCCACCGCTCCGTTCCCGCACCACCACGCACGGCCGCAACGCCGCGGGCGCACGCGCGCTCTGGCGTGCGACCGGCATGACCGACAGCGACTTCGGCAAGCCGATCGTGGCCATCGCCAACTCCTACACCCAGTTCGTGCCGGGGCACGTGCACCTGCGCGACCTCGGCGACATCGTGGCCGAGGCGGTCCGCGAGGCGGGCGGGGTGCCGCGCGAGTTCCACACCATCGCGGTGGACGACGGCATCGCCATGGGGCACGGCGGGATGCTCTACTCGCTGCCGTCGCGGGAGATCATCGCCGACTCGGTCGAGTACATGGTCAACGCGCACCAGGCCGACGCGATCGTGTGCATCTCCAACTGCGACAAGATCACGCCGGGCATGCTCAACGCGGCCATGCGGCTCAACATCCCGGTCGTGTTCGTCTCCGGTGGACCGATGGAGGCGGGCAAGGCGGTCGTGGTGGACGGCGTGGCCGTCGCGCCGACCGACCTGATCACCGCGATCGCCGCGTCCGCCTCGCCGGAGGTGGACGAGGCCGGGTTGGCCGAGGTGGAGCGGTCGGCGTGCCCGACCTGCGGCTCGTGCTCAGGCATGTTCACCGCGAACTCGATGAACTGCCTCACCGAGGCGCTGGGCCTGGCGCTGCCGGGCAACGGGTCCACGCTGGCCACTCACTCCGCGCGGCGCGAGCTGTTCGCCGAGGCCGGCCGCACGATCGTGGACCTGTGCAAACGCTACTACGAACAGGACGACGAGTCGGTGCTGCCGCGCTCGATCGCCAACCGCAAGGCGTTCGAGAACGCCATGGCGCTGGACATGGCGATGGGCGGCTCCACCAACACCGTGCTGCACATCCTCGCCGCCGCGCAGGAGGGCGAGGTCGACTTCACGCTGGCCGACATCGACGCGGTGAGCCGCCGGGTGCCGTGCCTGGCGAAGGTGTCGCCGAACTCGGACTACCACATGGAGGACGTGCACCGGGCCGGTGGCATCCCGGCGCTGCTGGGCGAGCTGTGGCGGGGCGGCCTGCTCAACGAGGACGTGCACACCGTGCACAGCCCGGACGTCGCGTCGTGGCTGGGCGAGTGGGACATCCGCGCCGAGTCGCCGTCGCAGCGGGCGGTCGAGCTGTTCCACGCGGCGCCCGGCGGCGTGCGCACGACGCAGGCGCTCTCCACGTCCAACCGGTGGTCGAAGCTGGACGCGGACGCGGCCGGCGGCTGCATCCGCGACGTCGAGCACGCGTACACCAAGGACGGCGGGCTGGCCGTGCTGCACGGCAACCTGGCCGAGCGCGGCGCGGTGATCAAGGCGGCGGGCATCGACGAGGAGCTGTGGCGCTTCGAGGGGCCGGCGCGGGTGGTGGAGTCCCAGGAGGAGGCCGTCTCAATGATCCTGAAGAAGGAGATCCAGCCGGGCGACGTGCTCGTGGTGCGCTACGAGGGCCCGGCGGGCGGGCCGGGCATGCAGGAGATGCTGCACCCGACCGCGTTCCTCAAGGGCGCGGGGCTGGGCAAGAAGTGCGCTCTGATCACGGACGGCCGGTTCTCCGGCGGCACGTCGGGCCTGTCGATCGGGCACGTCTCGCCGGAGGCGGCGGGTGGCGGCGTGATCGGCTTGGTCCAGGACGGCGACCGGATCCTGATCGACGTCCACGAGCGGCGGCTGGAGCTGCTGGTGGACGAGGGCGTGCTGGCCGAGCGGCGGGCGAAGATGGAGGCCTCGGAGCGGCCGTGGCAGCCGGTCGACCGGGACCGGCCGGTGACGGCGGCGCTGCGCGCGTACGCCCGGATGGCGACGGATGCGTCCACGGGCGCCGTGCGCGACGTGAACAAGTAGGTCTTGCCGGAACCGGCCGACACTGGACGTCGGCCGGTTTCCGCTGTTTAGGGGCGGTTCAGCAACCAGACCAGGGCCAGTGAGGCGAGGAACACCGCCCACCCGGCCAACGGCCCGGTGACGGGTCTTCGCACCCTGGTGACGAGCAGCCCGCCCACGACGAGGCCCGCGACCAGCCCGAGGGGCGGCAGCAGCGAACGCGTGGTGAGGCCGATCGGGAACGCGATCAGGTAGACCACCGGTATCCCGACCACCACCAACGCGAACTGCGCCACCGCCGCGGTCACCCGCTCGTTCACGACGCCTCGGGACGGCCGTCGCGGCGGAGCACGCGGGTGAGCAGGCCGCTGTTCACCCGCTCGACCGCGCGGACGGCCGGTTCACCGAAGAAGCACAGGCTCTGCTCCCACGGATGCCCGAACACGCCGAAGGACAGGTCCTTCGCCACGAAGATCACGTAGTCACCGTTCGGGATGAGCTCGACGTCCCAGTGCTCGAGGTCGGTCACGTCCAGCACCCGGTGCGGCCGGTAGAGGACTGACGGGTGCACCCAGTCGTGCGCCACCACTGACTCCCAGTACTCGGTGCACTCCCGCAGCACGTCACACACCACCTGGGCGAGCGGCCGGGAATGCCCGCCGAACCGCTCGTACAGCGGCCGGAGGTCCCACGTCACCGACGGCGTCGGCTCGCGGATGGCGGGGTAGTCCTCGGGACCGATCCCCGGCCGGAAGCCGAACTCCTCGACGAAGTCGGCCCAGAGAGGCTCCTGGAACCCGCGGTCCAGTTCCACCCAGGCGTCTTCCTCCACGGCCGACCACGCTAGTGCGCGGCCGGCCGGCGGGCATCCGGGATCAGCGGAAGACGTAGAGGGTCGCCGCGGTGGCGCCGGCGGCGATCACCAGGCAGATGAAACCGGACAGCAGCGGGTGGCGGAACCAGCTGCGGTTGTAGTCGAAGGCGGCCCGGCCGGGGCCCGCGAACAGCACCGCGAACGCCATCGCCGCGTAGACCGCCTCCAGCTCCACGCCGTTCGGCGCGAAGAAGCCGCCTCGGTACTTCAGCGCGATGACGTTCGCCATCACGCCGAGCACGCCGGCCGCCGCCAGCGGCGTGAACAGGCCGAGGATCAGCAGCGCGCCGCCGCCGAGCTCGGTCACGCCGGTGACCCACGCCAGGATCCGCGCCTCGCGGAACCCGGCGGACTGCAGGTAGCCCGCGAACCCGTCGATGCCGGGCCCGCCGAACAGGCCGAACACCTTCTGCAGGCCGTGCATGACGAACGCGCCGCCCAGCGCCAGCCGCAGCACCAGCAGGCCGATGTCGGCACTGGCGGTCCAGCCGAACGGCTTGCGGTCGTCCTCGTCCTCGAAGGCGTCGTAGTGGGTGGCGGGCTTGTCGTCCAAGTCCGTGATCGGCGTGTAGCCGGAGGTGTCGAAGCCCTTCGTGTCCTTGCCGAACGCGTCGCCGTCGATCGTCCGAGTGCCGTCGTCGAAGTGGTGAACTCCTCCGCCCACGCCACTCGTCGAGTAGAACCCGTCGTCGGAGTAGCCGCCCGATGTCCTCGAACGGTCGTCGTGAGTAGCCACGCACCCGCACGTTAGGAGGTTCGGACGACGTCCGCGAGCGTCCGTTTCGCGGCGCGCGTTCACCCGAACGGGCTAATATTCGCCCTTGACCAGGTTTCGCGGCTGCTCGCCGCGGGCGAACCGGGCGACCTCGGCGGACACCACGGCGTACGCCCGCTCGGCGTGACCGGTGCAGCTGCCGGCCACGTGCGGCGTGAGGAACAGGCCGGGCGCGGTCCACAGCGGGTGGTCGGTCGGCAGCGGCTCGGGCTCGGTCACGTCCAGCGCCGCGCGCAGCCGCCCCGAGGTCAGCTCGGCCAGCAACGCGTCGGTGTCGACCACCGCGCCGCGGGCCGCGTTGACCAGGATCGCGCCGTCCTTCATCCGGGACAGGAACTTCGCGTCGACCATCCCGGTGGTCTCCTCGGTCAGCGGCACCACGACCAGCACCGCGTCGAACCCGCCCAGCAGGTCGGGCAGCTCGTCCACGCCGTGCACGCCGGGCCGCGTCGTGCGGCCGACCAGGGTCGCGGTCGCGTCGAACGGCTCCAGCCTGCGCCGGAACTGCTCGCCCAGGTCGCCCGCACCGACCACGAGCACCTTCTTGTCCTGCAACGTGTCGGTGAGGTGGTAGTCCCACCGGCGTTCCTGCCTGGCCCGCTCGAACCTCGGGAAGTCGCGGTAGATCGCGAGCAGCGCGCCGATCGCCCACTCGGCCGTGCTGCCGCCGTGCGCGCCGCGGCACGTCGACAGCATCACACCATCGGGTACGACACCGATGAACCGCTCGGCGCCCGCCGACAGCAGTTGCACCAGCTTCAGCGACGGCAGCTGCGCGAACACGTCCCGCGGGTCCGTGCCGAGAAGGAACTTGGGCACCAGGACTTCCGCGCGCTCGGCGTCGGCGGGCAGCGGCTGCCCCGGCTCGTAGCGGACGGGCCGCACGCCCTCCACGTCGGACAGCGCGCGGACGCCCAGCTCGTCGGGGACCAGAACGGTGAGGCTCACGGGTTCGCACGTTACGGCACACTGACCGCCATGCGGGAGCACGACGTCTTCTCCGCGGACGGCACGCGGATCAGGTTGTGGCGCACCGACGTGGACGGGCCGGACGTGCTGCTCAGCCCCGGTCTGGGCGCCGTGCCCGCGGTGTGGCCGGAGCTGCCGTCGGCCCGCGTGCACAGCTGGTACCACCGCGGCGCGCTGTCGTCGGACCGGCCGGCGGACCCGTCCCGCATCGAGGTGTCCGACCACGTCGCCGACGCGCTGGCGGTGCTGGACGACGGCGGCGTCGAGCGGTGCGTGGTGATGGGCTGGTCGATGGGCGTGACGGTGGCCGCCGAGCTGGCGCTGCGGCACCCGGACCGGGTGACCGGCCTGATGCTCGTCGCGGGCGCGCCGGGTGACACGTTCGCGAGCGCGCTCGGCATCCCCGGCGTGCCGGCGGCGGTGCGGCGGCTGATCGGTGTCGGCGGGGTGACGGCGTTGAAGGCCGCCGGGCCGCTGCTGGACGCCGTGCTGCACCGCGTCCCGGTGCCGGACCTCGGCGGGCGGCTGGTCGGGTCGCTGCGCCACTACCTCCAGCACGACTGGGGCTGGTACTTCACCCTGGCGCTGGCCCTGGGCCGCACGCCCCGGCTCGACCTGACCGGCGTAACGTGCCCCACCACGGTCCTTGCGGGCCGGTACGACTTCCTGGCCTCGGCCGACGGCGTGCTCGGAGCGGTCGCCGCGTTGCCGCAGGCCAGGGTGCGGGTGCTGCCGAACACGCACTTCCTGCCGCTGGAGGACCCAGGGGTGATCGTGGACGAGCTGGAGCTCCTGCTCGACCGCGCCGACGCCGTGCGGCGGGCCGTGCAGGAGGACGTGGACGGGCCGCTCACCTCGCGTTCACGGCCCCGCGCCTAACCTGGGACCCGTGTCACGACTGCGTGGAGTGCTGATCGGGACGGCCCTCGGCCTGCTGGCCGCGGGCTGCGCGAGCTTCCCCGAGCAGCCGGCACCGGCGGGGTGGAGCGCGGCCCAGCCGCTGACGCCGCAGGCGGGGCCGGTGCCCGAGCTGCCCGGCGAGCTGCCGAAGGGCCCCGCCCAGGGCCAGCAGCCCGGCCAGCAGCCGACACCCGTGCCGCCACCGCAGGGCTGCAAGGACTTCAACCCCGCCGTGGTCGGCACGTGCCTGAACCCGATCTCCGGCGTGGCGCTGACCGACGTCAACCAGACCACCGGCGCGGTGACGGCGCTGGCGACCGAGCGCGCCACCGGGCGGCTGGTCAAGGTGACCAAGGACGTCGACCCGGTCGAGGTGGCGAAGTTCGAGGTGGACGCGACCGGTGACGGTGGGCTCACCGGGCTCACCCTGTCGCCGACCTACGTCGAGGACCAGCTGGTCTACGTGTACGTGACCACGGCGACCGACAACCGGGTGCTGCGGCTCGCGCCCGGCGACGTGCCCAAGCCGGTGCTGACCGGCATCCCGAAGGGTCCGACCGGAAACCGGGGCGTGCTCGCCCACGACCGCACCGGCGCGCTGCTGGTGGCGACCGGTGACGCGGGCAACCCGGCGGCGGCGGCCGACCCGAACTCGCTGGCCGGGAAGGTGCTGCGGATCGACGGCGCCGGCCAGCCCGCGCGCGGCAACCCGACGGCGGGCTCGCTGGTGCTGGCGAGCGGGTTGAAGTCGCCGGGCGGGCTGTGCGTGTCCGCTGACGGGTCGAAGACGTGGGTGACCGACGCGGGCGCGACGGCCGACCTGCTGTACCGGGTGCAGCCGGGCAAGGCGTTGGGCGACCCGGCGTGGTCGTGGCCCGAGCGGCCCGGTGTCGGCGGCTGCGCGTCGTACTCGAACCTGGTGTCGGTGGCCACGAGCGCCACCCCCGGCCTGCTCAACCTGCCGATGAACCCGGAGGGCGCGTTCACCGGCAAGCCGGAGGCGACCATGACCGGCGAGGACGGCTTCGGCCGGTTCGGACCGCTGGTGATGCTGGACGACACGACCTCACTGGCCGGCACGGTGAACAAGGACGCGGGCGGCGCACCGGTCTCCAGCGACGACCGCGTGGTGATCGTGGTGCGCGACGGCGGCGGTCCGGGCGGCACCAAGGACTGAAGCCGCGGGGTTGACCGCCGTGCGACCCTTTGTGTCAAGTGGATGACACAAAGGGGGTGGTGTCGTGGGCGACCTCGTCGGGACGGCACTGGGGTGGGGGCTGGTCGGCCTCGTCCTGGTGGTCGTGCTGTGGCCCACCACGTCGGGCGGGCGGCGGTTCCTGCGGCGCTGGGGCGTGCCCGAGCCCGACGACCGGCAGAGCGCGCAGGCGGTGCGGTACCTGCGGGACCGGCGGTTGCTGTACCCGGTGCTGTTCCTGCTCACGCCGGTGGTGACCGAGCCGGTCGCGCGGGCGTTGGGCTTCGCGGAACCCGGCTCCGGCGCCTTCCGCAGCCTCGCGTCGTTGCTGGTCGCGCTCTTGGCCGCGGAGGCCGCGGCGGCGCTCCGCCCGGTGCGCGGCACCAGGACCGCGACGCTGGCCCGCCGCCACTGGCGCGACCTGGTGCCCCGGTGGGCGGTCGGGATGCTGCTCGTGCTCGGCGCGGTGGCCGTCCTCCTGGCGGTGGTGGGGCTGGCCGCCCAACCGTGGGCGGACCGAGTCGCCGACGCGGTGCCCACCGGTGGGGTGTGGCGTTCGGTCGACGGCACCGTGCGGGGAACCGTGTCGGAGCGGCACTACGCGGAGATCGGCCTGCCGGTGAGCCAGGTCGCGCTCGTCGGTGCGGTGTGCGGCCTGGCCGTCGTGCTGGGCGTGGTGCGGCTCGCGGTGCGGCGGCGGTCGCTGGCGGACCCGCTGGTCGATGCCGCGTGCCGGACCCGCAGTGCCCGGGTGGCGGTCGGGATCGGCCTCGCCTGGACGGCGTCGATGGTGCTGGTGGCGGTCGGCAGGCTCGACTACCTGCGCAGCGTCGAGTTCGCGGAGGCCGGGTTCCCGCCCGCGCCCGCGTGGCTGGAACACACGTCCGCCACCGGTTACCTGGGGTTCGCGGCGTTCCTCCTCGGCCTGGGCGGCTGGATCTGGGTGGCGAACCCGTCCCGGCCGCCGTCCGCGCGGACCGCCGCATGACCCGGATCGTCGTCGACCCGGACAGCGGGGTGGCGCCCTGGCGGCAGGTGCGGGACCAGCTCGTGCACCTGATCCGGGTGGGCGAGCTGCCGGTCGGCGCACCGCTGCCGCCGATCCGGCAGCTGGCGCGTGACCTCGGGCTCTCGGTCGGGACGGTGGCGCGCGGGTACCGCGAGCTGGAGGCGGCCGGTGTGCTGAGCACCGCGCGGCGCCGGGGCACGGTGGTGGCGGCGGTGCCCCGGACCGACGCGGCGACCGCCGCGGCACTGGCCGAGGCCGCGGCCGAGTACGCCGCGTCGGCCAAGGCCCTGGGCGTCGACCGGCAGGACGCGGTGCAGGCCCTGCTGCACGCCTATCGCGACGAGTAGCCCGGCTCAGCCCACCGTGGCGAAGACGGCGTCCGCCACCTGCCAGTACAGGCCCTTCGGGTGGTCGCGGAACAGCGGTTCGGTGCCGAACAGCACCGCCCGCGCGCCCCGCGGCGACGTGCCCGCCACGACCGCCGCCTGACCCGCCGCCTCGGCCTGTCCGCCCGACCCGTCCGGGCGCGCGGCCCAGTGCCCGGCGACCAGGTCCTGGTACCGCTGCCGCACGTCCACACCGGGTCCGAGGTCGGTGAACCAGTACGGCGCGTACACGAACGAGTGGCCGACCGCGCCCGCACCGTCCACCACCGACACGACGCCGTTCGCGTCCTCCCGGCCCGCGACCGCGCGCACCGGCAGCACACCGGCGTCGGCGTTGAACCGCGCTCCCGTCGCACCGCGCGTCACCACGCCGCCCCGCGCCAGGAACGCGTCCACCGCGGCCTTGGCGGGCGCGACGAGGTGGTCGTAGCGCAGGCCCGACGACACCAGCAGCACGTCGACCCCGGACAGGTCGAACCCGGCGTTGAGCACCTCCGTCGACACCGGCCGCACGTCGAAACCCATGTCCCGCAACGCCTTCAGCTCGTCCGCCGCCACCGCGCCCGCCACCGCGGGACGGCGCAGCGGCGTGCCGCCCGGCCCCGCCGCGGTGAACCGGGCGCCGTACCGGTCCGACACCTCCTCAGCCGCCGACCGCGCCGACGCGGGCACCACGATCGTGCCGTCGTCCTGCCTGCGCACCTCGACACCGCGGGCGAGCAGGTCGTTCACCGCCGCCGCGTCCTTGCCGTCGGCCAACGTGAGCGCCAGGTCGCTGCCCTCGGGCGCGTGCAGCGAACCGGTCGGCGACGCCGCCGCCACGTCACGCCCGCGCACGTGCAGCGGCCCGTCCCGCACGACGTCCACCGTCGCGCCCCACAGCAGCCGGTGGCTCCAGCCGCTGATGTCGTACATGACGTCGACGCGGTCGGAGATGTCCCGACCGGCCTCCAGCATCACGTTCGCCAGCGCCCGCTTCGGCTGGTGCAGGTCCACCACGTACGACCCGGCCGGGTACTCGCGGTCGCCCAGCGTGAACGTCCGGTCGGCCCGCTTCACCCGGACGTCGTGCGCGACCAGGTGGTCGACCAGCCGTGCGGCGGCCTGCCCGGACCGCTGCCCGTCACCCACCGGTATGACGTACGCGCGCGGGAACTCCGTGGTGTAGCGGTCTTCGGGGCCGAAACCGGGCACGAAACCGTCCGGCACGACCCGCTGCGGCTCGCCCGCCAAGCCCCGGCGGAACATCTCGATCTGGTTGTCCACCATCGCGGTCCGGTGCTGCTGCACGTAGGCGAGCGCGCTGCGGATCGTCGCCTCGACCACGTCCGTGTTGATCGCCGAACGCCGTCGCAGCTCCGTCACCGGCTGTGTCGTGTAGTCACCCCGGTTCACCCGCATCGGGACCTCGATCGTGTAGGACACCGCGCCGTGGTACATCGAGTACTGGGCGGTGTAGATCGGCGCCCAGCCGTCCCACACGCCCGGCTCGTAGTCGCGGAACGGGATCTCCGGCTTGGCCGCCTCCGGGTGGCCCAGCGCCCGCACGGCGTCCTCCATCCGCAGGCCGCCCGCGTAGCCGTGCTTGATGTAGAGGTCGAAGTCGTAGTTCTGGCCGTGCGGCGGGGTGGTCGGCTCGATCAGCGTGTTGGCCACGTACCCGTGCTCGTCGAGCACCAGCAGCGGCTGGATGCGCTGGACCACGTCCCGCATCGCCCGCGACTCCGGCTGCGACGAGGTGACGAAGTCGCGGTTGAGGTCGAACCCGCTCGCGTTGGCGCGGGTGCCGGCCACCCGCCCGTCCGGGTTCGCGGTCAGGTTGACGTAGACCCGGTGGCGGCGCAGGAAGTCCCGTGCGCCCGGGTCGAAGGCCAGGTCCTCGATCACGCGCAGCGCGCCGTCGGTGCCCTCCCACTCGTCGCCGTGGATGTTGGCGTTGATCCACACCGGCGCCTTGTAGCCGCCGCGCAGGAAGACGTCTCGGGCGGCGCCGACCGGGTCGTTCTCGATCTTGTCGCGCCACGCCTCCTGCCTGCGGGTCTCCGCCGGGCTCTCCGGCGCGGTGAGCGTGACCAGGTAGAGGTCGCGGCCCGCGGTGGACCGGCCGACGACCTCGACGGACACCCGGTCGCTGCGGCGCTGCAGGTCGTTCAGGCGCGGCGCGAGCGAGTGGTACGGCGCGAGTCCGAGCTTGATCGACCGGTCGGCCTGGTCCTCCGGGTAGACCCGCAGCTGGGTGCGGCGCGGGTAGCCGGGGTTGGCGTCGGGCCAGTTGTCGCCGCGCGCGGTGGCGTGCAACGGCACGTCGACGGCCGCGACCTGGTTGCGCTCCGGGCCGTTGCCCGGCTCGTTAGCCCGGCCGACCGCGGGCGCGGCGGTCGCCGGGGTGGTCATCGTGGCCAGCAACAGCAGCGTCAGCGTCAACCAGCGCACCGGACCCCCTGGGGGTGATCGCCGAAGAACTCCTCCACCCTGACTAGTGGGTGCGGGTGATCCGGTCAACCGGTCGAACGGCTGGTCAACCGCTAACCCGAACCAAGGCACACGAACGGACGACGCAGCGGGTCCACCGCGACCGCCTCGGCCAGCGCCACGGCCGGTGACGCGCCGGCCGCCAGGTTGCGGTGGAAGTCGGCCATCGCCGCCGCCGACGGCTGGTCGCCGACCCGGCTGGACGCGGCGATCACCGTCCGGGCACCGCCCGCCAGCAACGCGCCCGCGAAGCCCAGCGGCTCGTCACCGGGCCGCACCCGGTTCAGCGCCAGCTCGCACGCGGCCAGCACCACCTGGTGCGGCGGGCGGCGGACCCGGCCGATCTCGTGCGCGAACATCGCGCCGTCCACCAGCTCCAGCCGGGAGAACAGCGCGTTCTCCGGCTCGTGCTCGCCGTGCGCGGCGATGTGCGCCAGCTCCACCCCGTCCAACGCCTCCAGCACCGCGCCGACCTTGGCCTCGTTCACGCCGAGCAGTTTCGCGTCACCGTGGTAGCCGGCCAGCCGGTCGATCTCGCCCTGCGCGGCCTGCAACCCGGGGCCGCGCACCAGCAGCACGCCGTCGACCGCCGCCCGCTCACCGCGGACCGCCGACACCCACGCGGTGGCCGACGGCACCGCCGTCGTCGGCCGGTTCGCGCAGGTCGGCAGCACGTTCCACGGCACCACGTACAGCGCGCCGGTCGGCACCACGACCAGCGACCGGTCCCCGATCATCGGCGCCAGCGGGCGCAGCAGCAGCCGGTCCAGCTTCTCCGCCTCACGGCGCGCGGACGCCGAGATGACCTCGGCCAACGGCGCGGGCAGGTGGTCGGGCGCGAGCGCGTTGAGGTCGGCGTGCAGGCGGCGCGCGCCCTCGGTGGCCTCGGCGGCCGACCCGAGCCGCACCATGCGCACCCGGGCACCGGCGAACACCACGGCGATCAGCTCGTCACCGGACGCCGCGAAGCTCACCATCGCCTGCCCGGACAGCCGGTCGAGCACCTGGTCCGGCTTGACGACCGGGCGCGGCGTGCCCCACGGGCTGGCGCTCCAGCCCATTCGGGTGGCCGCGCGCTGGCTGGCCTTGAGCCGCGCCTCCAGCTCCTGGGTCGGCAGGCCGTCGAGGCGGGCCCGCAGCAGGGCGCGGCTGAGCCTGCGCACGTCGGCGATCCGCTCGCCCAGCTCGGAATCCACAGTGGACTCGGCCGGGTCGTACCGGTACAGCTGGGCCCTGGTGCGCTCCAGCCAGGTGAACAGGCGCTTGGCGTTGCTCGCCGAGTCACGACCGCCCAGCACCAGGCGCACGGCCAGTTCGCCCAGCTCACGGCCGTGCACGGCGGTGCCGGACACCAGTTCCAGCCCGCCGAGCCGGTCCCGCAGCCTGCCCAGTTCCGCGAGTCCCGCCTTGGCCTGCGCCAGCGCCACCCGCTGGTTGCCGCGGGCCAGCGCCAGCTCCGCCCGGCACAGCCGCAGCAGCATCCGGTGGTCGATCGGCGAGATCCGCCGCGACTCGGGCACGCTGCGCAGCAGCTCGGCGCCCCGGTCCGGGTCACCGCGGCGGATCTCCAGCCGGGCCGCCAGCACCAGCGCGAACGCCGCCTGGTCGTGCAGCTTCAGCCCGGCCAGCTCCCCGGACAGCTCGACCGCCCGCCGCACCACCCCGGCGACCGGGCGCCGTGAGCCGAGCGCGCGCACCGCGTCCACCCGCAACGCGATCAGCCCCGCCACCGCCGCCCACGCCGGGCTGCCCCGCCGGACCAGCTTGCGCTGCGCCGAGGTCGCCATCCGCCGGGCCAGCACGAGGTCGCCGTCCTGCAACGCCGCTGCCGCGCGGAACAGCTCCGCCTCGGCGACGTCCTGCCCGATGCGCTGGCGGCGCAGCTCCGGCAGCACCTCGTCCAGCAGCCTGCCCGCCTCGTCCGCCAGCCCGACGCTGATCATCGCCTCGGCCTGGTCGATGCGCAGCCGCAGCAGCAGGCCGGGTTCGAGGTCCTGGAACGCCCGGTTGGCCTCCTGGTAGTGGCGCAGGGCGGCCGGGATGTCGCCTGCCCGCTGCTCCGCGTTGCCCAACGCGTGCTTGGCGATCGCGGCGCGCAGCGGCAGGTCGTGCGCGTCGGCCAGCTCGACGGCCCGGTTGAGGTCGCGGACGGCCTTCTCGTGCCGGTGCACCTCGCCGTGCGCGTTGCCCCGGTTGGACAGGGCCAGCGCGAGCAGGTCGACGGCTTCCGGGTCGGCGTGCGCGGGCAGGCGCCGTTCGCTGCGCTCGATCTCCACGTCCAGCTGGGCGATGCCCTCGTCGATGCGGCCGACCCGGCACAGCAGCGCGGCGCGGTTGAGGTTGACCAGGGTGGACAGGTGGGCCCGCAGCGCCTCGTCGCGCAGCCCGGCGAGCTCGGCGTCGACGCCCGCGAGCTGGGTCAGGCCGTCGTCCACCTTGCCCGTCTCGGCCAGGCAGAACGCCAGCGTGTTCCGCAGCCGGGTGCGGACCTCGAGCCGTTCCTGCGGGTCGATCCCGGGTGTCTCCAGCAGCGCGAGGCCCCGGCGCATCTGCCGGATGGCGGACGGGTGACGGTCGGCGGTGGCCGCGTCGCGCGCGCTGCGGTGCAACTGCCGGGCCAGTCTGACCGCGTGATCCGGTCCGGAGGAACCACGCGTTTCGCCAGGCACGGTCATATGAGATCACAGGCGGAAGACGAATGCCGCCGACCTGTGGCCGGCGGCATTCGGTGTGACGTCACCGTGATTATCGGTGACCGGTTATTACTTCGTCTGGGTGACAGCCGCCGGCTCGTCGGTCGTCGGCTTGTAAGGGCCGCCGTTCGTCTCCGGGTCGCCGGTCGGCTTGTACGGGCCGCCCATCGGCTTCACCAGCCGCTCGACCTCGGGGTCGTCGGTGGTCGGCTTGTACGGGCCACCGGTGGGCTCCAGGCCACCCACGTCGACCAGGTCGACGCTGGTCTGGTCGGTGTCGACGGTCTCGTCGACGACCGCGTCCTCGATGGCGTCGATCTCGGCGACGAGATTCGGGTCGGTGCGGGTCATGGTGTTGCCTCCCCTACAACGGGCCCCTGATCGGGGCAGCCTCGGCGGCTGATCCAGGTCGTTTCGGTGGCCCCCCGGCCTGCCGAACGGCCCAAGCGTGACACAGATGGACGCACCTGGGGAGGTGGAAATTTACCTAGAGCTACCAACGGGCCGATCTTGAGCTTCGCTGACCAGCACCGCAGAGCCGGTTCGAGTGGCGTTACCACTCGAATGGGGGAACGTGTTAACAGCGTGCACGCGCCCTGGGTCCGCAATAAGGCGAGTCCGCGCGGTCCGCCCGACGTGGAATCGCACGGCGGTAATTCCCCGTTCGGCCACGGGCCGTCCCGAAATGGTGACGAACGGTGTCCGAGTAGGACGAATCGCGAATGGACCGGCCGCGCTGGACCTACTCGGACACCGGGCACAAAACGGCGGTGGGGCGCCGGCCGCGTCACGCGACCGGCGCCCCACCGCCGGGTCGAACCCCTACGAACAGCGGGCGATGATCAGCTCGCGCACGCGCTTCGCGTCCGCCTGACCCTGCGTCGCCTTCATCACCGCGCCGACGATCGCACCCGCCGCGGCCACCTTGCCGTCGCGGATCTTCGCCGCCACGTCCGGCTGCGCCGCCAGCGCCTCGTCCACCGCCTTCTCCAGCGCGGAGTCGTCCGAGACGACCTTCAGCCCGCGCGCCTCGATGACGGCCTCCGGCTCGCCCTCGCCCTCCAGCACGCCGGTCACCACCTCGCGCGCGAGCTTGTTGGTCAGCTCACCGGAGTTCACCAGCGCGATCACCCGGGCGATCTGCGCCGGCGTGATGCCCAGCTCGGCCAGCTCGACACCGCGGGCGTTGGCCTCCTTGGTCAGGTAGGCCACCCACCACGACCGGGCCTCGGCCTGCGTCGCGCCCGCGTCCACCGTGGCCGTCACCAGGTCCACCGCACCGGCGTTGACCAGGTCGCGCAGCTCGGCGTCGGTCAGCGACCACTCCTGCTGCACCCGCTTGCGGCGCTCCCACGGCAGCTCCGGCAGCGTGCCGCGCAGCTCCTGCACCCACTCGCGCGACGGCGCGATCGGCACCAGGTCGGGCTCCGGGAAGTACCGGTAGTCCTCCGCGGTCTCCTTCGTGCGGCCCGACGAGGTGGACCCCGTCGACTCGTCGAAGTGCCTGGTCTCCTGGGTGACCTTGCCGCCGGACGCCAGCAGCGCCGCCTGGCGGGTCATCTCGAACCGCACCGCCCGCTCGACGCTGCGCAGCGAGTTCACGTTCTTGGTCTCGGTGCGCGTGCCGAACTCGGTCGCGTCCTTGGCCATCAGCGACACGTTCGCGTCGCAGCGCAGCGAACCCTGGTCCATCCGCACGTCCGACACGTCCAGCGCCTTGAGCAGGTCGCGCAACGCGGTCACGTAGGCCCGCGCCACCTCCGGCGCCCGCTCACCGGTGCCCGTGATCGGCTTGGTGACGATCTCGATCAGCGGCACGCCCGCGCGGTTGTAGTCGAGCAGCGAGTGCTCCGCGCCGTGGATCCGCCCGGTCGCGCCGCCGACGTGCAGCGACTTGCCGGTGTCCTCCTCCATGTGCGCGCGCTCGATCTCGACCCGGAACAGCGAGCCGTCGTCCAGCGTCACGTCCAGGTGGCCGTTGAACGCGATCGGCTCGTCGTACTGCGAGGTCTGGAAGTTCTTCGGCATGTCCGGGTAGAAGTAGTTCTTCCGGGCGAACCGGCACCACTCGGCGATCTCGCAGTTGAGCGCCAACCCGATCCGGATCGCCGACTCCACCGCCTTGCCGTTGACCGCGGGCAGCGCGCCGGGCATGCCCAGGCACACCGGGCAGACCTGCGTGTTCGGCTCGCCGCCGAACACGTTCGCGCAGCCGCAGAACATCTTGGTGTTGGTGTGCAGCTCGACGTGCACCTCCAACCCGAGCACCGGGTCGAAGCGCTCGATGACCTCGGCGTAGTCCATCAGCTCGTGCACCGACGTCATGCCTTCCCGTCCTTCCGCAGACCCCGCACGGCCAGCGCCGCGCCGGTGATCGCCACCAGGATGCTCGCCGCCGCGTTGACCAGGGCGAGCTTGTCGTTCTTGCCGCGAGCCGACTTCAACGTGGAGAACGCGCTGGTGGCCGCACCCGCGGCACCGACCAGCGCGAGGACCGTCCGCGCCCGCTTCACCGCGTCACCCCCGCGAGCTGCGGCACGCCGCTGATCACCGGCGCGCCCAGCGCCGCGTCCCGCGCCACCTCGTACGCCGCCGCCACCCGGTACATCCGGTGGTCCTGCAACGCGGGCGCCATGATCTGCAGGCCGACCGGCAGGCCGTCTTCGTCGGACAGTCCGCTCGGGACGCTCATGGCGGCGTTGCCGGCGAGGTTCGCCGGGATCGTGCACAGGTCCGCCTTGTACATCGCCATCGGGTCGTTCGTGCGCTCGCCGATCGGGAACGCGGTGGTCGGCGTGGTCGGCGAGACCAACACGTCCACGGTGGCGAACGCGGCGTCGAAATCGCGGCTGATCAGCGTGCGCACCTTCTGCGCGGAGCCGTAGTAGGCGTCGTAGTAGCCCGACGACAGCGCGTAGGTGCCGATCATGATCCGGCGCTTCACCTCGGGGCCGAAACCGGCCTCGCGGGTCAGCGACATGACCTCCTCGGCGCTGCGCGTGCCGTCGTCGCCCACCCGCAGGCCGTAGCGCATCGCGTCGAACCGGGCCAGGTTGGACGACGCCTCGCTGGGCGCGATCAGGTAGTACGCGGGCAGCGCGTAGTCGAAGCTCGGGCACGACACCTCGACGACCTCGGCGCCCAGCTGCTTGAGCTGCGCCACGGCCGCCTCGAAGCTGCGCAGCACGCCCGGCTGGTAGCCCTCGCCGCTGAACTGCGTGACCACGCCGACGCGCACACCGGAGAGGTCGCCGTTCGCGCCCTCGCGCGCCGCCGCCACCACCGGCGGGACGGGCGCGTTGATCGACGTCGAGTCCATCGGGTCGTACCCGGCGATGACCTCGTGCAGCAGGGCCGCGTCCAGCACCGTGCGGGCGCACGGGCCGGCCTGGTCCAGCGACGACGAGAACGCCACCAGCCCGTACCGCGAGACACCGCCGTAGGTGGGCTTCACGCCGACCGTGCCGGTGACCGCGCCGGGCTGGCGGATCGAGCCGCCGGTGTCCGTGCCGATCGACAGCGGCGCCTCGAACGCGGCCAGCGCCGCCGCCGAGCCACCGCCCGAGCCACCCGGGATGCGGTCGGTGTCCCACGGGTTGCGGGTCGGGCCGTAGGCCGAGTTCTCGGTGGAGGAGCCCATCGCGAACTCGTCCATGTTGGTCTTGCCGAGGATCACCAGGCCGGCTTCCTTCAGGCGGCGCGTGACCGTGGCGTCGTAGGGCGGGATCCAGCCCTCGAGGATCTTCGAGCCGACCGTGGTCGGCACGCCCTCGGTGGTGAGCACGTCCTTGAGCGCGATCGGCACGCCGGCCAGCGGGCCCACGTGGACGCCGGCGGCGATGTCGTCGTCCACCTTGCGGGCGGCGTCGAGCGCGCCCTCGGTGTCGACGTGCAGGAACGCGTTGACCGCGCCGTCGACCTCGCCGATCCGGTCGAGGTGGGCCTGCGCGACCTCCACCGCGGAGACCTCGCGGTTCGCGATCCTGGCCGCCAGCTCGGCGGCCGTGGCGCGGGTCAGGTCGGCGGTCATGCTTCCTCCCCCAGGATGCGGGGCACGCGGAAACGGCCGTCCTCGGCGGCGGGGGCGCCCGCGAGCGCCTGCTGCTGACCGAGGCTGGGACGCACCACGTCCTCGCGGAACACGTTGGTCAGCGGAACGGCGTGCGAAGTGGGCGGGATGTCCGCGGTGGCGATGTCGCCCACCGTGGCCACCGACTGCAGGATCACGTCCAGCTGGCTGGCGAACAGGTCCAGCTCGTCGTCGGTGACGGCGAGCCTCGCCAAGCGGGCCAGGTGCGCGACCTCGTCGCGGGAGATGCTGGGCACCTCGTCAACCCCCGTGGGTCGGATTTTCGGATTTTGGACCTGCCGAGTCTATTGGCTGGTCAGGCCGACCTCCGACCGGGTTACCCGCGCTCGCGCGCGAGGGTGCGCGATTTTACCCGTGTGCAACGCGCCCGGTGGGTCGGAAAGCGAAGCTGCGTCTGCGAGAATCATCGACCGGCGAGTTTCCACCTCGACGTTCCACCTTGGAGGCGTGCACCGTGTCCTTCCTGATCCGGGTCCAGCTCCCGGACCGTCCCGGCACCCTGGGCGCGGTCGCCTCCGCGCTCGGCGCGATCGGGGCCGACATCCTCAGCGTGGACGTGGTGGAGCGCGGGGCGGGCCTGGCCATCGACGACCTGGTGGTCGAACTGCCGTCCGGGCGGCTGCCGGACGTGCTGATCACCGCCGCGGAGTCCATCGACGGCGTCGAGGTGGACGCGGTCCGGCCGTACGCGGGTGTGCTGGACACCCACCGCGAGCTGGAGCTGGTGGAGGAGGTCGCCGAGGACCCGCGCACCGGGCTGGCGGTGTTCACCGAGGGCGTGCCGAAGATCATCCGGGCGGGGTGGGCGGTGGTCGTGTCGTGGGACGGCCGCACCGTGCACCGCCTGACCTCGTCGTCCGCCGCACCGGAGACCAAGCTGGCGACCCCGCCGTGGCTGCCGCTGGCCCGCGCCACCGTGCTGGACGGCGAGGACTCGTGGGTGCCGGAGACGTGGCAGGAGCTGGGCACCGAGCTGGCCGCCACCCCCCTGGGCAAACCGGACCGCGTCCTGCTGGTGGGCCGCCCGGGTGGCCCGATGTTCCGCGCCGCCGAGGTCGCCCGCCTCGCCCACCTGGCCGGCATCGTCTCCGTCGTCCTCCCCGACTAACCCGCGTGTCCTACGTTCGGAACGCGCGTGTCCTACGTTCGCGTACCCCGAGTTGAACACTCGGGACGGCGGGCCGTGTTCTGAGTGTTCAACTCGGGTGTTCCGAACGTAGGACACGCGCGACGCGAACGTAGGACACGCGCGTGAGTTGGGGTTCAGGGGTGGCGGCTGGTGGTGGCGATGGTGACGCCCAGGCCGATCATGGTCAGGCCGCCGGCGCCGCCCACCAGGGACAGGCCTCGGGGTGAGCGGGCGAACCAGGTGCGGGCGGTCGCGGCGGCCAGGCCCCAGACGCTGTCGGACGCCAGCGCGATGACGTTGAACAGCAGGCCGAGCAGGAGCATCTGGGCCGCGACGCCGCCCTGCGCGCGGTCCACGAACTGCGGCAGCACGGCGGCGAAGAACACGATCGTCTTCGGGTTCGCCACGCCGACCGCGAAGCCCTCCCACAACGTGCGCAGCCCGCCGTGCGCCGGACCACCGGCGGTGAACGACGCGTGCAACGCCCCGCGCTGCCGCACCGCCTTCACCCCCAGGTACACCAGGTACGCGGCACCCACCAGCTTCAACGTCGTGAACACGACCGCCGAACGCTCCACCACCGCCCCGACCCCGAACGCGACGGCCACGACCAGCGCGTAAGCCCCGAGCGTGTTCCCCAGCACGGTGATCAGCGCGGCCCGGCGCCCCTGCGCCAACGCCCGCCCGACCACGAACAGCACGCTCGGCCCGGGGATCACGATCAGCAGGAACGACATGGCCGCGAAGGCGAGCAGCCGGTCAGTGGACACCATGGCCCCACGAAACCACGGCCGGCACCCGCGCTACCAGCGTTTTTCCGCCCTCACAGAGCCAGCTTCACCAGCTGCGCGTTGTCCACCGCCGCCGTGCCGTCACGCGCGGTGAGCGTGTCCTCGAGACCGACCCGGGTGTCCAGCCCGCGCGCCACCGCGTGATCCAGCACCGGCCACGCGCTGTCGTCCTCACCGTGCAGCAGGATCGGCACCCCCAGCGGCACCAGCAGGTCCACCAGCCGCACGGCGTCGTCCACGGTCTGCCCCGGCCGCACCTCCGCCAGCACCCGAACCGTCCCCGCGGGCACGCCGACGTCCAGCAACGTCCGCGCCGCCCCCACGTCGAACACGCCCAGCTCGATGCCGATCCCCGCGTCACGCAACGCACGCGCCACGCCGAGCCAGCCGTCCTCGTGGACGTTGACCGAAGCGAAGTCGGGACGTCCGGCCGCCAGCCCCGCCCACCCGAGCACCAGCTCCGCCCGCCGCACGGGATCCGGCACGATCCACGCGCCGGTCGTCACGCCGATCTCGGCGTGCGCCACGGCCGCCCGAACCACCGATACCGACGTAGCGACCTCCGGACCGGCCAGCACCTCCAACCCCACCACGTCCCGCGGGTGCAGGTGGAACGACGTCACGCCCAGCTCGGCGCACCCCGCGGCGTCGGCCGCCAGCTGCTGCGGGGTGATCGGCAGACTAGGGTGGCTGCCCGGCTCACGGGCGCCGTTCAGACAAGCCTGGAGCACGAAACCCACCGAACCACAAGGTGTTGGATACCGCCATGCCGACGCTGACCTCAGCCCTCCTGCGCCACCACGCGGGCGCCAAGTCGTACTGGCGCGGGCTGACCTACCGGGACTCCGTGGTCGAGCTGTCCGTCCGCTCACGGCACGTGGAGGGCGTCGTGGTCGGCGCGGACGCGTACCGGGTGACGTTGGAGTGGGACGACACCCGCCTGGTCGGCGCCTGCACGTGCCCGTACGGGTCGCAGGGCTTCTTCTGCAAGCACTGCGTCGCGCTGGGCCTGGTGCTGCTGGAGCGCGGCCTGACCGTGCCGCCGCCGGACGCGGAGGACGAGGAGCTGCGCGACCGCCTCGCCGAACTCGACCACGCGACCCTGGTGGAGCTGCTCTACGACCGAGCCGCCCGCGACCGGTCGTTGCGCGAGGAGATCATGCGAGTTCGAGGCTGAACCCGAGCGCGGTCACGTCCACGCCCGGCACCGGCCGCCAGTCCCGGTCGGGCTGTCGCCGGAACCCCAGCCGCCGGTAGAGCCGGTGCGCCGTGGTCATGTGCTCGGAACTGCTCATCACCAGCCGCCGTGCGCCGAGTTCCCGCGCCCGCACGATCACCGCGCGCACCAACGCCTCACCGACACCGCGGCCGCGCGCCGACGGGCTCACCGCGAGCATCCGGAACTCCACCTCGCCGTCCCGGCTGACCTCGGCGTACGGGGCGCCGGGCCGGACCACGGTGACGGTGCCGAGCACGGTGTCCTCGACGTCCACCGCCACCAGCAGCTCGGCCTCGCGGGCACGGGTGCGGGTATCGACCAGCGTGTCGGCGTACCCGCCGGTGTGGCTGTCGATGTGGCGGTCGGCCTGGTAGGCGGCCACGGTGATCGCACCCGCCGCCGCCCACTCGTCTTCCCTGGCGGGCCTCACCACGATGTCGGCCATCTGGTTCCCCTCTGCGCGTCATCGGACAGTCCACGATTGTCGTCCACACAACTGCCGCGCCAGGGGTTCGATCAAGATTCCGGTCCGAGGTGGGCCCGGATGTCGCCCGTGCCGCCCCGTGGGCCCGCAAGACTGCGGGTGCGACGGCGTGCTCGGCGGGTATTCGGTTGCCGGTGTCGTGACCGGCTGCTTCGGTGGTTCGACCGGAGTCCGTGCTGCGGGACGCGCAGCACCGGTCTCGGTGCGGCGGCGCGGGCGCGGCGACGCACCTGGGCACTTCGCCCCGACGGACCGGCCCGGTCGGATCACAACCCGTTGCACCGCAAGGGAAACCTGCTGCGCGTGACGCGGTGGGCCGACTGACACAGGAGACGGTTTTGTCCAGTTATGACGTGATCGGTGACCCGGCGTTCTTCGGCCAGGTGTGGGCGGAGGACTACGACAGCGGGCCCGAGCTGGACCCGACGCCCGCGGTGGACTTCCTGGCACCGCTGGCCGGTGGGCGGAGGACCTTGGAACTGGCGATCGGCACGGGCCGGGTGGCGTTGCCGCTGGCTGCCCGCGGCGTGCCCGTGGAGGGGGTGGAGGGATCCGAGCTGATGGCGGCGAAACTGGCCGCGAAGCCAGGCGGCGCGGAGGTCCCGGTGACCATCGGGGACATGGCGGACGTGCCCGTGACAGGTCGGTTCGCGTTGGTGTACCTGGTGTTCAACACGATCTTCAACCTGGTGGACGTCCGGCGGCAGGCGGACTGCTTCGCGAACGTGGCGCGGGTGCTGGAGCCGGACGGCGCGTTCGTGGTCGAGACGTACGTCCCCGACCCGTCCCGCTTCCCCGACGGCAAGCGGGTGCAGGCGCTGTGGGCGGACGTCGGGTCGGCGGCGATCGAGGTGTACGACATCGACTTGGCGGCGCAGCGGTTCGTCAGCCAGAAGGTCATCTTCACGGCGGACGGCATCCGGCTGAAGCCGCACGCGCAGCGCTACACCTATCCCGGCGAGCTGGACCTCATGGCGGAACGGGCGGGGCTCCGGCTGGCCGAACGCCATGAGACCTGGGACCGCCGCCCGTTCACCGGCACCAGCCGCGGCCACGTGTCCGTGTACCGGCCGGTGTGACGCGGTCAGCCGTCGGTGGTTACGGCGTCGTCGCCGAAGGCCGCGGCGAGCGCCTTCGCGAGGACGGCGGGCAGCTCGGTCCGCCCGTCGTCCTCGGCCCAGCGCACCAGGGCCGTGTGCATGGCGGCCAGGCAGGCGCTCGCCGCGGCTTGGGCGTGGAAGGACGTGTCGGGGTCGGTGGTCTCGTCGGTGAGGGCGCCGACGATGGCCTGCTGGAGGGCGTAGAAGTTGTCGAGGTGCTTGGCGCGCAGGGCGGGCGTCGAGATCATGAGTCGGAGGCGGGCGAGCAGGAACTTCTCGTCTGTTGACGTCCCGGGCCCGCGGGTGCTGCCGGTGCTGCCGGTGCTGCCGGTCAACGTCTTGGCCGAGTCGATGAGCGCCGTGCCGATGCGGCGCACCAGGGGTTGCGCGGCTGGTGACGCGGCGATCCGTTCGGCGATGAGCGGGCCGTGCTGGTCGACCAGGACGAGGTCTTCCTTCGTGGGGAAGTGCCGGTACACGGTCATCGGCGACACGCCCGCGGCTCCGGCGACGTCGGTGACGGTGGTCGCGTCGTACCCGCGCTCGGTGAACAGCCGCACCGCGTGCGCCTGGATCGTGCGCTGGATCTCGGCACGTCGCTGTGCTCGCAGGGTCGAGGGTCGCTCGGACATGTGGTAGACACTACCTTGGTGATAGTGACTACCAACTTGGTAGACACTCACAACCCTGGGGGTGTTTCGACATGGGTGACCTGATCGGCAAGACAGCCCTCGTGACGGGAGCGTCGCGCGGCATCGGACAGGCGATCGCGACCCGACTGGCAGCCGACGGCGCGACGGTCATCGTGCACTTCGGCACTGACCAGGACGGCGCCACCACTACGGTCGCCGCGATCGAACGCACCGGCGGAACCGCCCACGCCGTCAGGGCGCCGCTGGGTGGGGACGACGACGTCGAGACCCTCTTCGCCGGCATCGAGACCGCCCTCTCCGGCGGGCCGCTGGACATCGTCGTCAACAACGCCGCAGCCGCCCCCACGGGGCCGCTCGGCGCCACGACGAGGGCCGAGTTCGACCACCTCTTCGCCGTGAACGTCCGGGCGCCGTACTTCATCATCCAGCGGGCGCTGCCACTCCTGCGCGACGGCGGCCGCATCATCACCATCTCGTCCGTGGCAACCCGCATGGCCAACCCGACTCAGACGGCCTTCGCCATGACCAAGGGCGCGGTCGAAACCATGAGCCTGACCCTGGCCAACCAACTGGGCGCCCGCGGCATCACGGTCAACGCCGTCGCCCCCGGCGCCACCCGCACCCCGACCAACAAGACCATCTTCGAATCCCCCGACCTGACCAACCTCATCACCACCTCAACCGCCCTCGGCCGCCTGGGCGACGCCACCGACATCGCCGACGTAGTCGCCTTCCTGGCCACCCCCAACGCCCGCTGGATCACCGGCCAAGTCATCGACGCGAGCGGCGGCCTCTTCCTCGGCCCCCACCTCTAACCACCACCACCGCCCCACTCCGCACACCCGCCGCCGCTCCTCGCCACCCGCCACCGCTCCCCGCTCCCCGCTCCCCGCTCCCCGACGACCGCTACCACACGCTCGACCCCCGGCCACCGCACACCCGTTGCGGCGCAGCCAGTCTCGGCTACCCGCGCCCCGCGCCCCCGCACCCTGCGGCGGACCTCGGCGGCGCATACGTGCGGCATGCGGGGCCGGACAGCGTCGGCAGTCACCCACCAGGGACACCTTGGCGTGCAGCGGCGCGTTCGACCTGCCAGGCCGCGACCGCTTGGTCGGCGATCAGCGCGGTCTGCGATCAGCGGCGCGGCGGCGGCAGTGCGATGACCGCAGATGCGGCGCTGTCGCAGGGTGCGATGACTGCAGCGGCGGCGCAGCGAGAGTGTGGCAGCGGCGGGTGCGGCGAGTGCGACATGACGGTCGGCGATGCGCTACGCCGTGGTGGCGGCGGGCCGTGACCGCAGCGGTGCAGCTGGCGTGGCGTCACGGTATCGCGAGTGCGGTGTCGCGAGTGCGGTGTCGCGAGTGCGGTGTGGCTGGTGCGGTGTGGCTGGTGCCGTGTGGCTGGTGCCGTGTGGCTGGTGCGGTGTGGCTGGTGCGGCGCGACCGTGCGGTGTGGCGGCGAGTCTGGCGGTTGGCGGGTCGGAGTGGCGGGATCGGTTCGGCGTGGCGGCGGGCGGGGCGGTGCGTGGAGTCCGTGGAGTGGGGCCAGTCCGGGGGGTGGGGTGGCAGTCGTGGGTGGGCTCGGCGGAGTGAGGCGGGAGGGGTGGAGCGGGGCGGGTTGGTTGCCGGCCTCGTTGTTTCAACCGACGTTTGAGGTTGAAGATAACGGCGTTTTGATTGGATTGGGTTGGCAGGTTCACTCGATCGCGGAAGAGGGGTGGTAGGAAGTTGCTGGTCAGGGCGGTGGAGTGGGTTGGGGTTAGGGGGTTGAGGTGGGTGACTCCTCGGGGGTTGTTCCGGGTTCGGCGAGGGTGGCGACTCTGGTGGCGGCGGCGGGGCCTTCGGTCAGGAGGGTTTGGAAGCCTGCTTCGTCCAGGATTGGGACCTTGAGTTGGAGTGCCTTGTCGGCCTTGGAGCCCGGCGACTCGCCGACGACGACGAAGGCCGTCTTCTTCGACACCGAACCCGCCGCCTTGCCGCCGCGCGACAGGATCGCCTCCTTGGCCTCGTCACGCGAGAACGTCTCCAGCGAACCCGTCACCACGATCGACAACCCCTCCAGGTTGCGCGGGATCGTCATGTCACGTTCCTCCGCCATCCGCACGCCCGCAGCCGCCCACTTGGTCACGATCGACTGCCGCCAAGGGGTTTCCACCCACTCCCGCACGGCCGTCGCGATGGTCGGGCCCACGCCCTCGGCGGACGCCAACTCCTCTTCCGTGGCACCGGTGATGCGCTCCAGGGAACCGAACTCCTGCGCCAACGCACGAGCCGCCGTCGGACCGACGTGCCGGATCGACAGCGCCACCAGGACTCTCCACAGTGGACGCTGCTTGACGGTCTCCAGGTTGTCCAGCAGCTTCACGGCGTTCGCGGTCAGCTCGCCGTCCTTGGTGCGGAAGAGGTCGACCCGCGCGAGCTTGTCCGCGTCCAGGTCGAACAGGTCGCCCTCGTCGCCGTACACCGGGGACTCGACCAGGGCCGCCGCCGCCTCGAAGCCGAGCACCTCGATGTCCAACGCCGACCGCGACGCCAAGTACGCCAAGCGCTCGCGCAGCTGACCCGGGCACCCAGCCGCGTTGGGACACCGGATGTCGACGTCCGCCTCCTTCATCGGGCGCAACGCGTGGCCGCACTCGGGGCAGGTCAGGGGCATCTCGAACGCGTAGGCGTCATCGGGCCGGGCGTCGATCACCGGGCCGAGCACCTCGGGGATCACGTCACCGGCCTTGCGGATCACGATGCGGTCGCCGATCAGCACGCCCTTGCGCTTGACCTCGCTCGCGTTGTGCAGGGTGGCGCGCGCGACCGTCGAACCGGCCACCTTCACCGGCTCCATCACGGCGAACGGCGTCACGCGGCCGGTGCGGCCGACCTGCACCTTGATGTCCAGCAGGGTGGTGGTCGCCTCCTCTGGCGGGTACTTGAACGCGATCGCCCACCGCGGCGCGCGGGACGTGCTGCCGAGGCGCCGCTGCAGCGACACCTCGTCCACCTTGACGACCACGCCGTCGATCTCGTGCACGGCGTCGTGCCGGTGCGCTCCCCAGTACGAGACGTGCGACGCGATCTCCTCGAACGTGCTCAGCACCCTGGTGTGCGACGACACCGGCAGCCCCCACGCCCGCAGCGCCTCGTACGCCTCGGACTGCCTGGTCAGCTCGAACCCCTCGCGCTTGCCCAGTCCGTGGCAGATCATCCGGAGCCGTCTCGACGCGGTGACCTTCGGGTCCTTCTGCCGCAACGATCCGGCAGCGGTGTTGCGCGGGTTCGCGAACGGCGGTTTGCCGGCTTCCACCAGGCGCGCGTTGAGCTCCAGGAAGTCCTCCACCGCGAAGAACACCTCGCCGCGCACCTCGACCAGGGCGGGCACGGGGTGGGCGTCGGTCCCGGTCAGCGTCTCCGGCACGTTCTCCAGCGTGCGGACGTTGAGCGTCACGTCCTCGCCGGTGCGCCCGTCACCCCTGGTCAGCGCGCGGACCAGCCGCCCGTGCTCGTAGAGCAGGTTGATCGCCAGCCCGTCGATCTTCAGCTCGCACAGGAAGTGGGCGTCCGGCCCGATTTCCTTGCGCACCCGCTCGTACCAGCCCTGCAGCTCGTCGGGCGAGAAGACGTTGTCGAGGCTGAGCATCCGCTCCAGGTGGTCGACGGCCGTGAACTCGGTCGAGAACGTGCCGCCGACGAGCTGGGTGGGCGAGTCGGGCGTGGCGAGCCCGGGGTGCTCGCGCTCCAGCGCCTCCAACTCCCGGAGCAACGCGTCGAACTCGCCGTCACTGACCGTCGGCGAGTCGAGGACGTAGTAGCGGAACTGGTGCCCGCGCACCACCTCGGCCAGCGCGGCGTGCTCCTCGCGCACGTCGGCGGGCACGTCCTCGACGCCCTCGGCGGGAGCCTGGGCCGGGTTCAACGGGTCGTCGCTGGTCACGGCATCAGGGTAACCAGGGGGTCCGACAATTTCAGGCGGGATCCTCGGTCATCCCGTTGACGAGGTCGCGCAGCTCCAGCAGGCCGATGGTGCCCGCCGGCTCGGCGGACGCCGTTTCCACCCGGCCGAGCCGTTCACCCGCCAGGCGCTCACCGAGCGTGACGTCCAACGGCAGGAACGTCATGGTCTGCCTGGCCTGGTCGTCGAGGTTGGCGAACTCGGGGTGGTAGACGGCGACGTCGACCAGCCCGTCGGAGACCTGGGCGACGACGCGCACGTCGGCGAGTCGGATGCGGCGGGGGCCGAGGTTGATCGTGACGGCGGTCGGGTCGGGCACGGCGGGCACGGAGTCGTGGTACTCCCAGATCATGTCCTCGGACGGCGCGGCTTCGATCCACGCGTCGGTGTAGGGGCGCAGTTTCGGGTCTTCACGGCTGGTGATCACCAGGGCGTAGATCGCGCGGTGCCCGCGTTCGAGGGAGAACTCCAGGTCGGGGTGCATGGCCGCGACCATGGCCCCGATCTCGCCCTCCACCCGGTACGGCTCGCCGTCGCCCAGTGCCGCGCTCACGCTGGGCAGCAGCTCGAACCACTCCTGCCAGAACGCGACCGCGGCTTCGGCCGGGTTGGGCAGGTGGACGGGCTCGGGCTCGGGTTCGGTGCGTCGGCGCAACCAGCTCATGCGTTCCATTGAACTACGGCTGACCTGCGGCTGTGGTCGAACTGCGCCGGCCGGCCACGGCGAGGAGTTCCGCGGCGGGTCCCACCAACCGCCGCCCGCCCGGCCACACGGCGCGCAGCACGCGGCGCAGGTCGAGTTCGACCGGCACCTCGACCAGGCGTCCTTCGGCGAGGTCGACGGCGACCGCGAGCACGCTGAGCACGGCGGGTGCGACGCCGGCGACCACCGCGCCCCGCACGGCCGTGGTGGAGCTCAGTTCCAGCGCGGGCGGGCACGCGTCCGGCAGCGCCCGGTCGAGGGTGTCGCGGGTGCCGGAGCCGCGTTCGCGCATGACGAGCGGTGTCCGGGCCAGTTCCGGCGGGGTGAGCGGTCGGCGCCGGCGCGACCACGGGTGGCCTGGCGCGACGACCAGGGCGAGCCGGTCCACGGCCACCTTCCGGAACGAAAGCCCTGGTAGCGCACCTGGGGCTTCGACGAACCCGAGGTCGACCGCGGCGTCGCGGACGAGGGCGCCGACGGTCTCGGAGTTGGTCACCCTCAACCCCACGCGCAGGTCGGGCCGGGCGCGGCGCAGTTCGCCGATCCAGCTCGGCGCGAGGTGCTCGGCCACGGTCATGCTGGCGGCGACCCGCAGCTCGGCCTCCTGCGCCGACCGCAGCGCCCGCGCGCCCTCCACCAGGCCCGCGACCTCGTCCAGCACCCGCCGTGCCCGCTCGGTCACGACCACGCCCGCGGGGGTCAGCACCGAGCCGCGCCGGCCGCGGTCCACGAGCACGACACCGAGTCGCCGTTCCAGTGTGGACAGCCGCTTGCTCGCCGAGGGTTGTGCGATGCCGAGTTCGTCGGCGGCACGTCCGAGGCTGCCCAGTTCCCCGACGAGCACCAGCAGGCGCAGCGATTCGAGGTCCGGGGTCATAGCCACAGGGTATGACCCCAGACCTCACCGCCGCCTACCGGAAGCGTTCGCGCGGGCGGAGGGTGGATGGTGTGCTGATCGCCGCGTTGGTCCTGGGTGTGCTCGTGGGTGGACGCCTGCCGGACCTGAGCGGCGTCACGCGCGGGTTGCTGCGCACCGGGGTGGTACTGCTCGGTCTGCAACTGTCCGTTGTGCAACTTCTCACTTTGGGACCGGGCGTTCTGGTGGCCGTGGTGGTCACCGTCGCGGTCACGTTCTTCGGCACGGTGTGGCTCGGCCGGTGGCTGGGCCTGCCGCGTGGCCTGTACGTCCTGGTGGCCAGCGGTTTCTCGATCTGCGGCGCGTCGGCCATCGCCGCCGTCGAGGGCAGGGTGGACCGCGAGGACGAGCACGTGGCCACGAGCGTCGCCCTGGTCACGCTCTACGGCACGCTGGCGATGGTCGTGCTGCCGCTGCTGGACGCGTCACCGGAGTGGATCGGGCTGAGCGTGCACGAGGTGGCGCAGGTGGCCGCCGCCGCGCCCGCCGGCGGTCTGGCGACGGCGATGGCGGTGAAGCTCGGCCGGGTGGCGTTGCTGGCGCCGATCGTGGCCGGCGTGGGTGGTCGCGGCGCACCGCCGGTGCCCGGTTTCCTGTTCGGGTTCCTGGCGTTGATGCTGGTCAGCCCGCTGGTCCCGGGTGCCGTGCTGGACGTCGCCAAGGTCGTGACCACCGTCGTGCTGGCCGCCGCTCTCTTCGGCCTGGGCACGTCCGTGCGCCCCAAAGCCTTGCTGCGGACCAGCCCCAGGGCGCTCCTCCTGGGGCTGCTCGCCACGGTCCTGGTGTGCGGGACGGGTTACCTGTCGCTGCGGGTGGTGTGAGCGCGCAGCAGGTCGGCGTTCAGCCGGGCGATCGTGGTCAGCGGGATGCCCTTGGGGCACGCCGACGTGCACTCGCCGGTGTTCGTGCAGCCGCCGAAACCGGACGCGTCGTGCTCGGCCACCATGTCCCGCGCCCGCGAGTACCGCTCCGGTTGGCCCTGCGGCAGCACGCCCAGGTGGGTGGCCTTCGCCGCGGTGAACAACATGGCCGACCCGTTGGGGCACGCCGCCACGCACGCACCGCAGCCGATGCACGCCGCCGCCTCGAACGCGGTGTCCGCGTCCGGCTTGGGCACGGGGATCGCGTGCGCGTCCGGCGCCGACCCGGCCGGCACGCTGATGTACCCGCCCGCCGCCACGATCCGGTCGAACGCCGACCGGTCCACCACCAGGTCGCGCACCACCGGGAACGGCTCGGCCCGCCACGGCTCCACGGTCACCACGTCACCGTCGCGGAAGTGCCGCAGGTGCAGCTGGCACGCCGTGGTGGCCTTCTCCGGCCCGTGCGCCATCCCGTTGATCATCAACCCGCACATGCCGCAGATGCCCTCGCGGCAGTCGTGGTCGAACGCCACCGGCTCCTTCCCCTCGGTGACCAACCGCTCGTTGAGCACGTCCAGCATCTCCAGGAACGACATGTCCGGCGACAGGTCGTCCAGGACGTACTCCACCAACCGCCCGGTGGCACCGCTCTGCCGCCAGATCCGCAGGGTCAGCTTCACGCGTAGCTCCTCGTGCTCGGCGTGACGTGCTCGAAGAACAGCTCTTCCTTGTGCAGCACAGGTGGTTGACCCACCCCCGTGTACTCCCAAGCTGCGACGTACGAGAAGTTCGCGTCGTCCCGCAGCGCCTCGCCGTCCGGTGTCTGGCTCTCGGACCGGAAGTGGCCGCCGCACGACTCGGCGCGGTGCAGGGCGTCCACGCACATCAGCTCGGCCAGCTCGAAGAAGTCCGCGACCCGGCCGGCCTTCTCCAGCTCCTGGTTCAGCCGCTCGCCCGTGCCGGGCACCTTCACCCGCTGCCAGAACTCCTCGCGCAGCTCCGGGATCCGCTCCAACGCCTTGCGCAACCCCGCCTCGTCGCGCTCCATGCCGCACTCGTCCCACATCAGCCGGCCCAGTTCGCGGTGGAACGACTCGACCGTGCGGTCACCGTCCACGGCCAGCAGCGTCTTCACCCGACCGCGCACCTCGGACACGGTGTCGGAGACCACCGGGTGGCTGTCGTCGACCGGACCGAACGGCGCGTCGGCCAGGTAGTCGCCGATCACGCCGGGCAGCACGAAGTAGCCGTCCGCCAAGCCCTGCATCAGCGCCGACGCGCCCAGCCGGTTCGCGCCGTGGTCGGAGAAGTTCGCCTCGCCGATGACGAACAGGCCGGGGATCGTGGAGCGCAGGTCGTAGTCGACCCACAGGCCACCCATCGTGTAGTGCACGGCCGGGTAGATGCGCATCGGCGTCCGGTACGGATCGTCACCGGTGATGCGCTGGTACATCTCGAACAGGTTCCCGTAGCGCTGTTCGACGGCGAGCGCGCCCAGGCGGGCGATGGCGTCGGCGAAGTCGAGGTACACGCCGCGCTTCTCGTCGGAGATGTTCTTCGCCGCCCGCGACGCGATGTCACGCGGCACGAGGTTGCCGAACGCCGGGTACATGCGCTCCAGGAAGTAGTCCCGGTCGGCTTCGAGGATGTCGTTCGGCGCACGCGTGTCGTTCCGGTCGCGCGGCACCCACACGCGGCCGTCGTTGCGCAGGGATTCGCTCATCAGGGTGAGCTTCGACTGGTGGTCGCCGCTGATCGGGATGCACGTCGGGTGGATCTGGGTGAAGCACGGGTTCGCGAACAGCGCGCCGCGCCGGTGCGCCCGCCAGATCGCGGTGGCGTTGCAGCCCTTGGCGTTGGTGGACAGGTGGAACACGTTGCCGTAGCCGCCGGTGGCGAGCACGACGGCGTCCGCGAAGTGGGTGGACACCGTGCCGCTGACGAGGTCGCGCACGACGATCCCGCGCGCCCGGCCGTCCACCACGATGAGGTCGAGCATCTCGGTGCGCGGGTGCATCTCGACGCGTCCGGCGGCGACCTGCCGTTCCAACGCCTGGTAGGCGCCCAGGAGGAGTTGCTGCCCGGTCTGGCCGCGGGCGTAGAACGTGCGGGAAACCTGCGCCCCGCCGAAGGACCTCGTGTCCAGCAGGCCGCCGTACTCGCGGGCGAACGGCACGCCCTGTGCCACGCACTGGTCGATGATCTCGACGCTGATCTGCGCCAACCGGTGCACGTTCGACTCGCGGGAGCGGAAGTCGCCACCCTTGACCGTGTCGTGGAACAGGCGGTGCACGCTGTCGCCGTCGTTGCGGTAGTTCTTGGCCGCGTTGATGCCGCCCTGCGCGGCGATGCTGTGCGCGCGGCGCGGGCTGTCCTGGTAGCAGAACGACTTGACCCGGTAGCCGAGTTCGGCCAGGGTCGCCGCGGCCGAACCGCCCGCGAGTCCCGTGCCGACCACGAGCACGCTGCGGTTGCGCCGGTTCGCGGGGTTGACCAGCCGGGCGGAGAAGCGGCGGCGGTCCCAGCGGGTCTCGATCGGTCCCGCCGGCACGCGCTGGTCGGCGATCGGGGAACCTTCGGTGAAGTACATGTCAGCTCACCAATCCGGTGAAGACGGCGAAGGGAACGGAGAGGAAACCGGCGCAGATCGCCACGGCCACGCCGAGGCCGATCACGCGCGAGGTGGTGACGCCCAGCGTCTGCGTGGCGCTCCACACGCCGTGGCGGATGTGGAAGCCCAGGGCGAGCACGGCGACCGCGTACGCCAGCACCACGTACCAGTGCTGGAAGTCGGCGACCACGTTCGCGTGAATCTCGCCGGGTACGCCGTTCGGGTTGAGCCACCCGACGGTGAGGTCGAGCAGGTGGTAGATCACGAACAGGGCGATGATCACGCCGCCCCAGCGCATCGTGCGGGCCGCGTAACTGCCCTGGACACGTCGGCGGTGCTCGTAGCGGCCCCTGGCCTTGCGCGCCTTCGCGGTCAGTTGGTAGGCGGCGATGAAGTGCAGCGTCACGCAGGCGAGCAGTGCCACCCGCGTCGGCCAGACCACGCCGATCTCGCGCAGCCAGCGACCGTAGCCGTCGATCGCGTCCGCGCCGGAGAAGACGGTGAGGTTGCCGAGCATGTGCACGACGACGTACAGCAGCAGTCCGGCGCCGGTGACCGCCATGACGACTTTCTTGCCGACGGTGGTGCGGTAGAGCCCGATCGTGTCCACGTCGCTGACGCTAGGAACGGCGGTGACGAGTCGTCCAATACATCGTGACCTGGCTGAAGATAGCCTGGGGCTATGACGCTGCAGCAGCTCGTGTACTTCCTGGCAGTGGCCCGGACGCGGCACTTCACGCGTGCGGCGGCGGAGGTGCGTGTGGCGCAGCCCTCACTGTCCAAGCAGATCCACGCGTTGGAGAAGGAACTGGGGGCGGAGCTGTTCAACCGGGCGCGCGGGAACGTGACGTTGACGCCGGCGGGCGAGGCGCTGCTGCCCGTGGCCGCCCGGATCCTGTCCGATGTGGACACGGCGCGGCTGGAGGTGGCCGAGCTGGTAGGGCTGCGGCGGGGACGGGTGCGGGTGGGTGCGACGCCCAGCCTGTGCGGCAGCCTGTTCGCGGACGTGATCAAGCGGTACCACGACGCCTACCCCGGCATCCAGGTGTCGGTGACGGAGGGCGGGTCGCGTGATCTCGTCGCGGCGTTGGAGGCGGGGCAGCTGGACCTGGCGCTGGTGATCGTGTCGCCCGCGGACGCGGACCGGGCGCTGACCGTGGTGCCGGTGCTGCGGGAGGAGCTGGTGGTGGCGTCGGCGTCACCGCTGGGGGTGAACCGGATGCGGTTGACGGACCTCAGTGATCACCCGTTGGTGATGTTCCGGCCGGGGTACGACTTGCGGGAGACGACGTTGGCGGCGTGCCGGCAGGCGGGGTTCGAGCCGCGGTTCGCGGTGGAAGGCGGGGAGATGGACGCCGTGCTGCGGTTCGTGGAGGTGGGGTTGGGGGTGGCGATCGTGCCGAGCACGGTGCTGGCGACGCGGTCGTTGCACGGGACGCCGTTGGCGCCGGCCACCACTCGCACGGTGGCGCTGGCACATCGGACGGACGTGGCGCCGACGTCGGCCGGGCGCGCGTTCCGGCAGGTGCTGCTGGCGTTCCTGCGCGAGGCCGAAATGCCTTCGGGGGTTCACCTGGTGGGGCCCTAGGCTGCTGGACCGTGCTGATCCGACGCGAGACCACTGCCGACGTGCGGGCCATCCACGACGTGACGGAGGCCGCGTTCGCGGCCCGGCCGGGCGGTGAGGCGCGCCTGGTCGGTGAGCTGCGGGCCGACCCGGGCTGGATCCCGGCCCTGTCCCTCGTCGCCGAGCTCGACGGCGCCGTGGTCGGTCACGTCGTGTGCACGCGCGGGTCGGTGGGTGACGCTCCCGCCCTGGGCCTCGGCCCGCTGAGCGTGCTGCCCGCCCACCAACGCTCCGGCGTCGGCAAGGCCCTCATGCACGCCGTCCTGGGTGCCGCCGACGCCCTCGACGAGCCCCTGGTGATCCTCCTGGGCGACCCGGCCTACTACTCCCGCTTCGGCTTCGTCCCGGCCTCGACCTGCGGCATCACCCCGCCGGACCCCACCTGGACCCCGTACTTCCAGGCCCGCACCCTCACCACCTACACCCCCGCCCTCACCGGCCCCTTCACCTACGCCACCCCCTTCACCACCCTCTAACCCGCGAGTCGAACCTCCAGGTCCCGCGTGTCCCACGTCCAGAACGCGCGTGTCCTACGTTCCGGTACCCCGAGTTGAACGTTCAGGACGGCGGGCCGTGTTCCGAGTGTTCAACTCGGGTGGTCCGAACGTAGGACACGGTGGTCCTGAACGTAGGACACGCGGGACGTGAGGGTTCGACTCTCGCGGGGTTACCAGCCTTCGGGGGGTTCGACGAACGCCTTGCCGACGTCACGGGTCAACGCCAGCGCCCGCCGCACCCACTTCGCGCTCGCACCGGCCATGCCGCACGTCGGCGTCGGCACGGCGTGCGTGCCCAGGATCGAACGCGGGAACCCCAGCCGGTCCACCAGGTCCAGCGCGGGCTGGGCCAGGGACTTCAGGCTCGGCGGCGTGCTCGGGTCGGTGCTCGGGGCCAGGCCGAGCAGCAGCTGGGTCTTCTCCTCCCACGCCTCACCGATCTCGTCCCACATCGTGTCGTCCAGGATCGTGACGTCGAACGACACGGCCCGCGCGCCCGCCTGGCGCAGGAGCGTGACGGGCGGGTTCGGCGCGCAGCAGTGCACGATCACGTCCGCGTCGAGGCCGTCGACCACCGTCTGCAGCACGGCACGCGCGTCCGGCTCGGGGACGGCGGCGACCGTGCCCAGCTTGGACGGCGTCCGCAGCAGGCCCTTGAGCACGGCGGGCAGCGCCGGTTCGTCCAGCTGCACGACGACCTTCGCGCCGGTGCGCTTGGCGACCTCGGCGACGTGCCGGTTGAGCCCTTCGACCAGGGACTGGGTGAACTCGCGCAGCGCACCCTTGTCGGTGAGCACGCGGTGGCCGCGCACCAGCTCGACGCTCGCGGTGAGCGTCCACGGTCCGGCGGCCTGCACCTTGACCACCGGCGGCGGCGCGGGCTCGGCGGCTTCCTCGAACGCGTCCAGGTCGCGGCGCACCAGGTCCACCGCGCGCCGGTGGTCCCTACCGGGGTGCGCGGTGGTCCGCCAGCCGGACGGGACCACCTCGACCGGCAGGTCGACCAGGAGCGCGGCGGTGCGGCCGATCATGTCCGCGCCGACGCCCCGGGCGGGCAGTTCGGGCAGGTGAGGGAGGTCGGGGAGTTCGCCGAGCACGATCCTGGCGGCCTCCAGCGGGTCGGTTCCGGGTAGCGAGCCGATGCCGGTGGCGGCGCCGGCGGACCAAGGGAGGGCATCCACGCGGACAGTCTCCCACCACCGCCGCTGCGCCATTCGGGACGGAAAAGGTCTAGACCCATTGACGAAGTGGTCTAGGCCACCTACGGTCACCTTGTCGGTGCCGACAGTGGTCGAGGGCACCGCCACGACGTGGTGTGGGGGCGTGCCGCGCCCCGCGCTCCCGCACCACTTCCCACCCCGTTCCCCCTGCACGGGAGTACCGATGTCCTTCAAGCGCAAGGGCCTGGCCGCGTTGGCGGCGGGCGTCACCGCGATCGTCACCGCCGGTCTGCTGCTGGCCGCCCCCGCGGGCGCCGCACCGACCCCGACCGCCGTGTTCAGCCAGGACTCCGCGTGGAGCTCGGGCTACCAGGGCAAGTTCACCGTGACCGCCGGATCGAGCGCCGTGTCCGGCTGGAAGGTCGAGTTCGACCTGCCGACGGGCAGCACGCCCGGTTCGTACTGGGACGCCACGCTGACCAGCAACGGCTCGCACCACACGTTCACCAATCGTGAGTACAACGGCAGCCTGGCGGCCGGCGCGTCCACGTCGTTCGGATTCTTGGTGAACGGCACCGGCCTGCCCACCAACTGCAAGCTCAACGGCCAACCCTGCACCGGCGGCACGACCACCACCACAACGACCACCACCACAACTACGACCACGACTTCGGACCAGCCTCCCCTCCCCGGCAGCCTGAAGTCCGCTCCGTACGTGGACATCACCATGCCGACGCCGTCACTGGAGTCGGTCGCCCGGGCCACCGGTCAGAAGGTGTTCACGCTCGCGTTCGCGCTCGCGGACAGCAGCGGCTGCAACCCGTCGTGGGGCGGCACGATCCCGTTGAACGACAGCCGGATCATCAACGACGTGCGGGCGCTGAAGGCGTTGGGCGGCGACGTGATCGTGGCGACCGGCGGCGCGGCCGGACCGTACCTGGAGTACTCGTGCTCCACCGCCGACGCGTTGCTGGCGGCGTACAAGAAGGTGCTCGACGCGGTCGGCAGCAACCACTTGGACGTGGACGTCGAGGCGTCCATCCCGCACGACATGGTGAACACGGCGTTGAAGCGCCTGCAGACCGAGCGCGGCACGTCGATCAGCTACACGATGCGCGTGCAGGGTGACGACTACGGCATGGACCCGTACTCGGTGCAGATCCTGCAGAACGCCGCCGCCAAGGGCCTGACCGTGCTGGTGAACCCGATGACCATGGAGTTCGGCTCGTCCCGCCCGGACTGGGGCGACGCCGTCATCGCCGCCGCCGAGAGCACCCTCCGCCAGATGAAGCAAATCTGGCCGGCCAAGTCCGATGCCGAATTGAAGCGACTGCTCGGCGTGACCCCGATGATCGGCCGCAACTTCAACGGCAAGATCTTCACCCAGGCCCACGCCCGCAAACTGGTGGCCTGGGCGAACACGAACCGCATCGGCCTGCTGGGCTTCTGGTCGGTCGGCCGCGACAACGGCAGTTGCCCGGGTGGTGGCATTTCGCCGACGTGCAGCAGCATCAGCCAGACCCAGTACGAGTTCACCAACATCTTCAAAGGCTTCACCGCCTGACCTGCACAAACGAGAACGGGCCGCGCTGGGGTCAGCGCGGCCCGTTCGGGTTGGTGGTCAGTCGGTCGGCTGGGCAGGCTCGGCGCAGAACACCGCCTTGATCAGCCCGTCCAGCGCCGTGGGGAACACCCCGGCCGGGTCGACGTCGCCGGTCGTCAGGGAAGCGGTCAGGGTCTTGGTGGCGTTGGGGGTGCTGATCATCAGGGCGCCGTAGCCCCCGGGGGCGCCGCCGTTGTGGTGGACGATGGTGCCGTGCGGGCCGAGGTCTTGGATCCAGAGGCCCAGGCCCAGGTTCAGGTTGCCGTGCGGGGTGGTCATCTCGGTCAGCAGTGGGGCCGGCAGGAGCTTGCCGCCCAGCAGCGCGGAGATGAAGGTGTTCAGGTCCTTGGCGGTCGAGATCAGGTCACCGGCGCCGGCCAGCAGGGACGGGTTCTGGCGGCTGACGTCGACGACCTTCCACTCGCCGCCGTCCTGGTAGCGGTAGTAGCCGTGGGCGTGAGGGCCGGGGAGGTCCGGCGAGTCGGCCGACACCACGGTGTCCGAGAGGCCGAGCGGCTCCAGGATCCGCTGCCGCACCTCGTCCGCGTAGGTCCGGCCGGTGAGCTGCTCGATCAGCAGCAGGGCCAGCGTGTAGTTGGTGTTGGCGTAGCTCTGGTCCGTCCCCGGCTCGAAGCGCGCCGGCTTGGCCAACGCGAACCGCACCAGTTCCTCGGGCCGGTAGGAGTGGAACCGGTTGTCCACCCACGCCTTGCCGGTGGAGGGGAGTCCCATCGCGAACGTCCCGTCCGGCTCGACGTCGCCCGTGTAGTTGTACAGCCCGCTGGTGTGCTGCAGCAGCATCCGCACCGTGATCCGCTCGTCCAGCCCGAGCTCGGGCAGGGTGTCGGCGACCGCGCTGTCCAGCCCGATCCTGCCCTCGGCCACCAGTTGCAGCACCACGGTCGCGGTGAACGGCTTGCTGACGCTGCCCGCCCACACCTGCCCGTCGGCCGGCGGCTCGTCCGTCCCGCCCAGCTCGCTCACCCCGGCGCGGCCGACCCAGTCACCCTGCTCGTCGTGCACGACCAGTTCCACGCCGGCGAAACCGGCGTCGACGACCGCCTGCACGGCCTGCTGCAGCTCCGGGCGGTCCGGCCCGGTGGAGGGCCGGCCGGCAGGGAGGCTGTGGGCGGTGATGTCGCCGTACGAGGTGGTGGCGCGGATGTCGAGCTGGGCGGTGGAGCCCCCGGTGTTCACGAGCGCGTTGCGAATCCGGCCGTAGGACGTGCCGGCGTCCAAGGTGGCCGAGACGCCGTGGGCGGCACCGATCGAGATCCCGCCCGCCTGAGTGGACAGCGTCACGGTGCCGCGCACGGCCTCGGTGATGCGGATGTCGCCCTTCTGGGTGCTGATCACGGCCGGACCGCCCAGGCGGCCGATCGAGACGTCACCGGCGTGGGCGGTGAGGTGGACGGTGTCGGCCTCGTCGAGCGTGATCACGCCGTGCGCGCCGTCGAAGACGACGTCGCCGAGCCGTCCCACGCCCCGGAACTCCGCGGCGGCGGCCTTCGCGTCGACCCGTGAGCCGGCGGGCAGTCGGACCGTCACCGCGACCGAGCCGGACGGACCGAGGACCTGGTTGCCCGTCGGCGTCTCGATCCGCAGGACGCCGTCGGCGTGGGTGACGGTGGTCTGCTCCGCGGCCTTCACGTCGCGGCGCTTCGCGGCGTCCGCCGGCAGCACCTCGACGGTGGTGTCGACCCGGTCGGCGGCGATGAGCTGGACGCGTCCCGCGGGGACGTCCAGGACGGTGGCGATCGGGGCGGGGGTGTCGAACGTCTGCATCGCGCTCTCCGGTGTTCGTTCGGGCTGACCTGCTGACGGGAACCACGATCGCCCGCCGTCCTGACACCGGACGGTCACCGGGCTGACACGACCACTGACACCGCCGCCCTAAGGTGCAGGGATGAACGGACCCGCGGAGATGCTCGCCAACGACGCCGCGTCGACCGCGCTCGGCATCAGGGCGCTCGAACTCGGTGACGGCACGGCCAAGCTGGCCATGACGGTCACCGGGCGGATGGTCAACGGTCATGGGATCGGGCACGGTGGGTACGTGTTCCTGCTGGCCGACACGGCCTTCGCCTGCGCGTGCAACCGCCACGGTTCGGTGACCGTGGCGGCGCAGGCGGAGATCGACTTCATCGCCCCCGTGCACAAGGGGGACGAGTTGGTGGCCGAGGCGGTGGAGCGGGTCCGGTTCGGGCGCAGTGGGATCTACGACATCACCGTGCGCCGGGGTGACGAGGTGGTGGCGGAGTTCCGCGGCCGGAGCCGGACGCTCAAGCCGAACGGCGCAGACCCAGCACCTGAAGGGTGATGAAACCCATCACGGCGATCGCCTGGGCGACGATCAGGAAAACGCCCAGGCCGGTGACCGGGAACCACCCGGCGAAAGCGGTGAGGAAGCTGTCCAGCACCCACACCGAATTGCCGATGATCACCACCGCGACCAACGGGCGGATGGGGCGGAGACCGAGCAGGAAAACACCCACGCCGTAAAAGAGCAGGAACACGCTGAGGCCGATCACGAGACCGCGGGGCAATCCGGTCGGCAGGTCGTTGAACAGCAGGGCGATGAGTCCGAGCCCACCCGAGGCGACACCGTCGAGCTTGAGGGCGAAGCGGAGGAGGCTGTCGTGGCGAACCTGAGTTGTCGTCATGGCTCGAAAGCTAGGGCGGTCGGCACTGCCGGCGGTACGCCAAACACTGCCAACGCCTGCCAGTTACGGGGCGTCGACCTGCGAGAACAAGTCCTCGGCCACCAGCTTCGCCCCCGCGTTCTGCCAGTTGTGCAGCGTCCGCTCGGGCACCTGGTTGACGAACCACGCCAGCGCCCGCCGCGCGTCCGGGTCGAGGTCCTCGCGCTTGGTCCGCCTGCTGTACGGCCGGATGCCGACCACGTAGTAGAAGTACAGCGCGTTGTAGTGCCGCCATTCGTCGCTGGTGCCGAAATCACCGTCGCGCGGTTTGAGCCGGCAGATGCCCTCCAGCAACAACGACTTCAACTCCGCGGCACGTTCCAGCGGTTGGTCCGACGCACCGCGCGCGGCCAGCCGGGCGTCGATCACCGGCAATTCCGTCAACGGGCTCGCGACCAACTTCCCCAGGTCGCCGTAATTGCTCAGCGCACGCCTGGTCAGCTTCACGAAACCCGCCGGGTCGAGCGGGGGACGACGTGGCAGGGCGTCCGCGGCGTCACGCAGCTCCGCCCGTTCGGAGGCCACGTCCGGCACGGCGACCCGGTCGACCAGCAGCGCCAGCGGGTTGGCCAGCACCTGCACCGCGATCGCGGCGGCGACCGTGCCGTACAGCAGCGGCACCAGCCGGTCGTCCAGGAACAACGCCACCTGCCCGCCGAACACCGCCGCCAACCCGGCCGACGTGAGCAGCGAGCGCACCATGTCCGCTCGGATCGCCTCGCCCTCGTCGAACGCGTCCGCCACCGCCACGATCACGCCGAACACCAGCAGGTCGAATCCGGCCGACGCGATCACCAGCGACTCGGGCAGCACGTCCACCAGCAGCAACGCGCAGCTCAGCCCGAACAGGATGGTCGCCGCCGCCAACAACGCCCGCCGCACCCGCAGGCACAGCACCAGAGCCGCCGCCAACGGGATCAGCACCACCACGGGCGCGAAGTAGGCCGCCGCCAGCAACGGCAGCGCGCTGTACCGCCACCAACGGTCGTAGCGCACGGGCAGCCAGCACACGACCACACCGGTCCACGCCACCGCGGGCACCGCCATCGCCATCGCCGGCAACGGGAGCACGATCACCAGGGCGTAAGCGAGCAACCCGATCGAGGCTCGCTGGAGCAGACGTTTCCGGGGGTCGCGCACGAGCAGGTACAGCCCGAGCCACCAGGCGAGGCCGAACGTCACCACCGACACCGCGATCACCCGGAGATCCTACGGTTGCCCGGACTGGGACGATGTGGCTCATGCCGCTCGAGCTGACGCTCCGCAAGGCCGCCGAAGAGGTCGAACGCGGTGACCTGGCCAGTGTCCTGCGGGCCCGACAACGGCTGGTCGGGCTGGTCACCAGCTACCCCGACCGGGTGGACCTGCGCGAGCGCCTCGCCGCGGTGTACCGGCTGCTCGGCGACCCGGCGCAGGCCGGGCGGTGGAGCTACCTGTCGGAGGTGCGCGACGAGGCGGAGGTGGCCGCGTTCGAACGCGCCTACCGGACCCCGCTGGCGCGGCTGGAGGCGATGAACTGGACCGGCGGCGAGTCAGCCGCCACCACCGAGACCGCCCGCCAACGCCTGGTGGCGCTGCAGGAGGCGGCCAACGACCAGCTGCGCGCGGAACTGCTCGTGGCCGACGACCGCGACTCGTCCTGGCGCACGAACGTGCTCGTGCTCATCGGCCTGGTGATCGTGCTGCTGTGCTTCGTGGTGGGCGCGGTGACGCTCGTCATGTGGACCTACAGGTGGTTCGCCGGATGAGCGCATGCTGGACCCATGACCCCCGACGTCGCCGCCGCCGCTGACCGCATCCGCCCACACGCCCGCCGCACCCCGTTGTGGCGCACCGAGGTTGACGGCAGGCCGATCGTGTTCAAGCTGGAGCACCTCCAGCTCACCGGGTCGTTCAAGCTGCGCGGCGCGCTGAACACCCTGATCGCCGCCGGTTCACCGGATCGTGTGGTCACGGCCTCCGGCGGCAACCACGGCCTGGGCGTCGCCAAGGCCGCCCAACTGCTCGGCCTGCACGCCACGGTGTTCGTGCCGACCGGCGCCCCGGAAGGCAAGGTCCGCCGGATCGAGGCGGCCGGCGCCAAACTGATCCGGCACGGCGACACGTACGCCGAGGCCGTCCTGGCAGCCCGCGAGACCCCCGGCTTCTACGTCGAGGCCTACAACGACCCGATCGTCGTCGCCGGCCAGGGCACGGTCGCCGCCGAGGTCATCGAGGACGCGCCGGACGTGGACGCCATCACGGTCGCCGTCGGCGGCGGTGGCCTGGCCGCCGGAACCGCCCTGGCCTCCGCGAGGCCCACCATCGCCGTCGAGCCGGAGCACTGCTGCGCCCTGCACCACGCCCTGAACGCAGGCCGACCCGTCGACGCCGAAGTCGACTCGATCGCCGCCTCAGCCCTGGGCGCCACCCGCGTCGGCGACGTCCCGTTCGACATCCTGCGGACACACCCGGTCGCGTCGGTGCTGGTGTCCGACCAACAAATCCTGGCCGCCCGCGACCGGCTGTGGGAAGACTTCCGCCTGGCCGTCGAACCAGCCGCCGCCGTCCCCTTCGCCGCCTGGCTGGACGGTCAAGTCCCAGGCAACCTGCCCTGCATCGTCCTGTGCGGCGCGAACACCGACTGGACCCCCTGAAACACCACCCATCCACACCTGCCCACGCCTCCCCGCCGCCGGGCCGGCCGTTTTCTCCGGCTAACGTGAGAAATGCGATTTAGGTTGTCAAAGGTTGCATCTATCGCCCAAACGAGCGACACCCCAACGGACCACCAACGGACCCGCAACCCGACCGCAAAGGCTCGATTTTACATGGGGTTCGGGTGCTTTAGGCTGGTCGAAGCCGGGCAGGCTTGGCGGACGCTTTTCCCGCCAGGCCTGCCCGGCTTTGGCCTGCCTTCAGTACCCGTAAGGGGCCCCGTGTCAAATCGAGCCGGACCCAACCGCCGAGCCGGACCCCGTCACCGAGCCCGACCCCACCACCGAGCCCGACCCCACCACCGAGCCCGACCCCACCACCGAGCCCGACCC
>NZ_LWLC01000017.1:96221-138581 GCF_001905065.1 Saccharothrix sp. CB00851
ACCCCACCACCGAGCCCGACCCCACCACCGAGCCCGACCTCACCACCGAGCCGCAGCTCAACGACCGGCCCCTCACCGACATTCCGTCACCCGCTCCACCGCCCCCAACTCCGGCGAAACGCGCCCCGACACTCCCCCTTGCGACATCCCCGCCTGCGACGGCACCTCGACCTCGCGCGCAAGCGCCGGGTCGAGCCCTTCCACCCGTTCCACCATGGCCTCCACCTGCGCGATCAGGTCGGCCCACTCGGGCCGGTGCAGGCGCTCCCGGACCACCCAGCGCAGCGTGCGGACCTCCGCCCGCAGCCGCTCGAACTGCTCCGCGTCGAGACGTTGCGCGGACGGGTGGTCGAGCTTGCTCGAGAGCACCCTCACCCGGGTCCCGATGTCCACCAGCGACCTCCGGCGTCGTGCGTTGTCATACGGCACGCACGCAGTGTCGCAGGCGACACCGACAAATCCACAAGCCTCGAGGTCAACGGGTCGAACTGATGGTGGCGCTGGCGAGCACCAAGTCGCCCGCCGCCGCGTCCTCCCGGTACACCGCGACCGCCTGACCAGGGGCGACGCCGCTCAACGGCTCCCGAAGGTGAACCAGCAGCTCACCATCGACGACTTCGGCCACCGCAGGCGCCAGGCCGCCGTGCGCGCGCACCTGCGCCACGCACTCCACCGGCCCGTCGAATTCGATCCGCGTCACGGGCCGCCGCGCGACGATCTCGGTCACCTTCAGCTTCTCCGCCGCGCCGACCCGCACCGTGCCGCTCACCGGCTCCAGCGACAGCACGTACCGGGGCCGCCCGTCGGGCGCGGGCGCGTCGATGCCCAGGCCCTTGCGCTGGCCGACGGTGAACTCGTGCACGCCCACGTGCCGCCCGAGCACCGCGCCGGTCTCGTCGTCGACCAGCACACCGGGCTGCTCGCCCAACCGCCGGGTCAGGAAGCCGCGGGTGTCGCCGTCGGGGACGAAGCAGATGTCGTGGCTGTCGGGCTTGTCCGCGACCTGGAGCCCACGCTCGGCGGCCTCGGCGCGCACCTGTGCCTTGGTCGAGTCGCCCAGCGGGAACATCGCGTGCGACAGCTGCTCGTGCGTCAACGACGCCAGCACGTACGACTGGTCCTTGCCGTCGTCCGCCGAACGGCGCAGCTCCAGCACACCGTCCACAGTGGACAACCGGGCGTAGTGCCCGGTGCACACCGCGTCGAAGCCGAGCGCGATCGCCTTGTCCAGCAACGCCTCGAACTTGATCTTCTCGTTGCACCGCAGGCAGGGGTTGGGCGTGCGGCCGGCCGCGTACTCGGCCACGAACTCGTCCACGACCTCCTCGGTGAACCGCTCCGCGAAGTCCCAGACGTAGAACGGGATGCCGAGCACGTCCGCCGCGCGCCGCGCGTCCCGGGCGTCCTCGATCGTGCAGCAGCCGCGCGCGCCGGTGCGCAACGTGCCCGGCTTCGCCGACAGCGCCAGGTGCACGCCGGTCACCTCGTGCCCCGCCGCCACCGCCCGCGCCGCAGCCACGGCGGAGTCCACCCCGCCGCTCATCGCCGCCAGCACCCTCATGCCCGTCACACCTCCGCCGTCGCCTTGCCCGCAAGCCTCTTCAACCCAGCGATGCCCGCTGTGCGGGCCCGCTCCACCACCGGGCCGATCACCTCGGCCAGTTCGCGCACGTCGGCCGCCGTGGAGGTGTGGCCGAGCGAGAACCGCAGCGAACCGCGCGCCAACACGGGGTCCACGCCCATCGCCAGCAGCACGTGGCTGGGCTGCGCCACGCCCGCCGTGCAGGCCGAACCGGTGGAGCACTCGATGCCCTTGGCGTCCAACAGCATCAGCAGGCTGTCGCCCTCGCAGCCGGGGAACGTCAGGTGCGCGTTGCCGGGCAGCCGGTGCACCGGGTCGCCGTTCACCGCCACGTCCGGCACCACGCGCCGCACCGACGCCACCAGCTCGTCGCGCAGCGCGGCGAGTTCCGCCGCCGACTCGGCCTGGTGGTCCACCGCGTGCCGCACCGCCGCGGCGAGGGACACGATCGACGGCACGTCGAGCGTGCCGGACCGTACTTCCCGTTCCTGCCCGCCGCCGTGCAGCACGGGTGTCGTCGTCACGTCACGGCCCAGCAGCAGCACGCCGACGCCGTACGGCCCGCCGAGCTTGTGTCCGGTGAGCGTGAGCGCCGACGCGCCGGAGGCGGCGAAGTCGACCGGCACCGCGCCGACGGCCTGCACCGCGTCGGTGTGGAACGGGATCGCGCGCCCGGCGGCCAGCTCCGCCAGCTCGGGCACCGGGTTGATCGTGCCGACTTCGTTGTTCGCCCACATCGCGGTGACCAGGGCCACGTCGTCGTCCAGGGCGTCGCGCAGCGCCTCGGGCCTGATCCGGCCCAGTCCGTCGGGCTCCACCCAGGTGACCTCGGCGCCCTCGTGCTCGGCCAGCCACTGCACGGCGTCCAGCACGGCGTGGTGCTCGACCGACGTGGCCACCACGCGACGGCGGCGGGACGTGCGGCGGGACCAGTAGATGCCCTTGACCGCGAGGTTGTCGCTCTCCGTGCCGCCGCTGGTGAAGATCACTTCGGAGGGGCGCGCGCCGAGGGCGTCCGCGATGTCCTCCCGCGCTTCCTCGACCAGCCGCCGCGCCCGCCGTCCCGAGGTGTGCAGCGACGAGGCGTTGCCCGTCGTGGACAACGCCCGTGTCATCGCCTCGATCGCCTCGGGGAGCATGGGGGTCGTGGCGGCGTGGTCGAAGTAGGCCATCAGCTTTCCAGGGTAGCCCTGCCCAGCCGCCCGGCGAGCACCGCACCGAGCACCGCGACCCCCACCATCAGCAGGTCGAACGGCACCACGGCGGCCGTCGGCGCGGTGGCCGAGGCGAACGTGGTGACCAGCACACCGCCGAGGCCGACCAGCAGCGCCGAGCCGAGCATGTCGCTGATCTGCAGGGCCGAGGAGTTGAACCCCCGGTCGACCTCGGACGACGCGCCGAGGGTGAGCACGCTCAGGCTCGACATGGCCATCCCCATTCCCGCTCCGGCGATCGCCCACAGCACCGGGGTCGCCCACGCCGGACCCCATGCCGGTGCGATGAGCGTCACTCCGGAAATACCCGCGGCGTTGAGCACGAACCCCCAACGCACCAGCTTCTCGCGCGGGATGTCCGGCCTGCGGGACTGCCACCAGGCGGCGCTGGACCAGCCGAGCGCGCTCAGCGTGAGCGGGATGCCGGCGGCGATGGCCGAGTAGCCGTGCACGGCGGTCAGCGTCAGCGGGATGAACGCCTCGGCCGCGAAGAACGAGCCGGCGAGCAGCGCTCGGGCCAGGATCGTCACCGGCAGGCCGCGACGCGCGGTGAGGGTTCCCTTGGGCAGCAGCACGCGCAGCGCGGGTGCCAGCACCGCCAGTCCGACCAGGCCGATCACCAGGTTCAGGCCGTGCGGGTGCTGCGCGGCCCAGCTCAGCGCCGCGACACCGAGCCCGGCGCCGAGCGCGGCCAACGGCAGCCCGCGCCGGGTGTTGGAGTCCGGGGTGTGCGGCGGCAGGTTCCGCAGCACGGGCACCAGCAGCAGCACGCCCAGCAGCACGAACGGTGCCAGTCCCAGGAACACCCAGCGCCAGCTCAGCGCCTCGGTCAGCCACCCGGAGACCGCCGGTCCGACCAGCGACGGCACCACCCACGCCGACGCGAGCATGCCGAACACCGCGGGCCGGTCCCGTTCCGGGTAGACCAGCCCGATCAGTACGTAGACCGCGACCACCTGCGCACCGCCGCCGAAGCCCTGCAGCACCCGGCCGAGCAGCAGCAGCGACATGTCCTGGGCGAGTCCGGCGACGAGCAGGCCGACCAGGAACAGCGCGGGTCCGACCAGCAACGACGGCCGCGGCCCGCGCAGGTCGCTGAGCCGTCCGGACAGCACGGTGGCGACCACGCTGGCGGCGAGGAACGCCAGGAACGGCCACGCGTAGAGGTCGTTGCCGTCGAGGTCGGCGACCATCTGCGGCATCGCCGTGCTGACGCCCATGTTCTCGAACGCGAGCAGCGTGACGAGCAGGATGATCCCGACCGTCGGGCCTCGCCGTTCAGGTGTCCACAGGTTGCTCTTGGCGGGCGCGTCGGTCGTCGTCGTCACGGCTCAATGGTTCAACCTCCACCCAGGTCGAGGTCAAGGCCATATGACGCAGTTCAGGACGCGTCCGGTCCGCGCGCACGTGTGGTGCGAACAGCCCACGTGGTGGTCGGTGTCGCGGCACTAGGTTCGCCGGTGATCCATTCGTGCCCGAAGGAGAACCCGTGCGTCAGCGCTTGACCGTCCTGCTCGCTTCCCTCGGCTTGGCCCTCGGCGGGCTCGCCGTCACGGCGGTCCCGGCGTCCGCCGCGAGCTACGGCTACATCAACTGGACCAACAACTGCAGCGGCCCGAGGTTGTTCTCCATCATCTACGCCAGCGGGTCGAAGGCGGGCGAGCTCGTCGTGCAGCAGGCCGACGTGCCCGCCGGCGCGAAGCGCAGCCGGCAGGTCCAGTCGGGCTACACCTACAACGTGACCAAGAGCGGCAGTTGGGGCAAGGTGACGATCTACAACATCTCCGGCCGGGTCCACTCCGTGTCGGTGAAGGCCTGCTGAGGCGGTGCCCCGCGGTCCGCGGGTGGCCCGCACTGGGGGTGCGGGCCACCCGCGGACCCGTCAGGCGGCCTGTGCGGTCTTCGAGGTGGCGTGCACCCGTTGCGCGGGCACCGCGACCGGGTTGTACGCGACCCGTTCGGACTCCTGCTGCACGAGTGCCGCCAGTTCCCGCCGGGTCGACGCGCGGCCGGGTGCGACCTCGTCCAGCACGTGCACCTCCACCACCAGCCCGCGCGAGCGCAGCACCCGCCGCATCGAGTCGACCAGCGTGTCGGACCCGATGAACGCGGGCCGGGTGGACGTCGTGGAACCCTGCAGGTACCGCAGCACCACCGGCCGCACCGGCACGCCGGCGTCCAGCGCGGCCTGGAACAGCGCCGGCCGGTAGCGCCCGGACGCCACGCCGCACCACGTCGTCCCCTCGGCGTGGATGCCGACGGCCGCGCCGTCCCGCAGTGCCGCCGCCAGTTCCGCCACCGTCCCCGGCAGCAGCGACAGCCGCTCCCGGTCCAGGTAGACCGTCCGGGCGGCGGTGATCAGCCGGCCCAGCACCGGCCAGTCGCGGATGTCGCGCTTGGCCACCATCCGGATCGGCTGCACGGCGTCGATCGCCAGTTCGTCCAACCAGGACACGTGGTTGGACACCACGAGCACACCACGTCCCGGGTTGTCCTGGAACACCGGCCCGACCACCCGCAGCCGAACGCCGAACGCCCGCAGCAGCGCCCGGAACCAGCGCCGCAGCAGCACCGAACGCGCCTGCCCGCGCACGCAGAGGACCGCGAGGACCACGAGCACCCCGGACAGCATCACGGCCGACGCCGTCACCACCCGCCACACCACCCGCACCGTGCCGACGGAGGCCGTCGAGTGGTCGACGCACCCGTCGCCGCACGGCGACACGGGCATCCACGCGTGCTTGCTCACGCCGTCTCCCCGAGGAAGAACTTCAGGTACCGCTGGTCGACGCGTTCCATCCCGAGCAGCACGGGCAGGTCGGCCACGCCGAAGTCGGCGTCCAGCGCGGGCCGCCCGCACACCCACGCGCCCAGCCGCAGGTACCCCTTGAGCAGCGGCGGCAGCACGGTCTTGTCCGGCCGCGCCACGGAGTCGACGTCCCACGGCGTCAACGGCGTCACCCGGTACTCCTCGGGCGCGTGGTGCTTGGCCCGCACCACGTCCCAGACGCCCGCCGCGAACGAACCGCCGTCGTGCAGCGGCACGGAGGCGCAGCCGATCAGCCACGAGTGCCCGGACAGCAGCATGTACCGGGCGATCCCGGCCCACACCAACGACACCACGGCGCCGTTGCGGTGGTCGGGGTGCACGCACGACCGGCCGGTCTCCACCAGCGACGGCCGCAGCGCGTCGAGGGCGGACAGGTCGAACTCGCCGTCGGAGTACAGCCGGCCCGCCTCGGCGGCGCGCTCGGGCGGCAGCATCCGGTAGGTGCCGACGATGTCGCCGGTCCGGTCGTCGCGCACCACGAGGTGGTCGCAGTACTGGTCGAAGTAGTCGACGTCGTGCCCCGGCACGGAGCTGTGCAGCACGGCGCCCATCTCGGTGGCGAACACCTCGTGCCGCAGCCGCTGCGCGGCCACGACCTCGTCGCTGTCACGCGCGACCAGCAGGGAGTAGCGCGGCGCGTCGGAAGCGGCGTCACCGGTGCTGACAAGCAGTTGCGGCTGCGTCATGGCTCTGGTCTACCGACCGGTTGGCGACCGGGAGCAGGTCGTTCCGATGACGCCTCAGTGGCAGGTCGGTTAAGCCGCGGTGTGGTCGTGAACGGCGCGGGGGCCGCCTCGCGTGCGGCGAGACGGCCCCCGTGGACGAACCGGCAGGTCAGCCCTTGCGCTTGGCGACTTCCTCGGTCAACTGCGGCGCGACCGCGAACAGGTCGCCCACGACGCCGAAGTCGGCGATCTCGAAGATCGGCGCCTCCGGGTCCTTGTTGACCGCGACGATCGTCTTGGACGTCTGCATGCCCGCCCGGTGCTGGATCGCGCCGGAGATGCCCAGCGCGATGTACAGCTGCGGCGAGACCGTCTTGCCGGTCTGGCCGACCTGGAACTGGTGCGGGTAGTAGCCGGAGTCCACCGCGGCCCGGGACGCGCCCACCGCCGCGCCGAGGCTGTCGGCCAGCTTCTCGACGACCTCGAAGCTCTCCGCGCTGCCCACGCCACGACCACCGGACACGACGACCGACGCCTCGGTCAGCTCCGGGCGGTCGCCGCCGACGACCGGCTCGCGGCCGGTCACCTTGGTGACCAGCGCCGGGTTCGCGGCCGGCAGCTCGACGGCCTGCTCGACCGCGTCCGCCGGGGACTCGGACGCCTCGACGCCACCGGGGCGCACGGCGATGACCGGCACGCCCTTGGTGACCTTGGACTTCACCACGTACGCGCCACCGAAGATCGACTGCGTGGCGACGCCCTCGCCGTCGAGGTCGACGGCGTCGTAGAGCAGGCCGGAGTCCAGCCGCACGGCGAGCCGGCCCGCGACCTCCTTGCCCTCCAGCGTCGCCGACACCAGCACGGCGGCGGGCGACGCGGTGCCCGCGATCGCGGCGAGCGCGTCCACCTTCGGCGTGACCAGGTGGTTGACGGCGTCCTCGGACTCCACCGCGTACACCTTCACGGCGCCGTAGCGGCCCAGGGACTCCCTCACCTTGCCCGCGGTGCCGGGCGATCCGACCACCACCGCGGCCGGCTCGCCGAGACCGCGCGCGGCGGATAGAAGCTCATAGGTGACCTTCTTGACCTCGCCGTCGACGTGGTCGACGAGGACGAGTACCTCAGACATTGGATTCCTCGCCTTCAGATGAGCTTCTGGCCGACCAGGTACTCGGCGATCTTCGCACCGCCGTCACCCGAGTCCTCGACACGCTGACCGGCACCGCGCGGCGGCTTCGGCGCCGACTCCAGCACCTGCGACCAGGCGGCGCCCAGGCCGACCTCGCCCGCGTCCAGCCCCAGGTCGGCGACCGTGAGCGTGCTGACCGGCTTCTTCTTCGCCGCCATGATGCCCTTGAACGACGGGTACCGCGGCTCGTTGATCTTCTCGTTCACGCTGACCACGGCGGGCAGGCTCGCCTCCAGGTGCGCGACGCCCTCGTCGGTCTCCCGCTCGGCCTTCACCGTGCCGCCCTCGACGGTGAGCTTGCGCACCTGCGTGACCTGCGGCACGCCCAGCAGCTCGGCCAGCATCGCCGGCACCGCGCCCGCGCGGCCGTCGGTGGCCTCGTTGCCCGCGATGACCAGGTCGTAGCCCTCGATCGTGCCGATGGCCTTGGCCAGCACCTTCGCGGTGGTGAGCGCGTCGGAACCGTGCAGGGCCTCGTCGGAGATGTGCACCGCCTTGTCCGCGCCCATGGAGAGGGCCTTGCGGATCGCGTCGGTCGCGCGGTCGGGACCCATCGCGACGACGGTCACCTCGCCGCCGTGCGCCTCCTGGAGCAGCAGCGCCTCTTCCACGGCGCGCTCGTTGATCTCGTCGAGCACGGCGTCCGCGGACTCGCGGTCGAGGGTGTGGTCGGCGTCGGCGAGCTTGCGCTCGGACCAGGTGTCGGGCACCTGCTTGACCAGGACGACAATGTTCATGGGTCCTCTTCGACCTCCTGCGGACGGGCGGCGACGTGGGTGGGCGACGGTAGTTGCCTGCGGTCGCCGGATTGCTCGTGACCCTGCCATGTCATCGCCGCATTGGCATGGTGGTGTCTGCCACCCGCATGTTACCCACCGGTAGCACGGGTGCAAACGACAGCAAGCACCCCCGACGGGTGATGATGCTCACTGGTGCGTTCCAGGCTATTCGGACAATGTCGTCTGTCCGCACGATGGCGTTACAGACACTCCCCCTATTGGGCTACGTTCGAGCGCATGTCACGGCGAGTAGCGATTGTCACGGACTCCACCGCCTGCCTGCCGCCGCAGTTGACCGAAAAGCTCGGCGTGACCGTCGCGCAGATCCAGGTGCGCATCGGCGACTGGGTCGAGGACGAGGTCCGCGTGCCCGTGCCGAAGCTGGTCGACGCCCTGCGCGGGCAGCTGGACGTGGCCACCGCGCCACCCGACCCCGGCGCGTTCTTCTGGTCCTACGCCGACGCGGCCGCCTCCGGCGCGGAGGCGATCGTGTCGCTGCACGTGTCGACCGGCCTGTCCCAGACCGTCGAGGCGGCCCGGCAGGCCGCCGCCCAGGCGCAGGTCCCGGTGCACGTCGTGGACACGCAGACGTGCGGCATGAGCCTCGGCTACGCGGTCGTCGCCGCCGCCACCGTGGCCGCCGCGGGAGGTGACGCGAACCGCGTCGTGTCGGCCGCGCAGCACACCGTCCGGCGCAGCAGCGAACTGCTGTACGTCGACACGTTGGAGTACCTGAGGCGCGGTGGTCGGATCGGCAAGGCCGCCGCCCTGCTCGGCTCGGCGCTGTCGATGAAACCGCTGTTGACCGTCATCGACGGGCGGATCGCGCCGCTGGACAAGGTGCTCGGCACCGAGCGGGCGGTGCGCAAGCTGGTCGAGATCGCGGTCAAGCGGGCCGGTCAGGAGGCCGTGGACATCGCGGTCGAGCACTTCGACGCGGCCGATCGCGCGGGCAGCGTGCTGGAGCAGCTGCGCGCGAAGCTGCCCAACGTGCGGCGGTTCCTGGTGACCCAGGTGAGCTCGGCGATCGGCGCGCACGTCGGCCCCGGGGCGGTGGGCGTGACCGTTTCGCCGGTTTAGGAACTCCGTGCGGGGTTTGAGCGTTGAGCGTGCAGGGAAGGAGGTGGACATGGCATCTCTGTTCAGCAAGCTCGCCGCGTTCGCCCGCAGTCCGCAGGGCCGTCGGGTCACCGAGCAGGTCAAGCAAGCGGCGCGCGACCCCCGCAACAAGGCCAAGGCCCAGCAGCTGCTGCGCAAGTTCCGCAAGCGCTGACAGCCGCCGCCGTTCAGCGGCCCGCTACCGGTCGGATTCCCGGCGGGCCGCTTCGGCCGTGCGCCGGACCGGCTCCGACCGCACCGACACCTGGATGACCATCGGCTCACCGGTTTCGTCGGCAGGCTCGGCCGGCCCGGATGATGCCGCGGGCCCGGCCGGCTCGGTGACCGGTTCGGCGCCCTCGGCCGCTTCGGCGACGGCCTCGGCAGGTCCGGCAGGTTCAGCGGGCCCGGTGACCTCGGCGGCGGGCTCGCCCCGTTCGGCAACCGCCACCAAGTCGGCCGTTGTCGCATCCTCCGCGGGTGGTTCGAGCGGTTCGGGCGTCGGCCCGGTGCGCACCACGTGCATCCGGCGCACGGCGTCCTGCCGCACCGGCAGCTCGGTCCCCGGCGGCGGATCCGGCACCAGGGCCAGGTTCGGTCGGGCGGATCGCGGTGCGGGCAGCGCGGTCGGGATGCCCATCACCGGGTTGCGGTGGATCGGCTTGGTCGCGTAGTCCTGCGGCGGGAACAGCGGTTCCGGCCGGGGCACCGGCGGTGGCGGTGTCGGTTCGGCGGCGGGTTCGGGTGGTTGTTCGCGCCGGAGCATGACCGCCGTCAGCACGCAGCCCGCCGCGAACGACAAGGCGCACAGCCCGAACACCACCGCCACCCCGGACATCACCCATCCTCACTCGACCGGACGGCCTGCCCGCCCGGCCCGATCGGGAACTCCCCCGCCGGTTCGACCGTCGGCCGCACCGGCGCCTTCGTCGGACGCGTGACCGCGCCCGCGGCCTCGCCGCCGTGGACGGCGAAGACCGGTACCAAGCCCACGACCGCCAAGCCCACCGCGGACAGCAGGACGAGCCGCAACGCCATCAAGCACCGACCCGTGCGCCGTCGGTCGCCGCCTGCCCGACCTCCGGCGGCACGACCTCCACCGCTTCCACGGCCACCGGTTCCGCGTTCACCTGCTCGGCGGTCGTCTGCTCCGGGATCAGGCTGGGCACGCGGTCGGCCGCCGTGTCCAACGCGACGCGGGCCGAGGCGAACTGGGCGGCCACCGTCTGGCGCAACTCGCGCAGCTCGTCGGCCTGCCGCTGGACCTCGTCGATGCGCCTGCTCGCCTCACGGGCGGCGAGCTTGATCAGGAACGCGGCGCGCGCCTTCGCCAGCTCCTCCTGCTCCGCGAAGTGCTGCTCGGCCTCGTGGCGGCGCCGGTTCATGGTCAGCTCGAAGAAGTTCTGCGCCTTGGTGCGCTTGGCGTCCGAGTCGGCCTCCAGCTGCGCGCACCGCTCGGCCGCCTCCCTCAGCACGCGGTCCGCCTCCTGCTTCGCCTTGGCCACGGCGGCCGCGCACTCGGCCTCGACCTCCTCGGCCCGGGCCCTCAAGTGCGCCTCGACCTCGGCCTGACGGCGTTCGAGGTCGACCTCGCGCTGGTCCAGCTCGGCGGCCCGCTGGTTGGCCGCGTCACGCTGTTCCCGCGCGTGCGCGTCGGCCTCGGCCCGCTGCGCGGCCAACTCCTCCTCGACCCGGCGCCGCAGGTCCGCCAACTCCGCCTCGGTGCGCTCGCGCAACGCCGCGACGTCCTGCTCGGCGCGCAGCCGCAGGTCGTTCGCCTCGTCCTCGGCGAGCGTCAGCATCCGGTGCAGCCGCTCGGACGCGCCGGTGGTCGTGTTGGGCGACTTCTCCAGCCGCTCGATGCGGGCCCGCGCCGCGTCCAGGTCGCCGCGGGTCATCTCCAGCAGCTTGCGGAGGTCGGCGGCCTGGGCCAGCGCCTCGGCGCGGTCGAGGGCGTTGTACTTGAGCTGCTCGTCCAGGTTCTCCAGGTGCTCGATCACCTGACGGCGGTGGAAACCTCGGTAGACGATGTCGAAACCCGCGTGCAGCGGAACAATCTCCGGCTCTTTCGCACCCATGGCGGCCCCGCTCGTTCGAAGATTGGCCGAGGGTACCGAGCGTAAGGCACCCAACCGGCACATGACCACCCTCGACTACCCTGGTGCGATACCGTCGATGCGTGCCGCTGGCTGCGGAAACACCATCAGGGAAGATCGGCCCAGCCTCGGCTTAGGTCACCCGATAGTGCTGCTTTCCCGAATCGACCGATTCATTGTTAATGCACACAGCAACAAATACCGACAATCGAGTGGCGACAAGTTCACACGAAACAGTGACAGCCCAACGGACGGGCGATGCCTACCCACGAGTAACGAGCAACTAGTCTGGTCGGGTGACCGTCGAGCCGCTGCCCCTCACCGGTGAGCGCACCGTGCCCGGGATCGCCGAGGAGAACTACTGGTTCCGGCGCCACGAGGCGGCGTACCTGGACCTGGTCCGGCACTGCGGCGGCGCGGTGGTGCTGGAGGCCGGCTGCGGCGAGGGCTACGGCGCCGCGCTGATCGCCCGGCACGCCGAACGGGTCGTCGCGCTCGACTACGACGAGCTGACCGCGACGCACGCCGGCCGCGCGTACCCGGAACTGGCGGTGCTGCGCGGCAACCTGGCGTCGTTGCCGCTGCGCGACGCGAGCGTGGACGTGGTGGCGAACCTGCAGGTCATCGAGCACCTGTGGGACCAGGAGGGGTTCCTGGCCGAGTGCGCGCGGGTGCTGCGACCCGGCGGGCGGCTGCTGGTCACCACGCCGAACCGCATCACGTTCTCCCCCGGCCGCGACACGCCGCTCAACCCGTTCCACACCCGGGAACTGGCGCCCGCCGAGCTGCACGAGCTGCTGGTCGGCGCCGGTCTGCGGGTCGAGCTGCTGGCCGGTCTGCGGCACGGCCCGGCGTTGCGCGCGCTCGACGAGCGGTTCGGCGGGTCGATCATCGACGCGCAGGTGGCCGTGGTGGTGGACGGTGGCGACTGGCCCGAGGACCTGCTGGCCGCCGTGGCGTCGGTGCGCGCGGAGGACTTCGAGATCACCACCGACGACCTGGACGCGAGCCTGGACCTGGTGGCCGTGGCGGTGCGCCCGTGACGCACGAGGGGACGTTCTGCCTGGTCCTGCACAGCCACCTGCCGTGGCTGGCGCACCACGGCGCCTGGCCGGTCGGCGAGGAGTGGCTGTACCAGGCGTGGGCGCACTCGTACCTGCCGGTGGTGGACCTGCTGGAGCGGTTCGCCGCCGAGGGCCGCGAGGACGTGCTGACGCTGGGCGTCACGCCGATCCTGGCCGCGCAGCTGGACGACCCGTACAGCCTGCGCGGCCTGCACGACTGGTTGGGCAACTGGCAGCTGCGGGCGCACAGCGCGTCGTCCCGGCTGCCCGACCTGGCCACGCGCGAGCACCGCGCGTCGGCGTGGGCGTTGGACCGCTTCGAAACGCGCTGGCGGCACGGTTTCTCGCCGGTCCTGCGGTCCCTTGTGGACTCGCGGGTGGTCGAACTGCTGGGCGGACCGGCCGCGCACCCGTTCCAGCCGCTGCTCGACCCGCGGCTGCGGGCGTTCTCGTTGCGGACGGGCCTGGACGACACCGCGTTGCGGATCGGGACGACGCCGGAGGGCATCTGGGCGCCGGAATGCGCGTACGCGCCGGGCCTGGAGCACGACTACGCGCGGGCCGGTGTGCGGCGGTTCCTGGTGGACGGGCCGTCGCTGCGCGGCGACACCGCCGCGGGCAGGCCGGTCGGCACGTCGGACGTGGTGGCGTTCGGGCGTGACCTGGAGGTGTCGTACCGGGTGTGGTCACCCAAGGTCGGCTACCCGGGCGACCCGGCGTACCGGGACTTCCACACCTACGACCACCCCAGCGGGCTCAAGCCGTCGCGGGTGACGGGCAAGCACGTCGAGCCGTCCGACAAGCGGCCGTACGACCCGGACCTGGCGGCACAGGCCGTGCAGCGGCACGCGGCGGACTTCGTGGACACCGTGGTGCGGCGGCTGCGGGCGTTGAAGGAGCAGCACGGCAAACCGTCCCTGGTGGTCGCCGCGTACGACACCGAGCTGTACGGGCACTGGTGGCACGAGGGTCCGGCGTGGCTGGAAGCGGTGCTGCGGCTGCTGCCCCCGGCGGGGGTGCGGGTGACGACGTTGCGCGGCGCCGTCGAGGCCGGGCACGTGGGCACGCCGGTCGACGTGCCGCCGTCGTCGTGGGGCTCGGGCAAGGACTGGCAGGTGTGGAACGGGCCGCAGGTCGTCGACATCGTGCACGGCAACGCCGAGGTGCAGCGGGAACTGCTCGCGCTGGACCTGTCCGGCGTGGTGCGCGACCCGGTCGCCGACCAGGCCGTGCGGGAGGCGTTGCTGGCGCTGTCCAGCGACTGGGCGTTCATGGTCACCAAGGACTCGGCCGCCGACTACGCCCGGTACCGGGCCAAGGTGCACGCGGACCGGTTCAGCGAGCTGGTCGCGCTCCGGCGAGCCGGGCACGGGCGTGCGCGGGCGGCCGAACTGCGCCTGGTCGACGGCCCGTTCGGCCACCTCGACGCGCGAGGGCTGGCCAGGTGACGCCGCCCCGGGCCCGCGAACCCCTGCCCCTAGCCGCCACCGGCACACTGCCCGCAGACTGGACCGCCGTGCGAGGTCGCGTCGATCAGGCGGCCGTCCGGAAAGCAGCGGCAGTCGAACACGAGGATGGCCCATGCGCGTGCTGATGTTGTCCTGGGAGTACCCGCCGGTCGTCGTCGGCGGATTGGGCCGGCACGTGCACGCGCTGGCCGGGCACCTGGCGGCGCAGGGGCACGAGGTGGTCGTGCTGTGCCGGCAGCCCGCCGGGTCGGACGCGATCACGCACCCGACGACGGACAGCGTGGTCGACGGCGTGCGCCTCATCCGGGTGGCCGAGGACCCGACGCACCTGGTGTTCGAGCGGGACCTGGTGGCGTGGACGCTGGCCATGGGTCACGCGATGACGCGCGCCGGGTCGAGGTTGCTGGCGGACTGGCGGCCGGACGTCGTGCACGCGCACGACTGGCTGGTCACGCACCCCGCGATCGCCCTGTCGGAGGTGTGTGGCGCGCCGCTGGTGGCGACCGTGCACGCGACGGAGGCCGGGCGGCACAGCGGGTGGCTGTCGCAGACGTTGAACCAGCAGGTGCACTCGGTCGAGTGGTGGCTGGCGAACCGGGCGGACGCGCTGATCACGTGCTCGTCGGCGATGAGGACCGAGGTGGCGCACCTGTTCGAGGTGGACCCGTCGTCCGTCACGGTGCTTCACAACGGCATCGAGCCACGCCGGTGGCGCGTGCGTTCCTCCGACGTGGCCGCCGCGCGAGCCGCGCACAGCCCGTCCGGTGCGCCGCTGCTGCTGTTCTTCGGTCGGCTGGAGTGGGAGAAGGGCGTGCAGGACCTGATCGCCGCCCTGCCCCGCATCCGCCGCATCCACCCCGGCACGCGGCTGGTCGTGGCCGGCACCGGGACGCACCGGGATTGGCTCGTGGAGCAGGCGCGCAAGCACAAGGTGCGGCGGGCGGTCGACTTCGTCGGCCACCTGCCGGACCGCGCGTTGGCGGCGGCGCTGGCGGCGGCGGACGCGGTCGTGCTGCCGAGCAAGTACGAGCCGTTCGGCATCGTCGCGCTGGAAGCGGCGGCGGCCGGCACCCCGTTGGTCGCGTCCACCGCGGGCGGCTTGGGCGAAGTCGTGTTGGACGGCGTCACCGGCCTGTCCTTCGCGCCCGGCGACATCGAGGCCCTGGCCGGCGCGGTCCGCTCCGTCCTGGACGACCGCCCCGCCGCCCAACGCCGAGCCCGCGCCGCGAAGTCCCGCCTGGGCACCGACTTCGACTGGTCGAAGATCGCCGAGGACACCGTCGCGGTCTACCACTCCGCCACCATCCACGACCACCCGCCGCTGGGCCGCCCCAAGATCCCGACCGGCAACGTGTTCCTCTAGGCCTCCATGCGCCGGAGCGCATCGAGCGCCGAGGCCAGGTCAGGGAAGGTCCCCACGACCTTGTGCGCGGCAAAGGTAGTCCTGGACGAAGCCGAGAATGCCCTCCTCGGCGGCGGGCCCCTCCCGCGGGCCTGCCGCACCACGAACGAGTCGATCAGCCGCTCGTACAGCTCGGCCTGGGACAGGTTCTCGTCGTCCAGCCGACCGCTCTCCGCGTCGGCCGCGTAGATGGCCAGCATGAGCAGGATCAGCGGCTGCCGGGCCAGGTCGCCGTGGCGGAGCAGGTCCTCCAGAGCGAGGGGCCGGAAGTCCGGGGTGGCGGTGTTCGCGGTGTTCCACGCGTCGAGCCACTTGCCGATGCGGGGATTGTCGAACTCCTCCAGCTTCACGATCGGCACACCGTGCGGGATGCGCGCCCGGTCCACGACGAGGGTCCTCGACGTGATGACGACCGCCACCGGCCGACCCACGGCGGCCTCGCCCTGCTGGAAGTCGCGCACCTGCTTGATGTAGTTGGACTGCGTCACGCCGCTCGCCTGGACCAGCTCGTCGAACCCGTCCAGCAGCACGACGCGGATGCTGTCGTCGCACTCGTCGGCGAGCCTGCCCCAGTCGACCTTCTCCGCCAGCACATCGGTCAACGCCGTCTCGATCTGCGCCCGGACCGCGTCGTCGGCGTTGACCTTGCGCAGCTGGACGTTCACCACCGTGTACCCGGACGCGGGCAGCCGGGCCGCGAGCACCTCCATCAGCAGCGACTTGCCCGCGCCGGGGTGCCCCAGCACCAGCGACGGCCGATCGGTGCTGGTCGGGCTCGACAGGTGCGCCGCCAGGAACGCGTCGATGTCCTCCTCGACCGCGGTGTGCGACGACCACCACTCCTCGGACGACGGCACGGCTTCCTCGTCGTGCACGGCGACCCGGTAGCGGGGTGCGACGAAACCGCGTTCCACGGACGGGAAGCGGGCGTTGACGGGGTGGGTGTCCTGGTCGGTCCGGAGCAAGGGCTTGGCGAGCGTGGCCGTCGCCGCCCGCTCCAGCTTCGCCCGGTAGGAACGGTCCGGCTGGGACCTCGACGACGTGGCCGACAGCAGCAGGGCGAAGCGCTCCAGCGATTCGGCCTGTGCGGCCAGGGCTCGCGCCAGCTGCGCGTTACCCGCCTCGACGGCGGCGCGCGTGGCCGAGTGCTCGCCGATGAACGTCCAGACCCCGAACTCCGGGATCGCCGACGCCAGTCCGAGGTAGTGGTGCTCGTAGTGCTCGACGCTTCCCCCGGCGACCGTCGACAGCCAGCCGTGGTCCAACCCGGCCGACAGGGCGGGCCACTGCGCCAGCCCGGAGAGGAAGTCCGCCACCGCCGCCGCGGTCCTGGAGAAGAAGTGCTTGAGCGGGCCTTCGAGGTTCTGCTGGAAACCGCGCGTGGCGTCGGGGGCCGGGACGTCCAGCTCCGCCAACGCGGGCAGGGCGGAGGCCTCGTTCTTCCCCGCCGGCTCGACGCCGAGCATCCGGAACTTCTCGCGATCGGTGATGTCGAGCCGGTCGAACGCGGGCCCGAGCTGGTCGCGGAAGGCGTCGAACACCGAGTTCACGGCGATCACGGTGTGTGCGGCGGACACCAGTTCCTGGCGGTGCACGCCGGACAAGCCGGTCATCTTGGCCGAGACTCCGTCGAGCACCTTCCGCAACGACGACATGGCCTCGTTCTTGGGGTCGATCAGCCCGAGGACGTCCGCCCCGCCGAGCGCGCCACCGGCCAGGATGGCGCCGCCCAACGCCATGTCGAACTTCTCCAACCACGGCCGTTCGTACTTCCCCAGCACGCGAAGAGCGCCCGTGTACGTGAATAACTCAGGTCGTGACACGGGCGCTCCACGAGGCGGGACGGCGGATTTCAGCCGATCCTAGGGGTCACGAAGGCAGCTGCGGCAGGAGCATGCGGCGGCCCGCGACGATGCCGCCGTCCACCGGGATGGCGGCGCCGGTCAGGTACGCCAGGTCGTCGGACGCCAGGGCGAGCACGGCGCGGGCGATGTCGTCCGGTGACGCGATCCGCTTCAGGCCGTCCACGTTCAACCGGCCCAGCGCGACCTTGGCCTGGTTCCACGTGGCTTCGTCCAACTCGGCCGGGCGGATCATCGGGGTGTCGGTGATGCCCGGCATGATCGCGTTCACGCGGATGCCGTCCACGCCGTACTCCAGGGCCGCCGACTGCACCAGCGCGCGCACGGCCTGTTTCGTCGCCTGGTAGGTGGACAGGCCGGGCCTGCCGACGATCGCGCCGACGGACGAGTTGACGATGATGTGCCCGCCGCCGCCCGCCCGCAGGTGCGGCACCTGGTACTTCATCGCCAGGAACACGCCGCGCGCGTTCGTGTTCATCACGTCGTCCCACTGCTCGACCGTGACGTCGTCCAGGTCGGCGTTGACCTGCACGCCCGCGTTGTTGAACGCGATGTCCACCCGCCCGTACCGCCGCACCGCGCCATCCACGAACTCCCGCACGGACGACGGCACCCGCACGTCGGCGGCGATGTAGGTGGCGTCACCGCCCGCCTCGCGGATGGACCGCTCCACCTGCCGCCCCAGCGCGGTCCGCCTGCCGCAGAACGCCACCTTCGCACCGGCCGCCGCGAACGCCCGCGCGGTGGCCTCGCCGATGCCCGACGTCGCGCCGGTGATCTGCACGACCTTGCCCGCGTAGCGGCCCCGCGCACCCCGGTCCTCGGCCGCGGCCAGGCCGGGCACCGCGGCCAGGCCGGCCCCGACGACCCCCGCGCCGAGCATCCCGCCCAGCACGGCACGCCTGCTGTGGTCAGCGTTCATCACAACCCCCAGGACTAAAAGCAACACGATGTTGCTTTTAGTCTCCCGGCGGATCGTCCTTCGCGCAACAACGAGTTGCGTTAAGGTCCTCGCCGTGCCCGAGCCACGCCGTCGTCCCGGTGGTCGCAGCGCGCAGGTCCGCGCCGCCGTGCTGGAAGCCGGCCTCGCCGAACTGGCCGCGGCCGGCTACCACAACCTGAGCCTGGAAGGCGTGGCCCGGCGCGCGGGCGTCAACAAGACGACCGTCTACCGGCGCTGGGGCACGAAGGAGGCGTTGCTGCTCGACGCGATCCGCGCCCGCGCGACCGACCGGGTGCCCATCCCGGACACCGGTGACCTGCGGGAAGACCTGCTCGCCCTGGTCCGAGCCGCGATCGCGAACCTGACCGCGGTCGAGGTGCAGGCGATGGTGCGGGTCGCCGTCGCCCTCTCGCCGCACGACGACGCGGTGGCCGCGACCAGCCGCGCGTTCTGGACCGAACGCCTCGCGGTGGACGGCGAGGTGGTCCGCCGTGCCGTCGAACGCGGCGAGATCGCGCCCGTCGACCCCGAGCGGGTGATCGAGGCGGTGCTCGGGCCGCCCTACTTCCACCTGTTGGTGACCGGCCGGCTGGTCACCGACGAGTTCCTGGTCGCCACCGTCGACCTGGTGGTGGACGGCCTCAGACGGTGAGCACCAGCTTGCCCGTGGTCCGGTTGGCCTCGCCGACCTCGTGCGCCTTGACGACGTCCTCCAGCGGGAACGTCTCGGCGACGACCGCCCGCAGCTCTCCGCGCTCCACCAGCCCGGCCAGGTGCTCCAGCGCGGCGTGGTCCGGCGCCACGGACACGGTCTTGGCGCCCACACCGAGCGCCTCGGCCTTGACGAGCAGTTCGGGCAGCCGGCTGGGGTCGGTCAGGCCCACGTACACCCCGCCCGGCTTGAGCACCCGCATCGACCGCTCTTCGTAGTCGCCGCCGACCAGGTCGACCACCACGTCGACGCCGCCCAGCTCGCCGAAGTCCCGCGTCCGGTAGTCCACCAGCTCGTCGGCGCCCAGCTCGCGCAGCAGGTCGTGCTTGCCCGCGCTCGCGGTGCCGATCACCCAGGCGCCGAGGGATTTCGCCAGCTGCACGGCGACGTGCCCGACACCACCCGCGGCGGCGTGGACCAGCACCCGATCGCCCGGCTTGACCTCGGCGGCCTCGGTCAGGACCTGCCACGCGGTGAGCGCGGCCAGCGGCAACGCCGCCGCCTGCACGTGGTCGACGTTGGCGGGCTTGCGGGCGAAGTGGCGCGCGGGCGCGACGACGTACTCGGCGTACGCACCGGCCGGGCGCGGCAGGTGGGGCATCCCGAACACCTCGTCACCGACCCGGAACCGGTTCTCCCCCGCCGGCACGGCCGCCACGACGCCGGAGACGTCCCACCCCGGCACCCACGGCGTGGTGAACCAGTAGCCGTGACGGCGCACCAGCCAGTCGAACGCGTTCACGCCCGCCGCGCGCACCTCCACCAGGATCTCGCCCATCGCCGGCTCCGGCTTCGCGACCGTCCGCACCCGCATCGCCTCGGGCTCGCCGAAGGCCTCGACCACAACCGCACGCATCTCGTTCGTCATGGTCGAAAGGATCATCCACGGTGGTACCTGTTGTGAAGAAGGCACCTGAATGGTATCTAGGTACCTCGTGTATACCGTCACTGACCTGCGCGCTCACGGCGGCGCGGACGCCTACCTCCGCACCTGCGCCTCACGAGCCGTGCTCGACCTGCTGGCCAACAAGTGGGTGTGCCTGGTCGTCGCCGCCCTGCGGCCCGGCACCATGCGCTTCGGCGAACTCCGCCGCCGCCTCGACGGCATCACCCAGAAGATGCTCACCCAGACGCTCCGCGACCTGGAACGGGCCGGTCTCGTGCACCGCGCCGTGTACCCCAGCGTGCCGCCGCGCGTCGAGTACAGCCTCACGCCGCTGGGTGACGACGTGGGTGGGCTGATGGACGCGATCAGGGCGTGGTCGGAGAACCACATCGAGGACATCCGCGCCGCGCAGGAGGCGTACGACCGCAAGGCCGGCGAGGAGCTGCAGCCGGTCTAGTGCCGCGACCGGCAGCCTTTGCCCCGTGTTCCGACGGTCAGACGGGTGGATCGCGGTGCCGGCCCCACGTCCTCATCCTGGCCGGATGGGGGCGTGGGGGCGGTGCCGCGAGGCGCCCTGCTGAGCGCCGGAAGACGCGGTGAAGGTTGCCGGTCGTGGCACTAGGAACCGTTGCGGGACTGCTCCAGGGCTTCCCGCGCCTTGCGGGCCATGTCGGCGACGGCGGCCCGGCGCACCGCGTCGGCCTCGTAGTCGGCGCGGCGGTCCTTGACGACCCGCGCCGGCAGGCCGACGGCGATCTTGAAGTCCGGCACGTCACCGCGCACCACGGCGTGCGCGCCGATCACGCACCCGCGCCCGATCCGCGTGCCGCGGGTCACGGTGACCTTCGTGCCGAGCCAGCAGTCCGGCCCGATGCGCACCGGCGACTTCACGATGCCCTGGTCCTTGATCGGCAGCGTGATGTCCGCCGTCACGTGGTCGAAGTCGCAGATGTAGACCCAGTCGGCGATCAGCGTGGCGGCGCCGATCTCCACGTCGAGGTAGCAGTTCACCGTGTTGTCCTTGCCGAACACGGCCTTGTCGCCGATCCGCAGGGAACCTTCGTGGCAGCGGATGGCGTTGCCGTCACCGATGTGCACCCAGCGGCCGATCTCCAGCCGGCCGTAGCCGGGGCGGCAGTGCAGCTCGACCTTCTTGCCCAGGAACACCATGCCGCGCAGCACCACGTGCGGGTTCGCGATCCGGAACTTCAGCAGCCGCCAGTACCGCACCAGGTACCAGGGCGTGTACGCGCGGTGCCGCAGCACCCAGCGCAGCGAGGCCAGGGTGAGGAACCTGGCCTGCGCCGGGTCGCGGCGCGACCGACGCCACCTCGTCCACACCGGCGCACCCCACATGCTCGTCACGAACGGCACTCTAACTTCCGGTCCCGACCAGTAAAGTGCCAGGTCGCCGTGCCGTTGGACGCACAACTGGGGGACGCGTGCCAGGGATCCGGATTCGCAGACGGCCCGCCGACCGGTCCAGGCTGAGCCGGCTCCGGGCCGGGCAGCACCGGCGCGGCGACGTGCGGCGGCCCGCGAGGTCGTGGACCTGGCTGGAGCTGGCCGCGCTGCTGCTCACCGGTGTCCCGATCGCCATGGTGGTGCTCAAGACGCTGCTGTTCGCCGACTTCGACGCCCGGCTGATCCGGGTGCTCGGCCGGCACATCGACTTCGCCGCGGTCGCGTTCAGCGCCTTCAGCCCGACGTTCATGGTGCTGCCCGCGTTCGCGTTCATCGCGCTGTACGCCGTGGTCCCCAAGACCACGAAGGGCCGCGTGGTCCGCGGTGCGCTCTTCACGGTGGTCCTCCTGTCCTGCGCCCTGCTCCCGCTGCTGTTGGCCGGGATGATGGTGCTCGGGGTGGCGGCCACCTGGCTGCAGGTGCGGAACATGCGCGAAGCGCACGGGTTCAGCCGTCGCACGGTGACGACCATCCTGGCCGTCCCGCTGATCGCCGGCACGCTCGCGATCAACCTCTACGGTGTGCAGTTCTGGCTGCCCACCGAGGCGGTCGAGCGGACCGACGGCACGCGGCTGGTGGGCTACGTGGTCGAGTCCGGCGACCACGACCTGACGTTCATCGCGCACGACACGCGCCGGCCGGAGATCCTGCGGCAGGACTCGGTCCGGGCCCGGACGCTGTGCACGCTCACCGACGTGCGGCCCGGCACGATCGGCCACGCGCTGACGACCCCGGCCTACAAGCTCGCGATCCACCGCCGGCCCAACCCGCCGCTGCTGCCGCGCTGCTGACGACCCGGCCACGTGATTCGCACGCCGTGCCACAGTGGTGCCCGTGACGACTCCGTTGATCATCGACACCGACCCCGGCGTGGACGACGCGTTCGCCCTCGCCCTCGCCGCCGCCAGCCCCGAGGTCGACCTGATCGGGGTGACCACGGTCTTCGGCAACGTCTCGCTGGAGAACACCACCCGCAACGCCCTGCGCCTGCTCGCCCTGCTCGGCCGCGACGACGTGCCGGTGGGCGTGGGCGCGTCCCGGCCCTTGATCCACCCCCACCCGCACCTGTCCAGCGCACACGGCTCGGACGGCCTCTCCGGGTACGCCGACACGCTCCCCGAAGCCACCCGCGGCCCGGACGCCCGCGACGCCGTCACGCTCCTGCGCGAACTCCTCGACCAGGCCGACCGACCCGTCACGATCGTGCCCATCGGCCCGCTCACCAACATCGCCCTGCTGCTGGCCGCGCACCCGTACCTCAAGCCGAAGATCGGCCGGATCGTCGCCATGGGCGGCGGGGTCGGCGGCGGCAACGTCACCGCCACGGCCGAGTTCAACGTCTGGAGCGACCCCGAGGCCGCCCGCCGCGTGCTGGTCGAGGAGGACGTGCCGACGACGCTGGTCCCGATGGACCTCACCCGCCGGTGCGCGGTCAGCGCCGAGTGGCTGGACGCGCTGGCGAAGACGTCCGACGTCGCCGCCACGCTCGTCGGCCTCACGCCGTCCTACCTGGAGACCTACCGGCGGTTCCTCGGCTGGGACGGCATGGCGGTGCACGACGCGGTCGCGGTGGCCGAGGCCGTGCGGCCGGGGATCCTGAGCGGCACCCCGTTCCCGGTGGACGTCGACTGCTCGTTCGGCCCGAACCGGGGCGGCCTCGTGGTCGACCAGCGGCTGGAGGTGGACGCGCCGAAGACCCTCGACATCACGCTGGACGCCGACCTCGACGGCCTGCGCGCGTTCCTGTTCGACAGGCTAAGTGCGCTCGGCGTGCGCCAGTAGGTAGACGGGACGGCGGCCGATGCGCGTCAGCGCCACGGTCGCCTCACCCGACCCGGACAGCTTCAGCCTCGGCCGCACCGCGTTCGGGTCCACGTCCAGCCCGCGGACCAGGATCTCCAGCCGCCCCACGTCGTGCGCGCGCAGCACGGACCGCAACGCCTTCTCGCTGTAGTGCCCGTGCTCCACCACCCGGAACGCGCGCACGCCCGGCGGCGGCACCGGCCCGGTCAGGTAGGCGATCCGCTCGTCCAGCTGCGCCAGCCCGTGCCGCGCCGCGTAGTGCCGCACCAGCCCGGCCCGCACGACCGCGCCGTCCGGGTCGACCAGCCACTCACCCGGCTCGCCGACCCCGCAGTCGTCCGGCTCGGCGGAGGTGATCGTCCACTCCGGACCGTCCGACCGCAGCACGGTCGCCCGCCGCGTCACGCCCGGCGTGGCCAGGCCACGGGTCCACAGGCACGCCTCGCGCACCTGCCCGTCCAACGACACCAGCTCGACCTCGTCCGCCCACGGCGCGACCGCGAAGTCCACGCCCGGCGCGCACTTCACCGCCAGGTCACGCCCGGCGTAGGCGTCGGCCAGCTCGTCCAACGGCGGCGCGAAGTCCGCCGGGTGCCACGTGCGCCGCCCGCTCGCGTCCCGCCGGGCCGGGTCGGCGAGCACCGCCGTGCCACGCGACACCGGCCGCAACGCGTCGGCCCGGACCAGCGGCACCGCGTCGCCCAGGTTGTGCCGCGCCATCGCCAGCCGCACCGGGTCGAGGTCCGACCCGATCGAGCCCTCCGGCAACGCCGCGAGGTCCGCGCCGATCGAGCACGTCACGTCGTGCGCGGGCCCGGTGAACCGACGCGCCCGGTGCACCGCCACGGGGTGCGCGGTGGCCTGCTGCAACGCGTCGGAGGTGAACAGGCCGTCGGGGAAAGCGACCTTCGCCGCTGCCTTGCGCCGGAGCAGCAACGTCTCCAGCACGGCCGCGAAGTGGGTCGGCGAGACCTGCTTGGCCCGGTTCACGTCGGCCAGCCGCGACGCGGGCGTCAGCGGCAGGTCGGCCAGCGCCGACAACGCGGCGCACCCGGCGTCCGAACGCAGGTACGCCACGTCGTCGAGGCTGAACGCGTAGGCCACTAGAGCGGCTTGCGGCCCGTCACGGACACGTTGTAGAACACCTCGCGCGGCAGCACCTTGGCCAGCACGTTCTCGTCCACCCAGGACAGCCGCTGCCAGGTCTTGTAGGCGAACATCGCCCAGCCGAAGCCCAGCTTCTCGCGCGGCACGGCGGCCTCGAACGTGCGCACCGGCCAGCCGAACAACGCCGCCGACAGCTCCTCGGTCACCGCCCGCACCCCGACCGCCCCGGCCGACCGCGCGGTCCGCTCCAGGTCCGACGGGTCGAACGTGTGCAGGTCCACGACCGCTTCCAGCGCCGCCGCGCGCGAGGACTCGTCCAGCTCCTCCTGCGGCCGGCGCCAGTCGTTGAGCGGGCCGAGCTTGGTCACGTTGGTGGTCAGCCACCAGGTCAGCTGGCCGAGCTTGCGGGCGTAGAAGTTGCCGACGTTCGTCGGGTCGCCCGCGAACACGAACTTCCCGCCGGGCTTGAGCACCCGCAGCACCTCGCGCATAGCGGCGGGCACGTCCGGGATGTGGTGCAGCACCGCGTGCCCCACCACCAGGTCGAACGTGTCGTCGTCGTACGGGATGCGCTCGGCGTCGGCCACCCGACCGTCCACCGGCAGCCCCAGCTGCTCGGCGTTGCGCAGCGCCACCTCGACCATGCCCGGCGACAGGTCGGTGACCGAGCCGCGCTTGACCACGTCACCCTGCATGAGGTTGAGCAGGAAGAACCCCGTGCCGCAGCCCAGCTCCAGCGCGTGCTCGTACGGGCCCGTGTCACCCGCGACCGCCCGGAAGCGGTCCTTGGCGTAGGTGATGCAGCGCTCGTCGTAGGAGATCGACCACTTCTCGTCGTACGTGCCGGCTTCCCAGTCGTGGTAGAGCACGTTCGCGAGCTTGGGGTCTTTGTACGCCGCCTCGATCTCCTCGGCGGTGGCGTGCGGGTTCGGCTTGGGATCAACGGCCACTGAACTTCGCCTTCCCCGGGCCGTTCTCGATGAACGACGCCATGCCGGTCTTCTGGTCCTCGGTGGCGAACATCGCGGCGAACAGCTGGCTCTCCAGCTTCAGCCCGCTGCCCAGGTCGGTGTCCAGCCCGCCGTCGATCGCGGCCTTCGCGGCGGCGTACGCGCGCACCGGGCCGTTGACGAACTGGCCCGCCCACCGCTTCGCCGCCTCGTAGACGTCGTCGGGGGCCACGACCTCGTCCACCATGCCGATCCGCAACGCCTCCTCAGCGCCGACGAACCGGCCGGTGTAGATCAGGTCCTTGGCCCGCGACGGCCCGATCAGCCGCGGCAGGCGCTGCGTGCCGCCCATGCCGGGGATCACGCCGAGCAGGATCTCCGGCTGGCCGACCTTGGCGTTGTCGCCCGCGATCCGCCGGTCCGCGCACAGCGCCAGCTCGAACCCGCCACCCAGGGCGTAGCCGGTGATGGCGGCCACGGTCGGCTTGGGGATCTCCTCCACCGCGCGCAACGCCGACGTGAACGCGCCCGCGCGGGCCGCCATCTCGGCGTAGGACAGCTCGGCCATCTCCTTGATGTCCGCACCCGCCGCGAACACCTTCGGGCCGCCGTACACGATCACCGAGTAGACGTCGGCCCGGTCGGTCGCCTCCAGCGCGGCGGACCGGATCTCCTCCTGGACCTGCCGGTTGAGCGCGTTCATCGGCGGGCGGTCCAGCCGGATGGTGCCGATCCCGTCCTCGACTTCGAGCCTCACGAACTCAGCCACGCGGTCCTCCTCGACCTGACGTCGGTGCGCCTCGCAGGTTACCCCTCGGTAGTTTTGCGCCGGGCGAAGTACCTGTCACCCGACCGTTGGAGTTCCAACGGCTGGTCGAACGTCTTCGACAGGTTCTCCTCGGTCAGCACGTCGTCCAGCAGGCCTTGCGCCACGATGCCGCCGTCACGCAGCAGCAGCGCGTGCGTGAAGCCGGGCGGGATCTCCTCCACGTGGTGCGTGACCAGCACGATCGCCGGCGCGTCCGGGTCCAGCGCGAGCTCCGACAGTCGGGCCACCAGGTCCTCGCGACCGCCCAGGTCCAGGCCCGCCGCCGGCTCGTCCAGCAGCAGCATCTCGGGGTCGGTCATCAACGCCCGGGAGACCAACGTGCGCTTGCGCTCACCCTCCGACAACGTGCCGTAGGTGCGGTCGGCCAGGTGCTCGATGCCCATCGTGGCCAGCAGCTCCCTGGCGCGGCCGGTGTCGAGCTTGTCGTACTCCTCGCGCCAGCGGCCCAGCACCGCGTACCCGGCGCTGACCACCAGGTCGACCACCTTCTCGTCGGCCGGGATGCGCCCGTTCAACGCCGACGACGACAGCCCGATCCGGGGCCGCAGCTCGGCCATGTCGGTCCGGCCGATCCGCTCGCCGAGCAGGTGCACCTTCCCCTTGGTCGGGTGCAGCTCCGCGCCGGCCAGCCTCAACAGCGTGGTCTTGCCCGCCCCGTTCGGGCCGAGCACGACCCAGCGCTCGTCCAGCTCCACGCTCCAGTCGACGTCCCCGACCAGCGTGGTCTTGCCACGTCGAACCGAAACACCCTGCATGTGGATGACCAGATCTTCGTTTTCCACGCCTGCCCTCGCCCCGTCGGTGCATCGCCGCCGCCATTGTTCTTCACCCCCTACCGCCGGTGGTCCGGCGGGGGGAGGTATGGGTGGGGTCGGTGAACCTCAGCGCGCTCATGCCCACAGCGGTCGTGTCTGCTGGAAAGATCGGGCGTATGGCTGCCGACTCGATCCTGCTCGCGGGCCGACCGTTCCCCCTCGGGGCGCACCCCGAGGCCGGAGGTGTGCGCTTCGCGGTCTCGGCACCACCCGCGCACGCGGTGGAAGTGTGCCTGATCAGCGAAGACGGCACCGAGGAACGGGTCGAGCTGACCGAGCGCACGTTCGGCGTGTGGCACGGGTTGATCTCCGGCGTCACGCCCGGTCAGCGCTACGGCTACCGCGTGCACGGCCCATACGACCCGTCCCGGGGCCTGCGGTGCAACCCGGCGAAGCTGTTGGTCGACCCGTATGCGACGCGGATCACGGGCACCCTTTCCGCCCTGGACGCGGCGCTGGGCTACGTGGGCGACCCGATGCTCGGCGGGCCGTCCGCGGTCGACTCGCTGGGCAGCGTGCCGCTGTCCGTGGTCACCTCGCCCGGCGGGCCGGACACGGGCGTGAAGCCGGAGGTGCCGTTCGAGGAGGCGGTGATCTACGAGCTGCACGTGCGCGGGTTCACCAAGCAGCACCCGGCCGTGCCCGAGCACCAGCGCGGCACCTACCTGGGGCTGGCGCACCCGGCCGTGCTGGAGCACCTGACGCGGCTCGGCGTGACGTCGGTGGAGCTGCTGCCCGTGCACGCGTTCGTGGACGAGCCGTCGTTGATCCGCGGCGGCAGGCACAACTACTGGGGCTACTCGCCGCTGAGCTACTTCGCGCCGCACCCCGCCTACGCCAGCGAGCCGGGCCGCGAGGTGGAGGAGTTCCGCACGATGGTGGCCGCCCTGCACAACGCCGAGATCGAAGTGATCATCGACGTGGTGTTCAACCACACGTGCGAGGGCGGGCCGGAGGGTCCCACGCTGTCCTACCGGGGCTTCGACGCACCCGGCTACTACCTGCACATCGACGGCGGCGGCACGCTCGACATCACCGGCTGCGGCAACACCACCGAGGCCGGGTCGCCGCAGTTCGTCCGGCTGGTGACCGACTCGCTGCGGTACTGGGCCACCGAGATGGGCGTGGACGGGTTCCGGTTCGACCTCGCGTCCACCCTGGGCAGGCCGGGCGGCGGGCGGTTCGACCGGGCGTCGGCGATGCTCACCGCGATCACGCAGGACCCCGTGCTGTCGCGGTGCAAGCTGATCGCGGAGCCGTGGGACGCGACCGGTGACGGCTACCGGGTGGGTGACTTCGGGGTGCAGTGGGCCGAGTGGAACGGCCGGTACCGCGACACCGTGCGCGACTTCTGGCGCGGCATGACCAGCGTGCGCGACCTGGCCTACCGGCTGTCCGGCTCGTCCGACCTGTACGCCGACGACCTGCGGCGACCGTGGCAGTCGGTCAACTTCATCACCGCGCACGACGGGTTCACGCTGCGCGACCTCGTGTCGTACAACGAGAAGCACAACCTGGCCAACGGCGAGGACAACCGTGACGGCACCAACGACAACCGGTCGTGGAACTGCGGTGTCGAGGGCGAGACCGACGACCCCGAGGTGCTGGCGCTGCGAGCACGGCAGGCGCGCAACCTGTTCGCCACGTTGATGCTGTCCACCGGCACGCCGATGCTCACCGCCGGTGACGAGCAGTGGCGCACGCAGGGCGGCAACAACAACGCGTACTGCCTGGACGACGAGACGTCGTGGGTCGACTGGAAGCTCGCCGGCGAGGGTGAGGCGATGCTGGCGTTCGCCCGGCGGGTGATCGCGGTGCGCTGGGCGTCACCGGCGTTGCGGCAGCCGCAGTTCTTCGACGGCCGCACCACCGCCTCCGGCGCGCCCGACCTGGTGTGGTTCCGGCCGGACGGCGAGGAGATGGCCGAGACCGACTGGTTCGACGAGGGCCGCCGGTTCCTGGGCATGTGGATCGACGGGTCGAACAGCCTCTCGCGCTCCCGTGACGGCGAACTGGTGTCGGACGACTCGTGGCTGCTGCTCGTGCAGGCGGGTGCGGACCCGATCGAGGTCACCCTGCCGGGGCCCGAGTACGGCGGGCGTTACGAGCCGACGATCGACTCGACCACCGCCGACGGCACGCCCGCGCTGGAGGGCAGCCTGGCGGCAGGAGCGACCGTCGTGCTGGAGGGCCGCTCGCTGTTGCTGCTGCGCGTGCCGAACTGACCACCCCGTTGCCGGAGATCCTCCGGTTCGACCCGGAGCGGCGCTGGTGGGCGCGGCTCGGGCTGACCGAGGGCGTCGAGCTGTGGCTGCTGAGCCGGCTGCCCGGTCAGGGCACCGAGCCGCACGACCACGGCGGCGCGGCGGGCTCGCTCACCGTGCTCACCGTGCTCACCGGCGAGCTGGCGGAGGACTACCGCCACCCCGGCGGGCCGATCCGCAGTGCTTCGCGGCCCGTGGACAGCGCGCTGGGGTTCGGCGCCGGGCGTGCGCACCAGGTGGTGAACCGGGGGTGCCGTGGGCGCGGCGAGCGTGCACGCCCACTCCCCGCCGCTGGTGCCGACCCGGGAGTACCGCAGCGTCGCCGACATCCCGCACGAGATCCAGCCGTTGCCCGCCCGGCGGCTGCCGTTGGAGCAGCTGCGCGTTCTGGCCGACCAGGAGGGCCCGTGAGTGCCGAGGAGTTGCTGGAGGAGGCGCGCCGGTCGTTGAGCCGGGTGTCGCCGGAGGAGCCGGCCGGGTTGCCGGACGTGCTGGTGGTCGACATCCGACCGCACCACGACCGTGCGGCGGAGGGCGAGGTGCCCGGCTCGATCCCGGTGGAGCGGATCGTGCTGGAGTGGCGGCTGGACCCGGGCGGCGAGCACCGGATCCCCGGCTTCACCGCCGACACCACCGTGGTCGTGCTGTGCAACGAGGGCTACGCCTCCAGCCTGGCCGCCCGCGACCTGCAACGCGTGGGCCTGTCCCGCGCCACCGACCTGGTCGGCGGCTTCCGCGCCTACGCCGCCGCCGGCCTCCCCGTCCGCCAGGGCGCCACCCAAGCCGTCACCTGACCCGAACGTTCAACTCACCGCACCTGAACGTAGGACACACGCGTTCCGAACGTAGGACACGCGCGAGAGTCGTACGTTGAGCCCGCGCGTGTCCTACGTTCGGAACGGCCGTGTCCTACGTTCAGGACCCCCGAGTTGAACGTTCGGGAACCGCGGGCGCGGCGGTCGCGTCTCCTGGTCGTGTGGAAAGTGCTGACCGGGCTGGTCCTGGTCGTCCTCGTGGTCTGGCGGCCGGGTGTCGCGACGTTCGGCGGGGCCGCGGTCGGGGCGTGGGCGTTGCACGCGGTGCTGCAGCTCGGGTTGCTGGTCGGCGCGCTGGTGTTCCGGGTGCGGGTGTCACTGGTCGAGATCGGTGTCGGCGGTGAGATCGGCACGTGGACGCGGCCGCAGCGGCGGGTGGTGTGGCGGACGGTCCCGCTGCTGATGTCGGTCGGCCTCACGTCGATCAAGGCGCCGGTCCGCCATCGCCTGTGGTTCACCGGCCTCACGGCGGCGGTGCTGTCCTCGGCCGTCGTGGCGGTGGTCTGGCTCGGCGCGCTGGTCTGGTCGGACACCGACCAGCCGTTCCTGCGCGGTTTCGCCGTCGCGGGCACGGCGGTGCTGGTCAACGGCCTGTGGCCGCGGCGCGGCGCGGGCACCACCTCACCCGGCTGGTTCCTGTTCGGCCTGCCCCGCGCGTCGGCCCGCACGACCGCGGAGTACGAGGCAACACCGCTGGTCAACCAGGTGACCGACGCCCTTGCGGTCGGCGACCTCGACCGGGCCGAGGCGATCGCCGACGAACTGGTCGAACGCCACCCCACGCTGCTGGTCGCGATCGGCGCGCACGCCTCCGTGCTGACCTTGCGCGCCAAGTACGGCGAGGCGTTGCACGCGGTCAGCCGCCTGGTGGGCCGCACCGACCTGGAACCTCGCGACATGGCGTTCGTCCTGGCGGCGATGGCCAGCTCCACCGCCAACGCCGTCGAGGGCGGCCAACTGCCCGCGGACGTCGGCGTGCCCGCCGCGAGACGAGCCGCCGACGGCGCGATGAGCCTCGGCTACCCGCGCTACCGCTGCACGGGCACGTTGGCACAACTCGCCCTGATCGAGGACGACCACGCCGCCGCCCTCGCCCTCGCCAGGCAGGCCAAGGCCACCAGCGAGACCGGACTGGCCCGCGCCGACGCCCTCGCCACGATCGCCCGCGCGCAGATGGCTGCGGGTGACAACGCGGCGGCACGCGAGACCCTGGTCGAGGCACAACAACTCGCCGGCTGGATGCCCCGGGTCGCGGAAACCACGGCCCGGCTCAACATCTCCTGAACCGAACTAGGCCGGCGGATTCGGCAAGGTCGGCATCCCGTCGGGCGGCACCGGCAGGCCGCACGTCTGCACCGCGTCGGCCACCGTCTTCAACCACGCCTGCACCTCACCGCGCAGCTTCCCCGGATCCGGCGCCACGGCACCGGGCACGACCTTGCTCAGCACGCTGAACAGCCCGGCGAACACCGCCATGGACTGGGACAGGCACAGCTCCGGCCCCTGCGCCCGGACCTCGGCCGGTGCGGTCGTCGGCGGCGTGGGCAGGCACTTCGCCGCCGTCATCGCCACCAGCAACCGGAGCACGTCACCCAGCGGCGCGGCGACCTTGTCCGGCGCGGGCGGGTTCGCGGCCAACGGCTCGATGGCCTTCTTCAGCGTGTCCGCGAGCTGGGTCACCAGTCCCGCGCACGCGGCGGGAGGTTCCGCCGAGTGCCGTGGCGCCGACGCGGCCGGGATGACGGCCACCGCGAGCACCACGGCGAGCACCGTGCCGATCGTCGCGAATTTCCTCACGCCGCAAGCGTAGGCACGAACACACCGACACCTCTCGGCGAACAAGCCGAGTTCACCCGACCGAAGAAACCCCCGGGCGGAAGCGTGAAAAAGCGCCGAACCGGATGACCGCCGGTCACGCCGACGGTCATCCGGTCGAGCGATGTCAGCTCGCCAGCACGACCCGACCGAGTTCCGCGGGTGACGCGAGCAGGTCGTGCCGCGGCAGCACGCGCACCGTGTAGCCGACCGCGCCCGCGTGCGGCAGCGGCACCTCGATCTCGTAGTTGCCGTTGCCCGCGTAACGCATCCCGTGCGTGACCACGTCGTACAGCTCGTCGGAGTCGCCGACCCGGCCCAGCGCCACCTGAACGTCCACTTCGGATGGTTCCAGCCCGGCCAGCTCGACCCGCGCCCGCACGCCCACCGGCGCGCCGAGCTGCGGCGTGGCCGACCCGTTCAGCGACATCTCCGAGTCCAGCACCCGCACCCGCGTCCACGACGCCCGCAGCCGCTGCCGGTACGCGGCCAGCTCCTTCGCGCCACGGAAACCCTCGCCGACCACCGAGGAGGCCGACGACGCGGCGGGCGCGTACAGCTTCTCCACGTACTCGCGCACCATCCGCGACGCCTGCACCGCCGGGCCGAGCGACGCCAGCGTGTGCCGAACCATGGCCAGCCACCGGGTCGGCACGCCGTCCTCACCGCGGTCGTAGAACAGCGGCGCGACCTGGCTGCCGAGCAGGTCGTACAGCGCGGCGGCCTCCAGGTCGTCGCGCCGGGTCGGGTCGGTGACGCCGTCCGCGGTCGGGATGGCCCAGCCGTTGCTGCCGTCGTACAGCTCGTCCCACCAGCCGTCGCGGATCGACAGGTTCAGCCCGCCGTTGAGCGCCGACTTCATGCCGGACGTGCCGCACGCCTCCAGCGGGCGCATCGGGTTGTTCAGCCACACGTCGCAGCCCCAGTACAGGTACCGGGCCATGGACATGTCGTAGTCGGGCAGGAACACGATCCGGTGCCGCACGCCCGCGTCGTCGGCGAACCGCACGATCTGCTGGATCAACGCCTTGCCGCCGTCGTCGGCGGGGTGCGACTTGCCCGCCACGACCAGCTGCACCGGCCGTTCGGGGTGCAGCAGCAGGGCGCGCAGCCGGTCCGCGTCACGCAGCATCAGCGTGAGCCGCTTGTAGGTCGGCACGCGGCGGGCGAAGCCCACCGTCAGCACATCCGGGTCGAACACCGAGTCGGTCCAGCCCAGCTCCAGCGCCGACGCGCCGCGCTGCAGCCACGACTGGCGGGTGCGGCGGCGGACCTCGTCGACGAGCTTGGCGCGCAGGTCGTTGCGCAGCTCCCACAGCCGCTGGTCCGTGACCGGCTCGAACCCGTGCGGGCCGACGCCGGAGTCCTCCGCGTCGCCGACGAGCCTGCTCATCTCGGTCGCCGCCCACGTCGGGCCGTGCACGCCGTTGGTGACCGAGCCGATCGGCACCTCCGAGGCGTCGAAGCCGGGCCACAGGGCGCGGAACATGTCCCGGCTGACGGTGCCGTGCAGCTTGGAGACGCCGTTGGCGCGCTGCGCGAGCCGCAGGCCCATGTGCGCCATGTTGAACAGGCCGGGGTTGTCCTCCGCGCCCAGCGCCAGGATGCGCTGGGTGTTCACGCCCGGCAGCAGCGTCTCGGCGCCGAAGTAGTGCTGCACCAGGTCGACGGGGAACCGGTCGATACCCGCCGGGACCGGCGTGTGCGTGGTGAACACCGTGCCCGCGCGGACCGCCGCCAGCGCCTGGTCGAAGTCCAGGCCCTCGCCGGTGACCAGTTCGCGGATGCGTTCCAGGCCGAGGAAGCCCGCGTGGCCCTCGTTGGTGTGGAACACCTCGGGCGCGGGGTGGCCGGTCAGGTCGCAGTACGTGCGCACGGCGCGGACGCCGCCGATGCCGGCCAGGATCTCCTGCCGGATGCGGTGGTCCTGGTCGCCGCCGTAGAGGCGGTCGGTGACGCCGCGCAGGTCCTCGTCGTTCTCCTCCACGTCGGAGTCGAGCAGCAGCAGCGGGATGCGGCCGACCTGCGCCTTCCACACCTTGGCCCGCAGGACCCGGTCGCCGGGCATGGCGACGTGGACCAGGATCGGCGCGCCGGACGGCTCGGTGAGCAGCTCCAGCGGCAGGCCGCGCGGGTCGAGGACCGGGTAGTGCTCGATCTGCCAGCCGTCCAGGGACAGGGCCTGGCGGAAGTAGCCGGACCGGTAGAGCAGGCCGACCGCGATCAGCGGCACGCCCAGGTCGGAGGCCGCCTTGAGGTGGTCGCCCGCCAGCACGCCGAGGCCGCCGGAGTAGTTCGGCAGCGCCTCGGTGACGCCGAACTCCATCGAGAAGTAGGCGATCGCGTTCGGCAGTGGGTGCGCGTCGTGGTCGCGGCGCTGCGCGATCTCGTCCTGGCGGCGCTGGAACCAGCGGGGTCCGGTGGTGTAGCGGTGCAGGTCGTCGGCCAGCGCGCGGGCGTGCGCGAGGAACTGCTCGTCACGGGAGAGCGCTTCGAGGCGTTCGGGCGCGACCACGGACAGCAGCCGCAACGGGTCGCCGCTCTCGGCCCACGACTCGGGGTCGACCGACGCGAACAGGTCCTGGGTGGGCTGGTGCCACGTCCAGCGCAGGTTCGTGGCGAGGGTGCCCAGGGCCGCCAGCGGCTCGGGCAGACTGGCTCGGACGGTGAACCGGCGAAGTGCTCGCATGGCGTCGGACCTTATCCCCCATCCAGCGGTGCGGGACAACGGTCACCCGAACCGATGCAGGGACCGATCCAGCCTCACCAGCGGAAACGGCGCGCCGCAAGTTATTTCAACCACAGCGCGCAAACGGCAACGCGGCTGCCGCTGCGTGACGACGGCGGCGATCATGAACACGACCGTGTGATCAAGATTCGCCCGATCGGTCCGGCGTGGCTCGACTCGAGAGCTGATCACGACCTGGGAATCTGCTCTTCCATCGCGAGACGGACACCACCGCCAAGTGTGCAATCCAACCAGAAGGGGTAGGAACAGCAGGTACGGGTCCCGGTGACGGCTGGTCCGATCGCTGCGGGCAGACTTGCACGCGCAAGCGTCACACCAGGTGAGAGGGGCGCTGCCGATGAGCGGACGACTCGGAATCGACGAGGTCTCCCCGACCGTGAGCGGCGGTCGCTACCCGGCGAAGGCCGTGGTGGGCGAACACGTCCCGGTCGAGGCCACGGTGTGGCGCGAGGGCCACGACGCCGTGGCCGCCACGGTGGTGTGGCGGGGGCCGAACGACCGGGTCGCCAGACAAACCCGGATGGTGCCGCAGGGCGTGGGCCTGGACCGCTGGGCCGCCACGGTCGTGCCGGACGCCGAGGGCGCCTGGACGTTCCGCGTGGACGCCTGGAGCGACCCCTGGAGCACCTGGCAGCACGCCGTCGAGGTCAAGATCGCCGCCGGCCAGAGCGCCGACGACCTGGCCAACGACCTGGAAACCGGCGCGCTGCTGCTCGACCGGGTCAGCCGCCGCCCGGACCGGCGCAAGGACAAACCGCTGCTGGTCAACGCGGCCACCGCGCTGCGCGACGAGCACCGCCCCCTCGCCGAGCGCGTCGCACCCGCCCTCGCGAGCGACGTCCGGCGGATCATGCACGACCACCCGGTGCGGGAGCTGATCACCAAGGGCAAGCCGCAGAAGGTGTGGGTCGACCGCAAGCGGGCGGCGTTCGGGTCCTGGTACGAGTTCTTCCCCCGCAGCACGGGCGGCGTGGACGAGGCGGGCGTCCCGGTGCACGGCACGTTCGTCACCGCGGCCAAGGAGCTGGACCGCATCGCGGCCATGGGCTTCGACGTCGCCTACCTGCCCCCGATCCACCCGATCGGGCGAGTGAACCGCAAGGGCCCGAACAACACGCTCACCGCCACCGAGGACGACCCGGGCTCGACGTGGGCCATCGGCGCGGACGAGGGCGGGCACGACGCGATCCACCCCGAGCTGGGCACGATCGAGGACTTCGACGCGTTCGTGGCCCGTGCCCGCGAGCTGAACCTCGAGGTGGCGCTGGACCTCGCGATCCAGTGCGCCCCCGACCACCCGTGGGTGCTGAAGAGCCCCGAGTGGTTCACCACCCGGCCGGACGGCTCGATCGCCTACGCGGAGAACCCGCCGAAGAAGTACCAGGACATCTACCCGGTCAACTTCGACAACGACCCGCAGGGCATCTACAACGAGGTGCTGCGCGTCGTGCTGCACTGGGTGGACCACGGTGTGCGGATCTTCCGGGTCGACAACCCGCACACCAAGCCGCCGGACTTCTGGGCGTGGCTGATCTGGGCGGTCAAGGACCGCTACCCGGACGTGCTGTTCCTGTCCGAGGCGTTCACCCGACCGGCCCGCCTGTACGGCTTGGCCAAGCTCGGCTTCACGCAGAGCTACACCTACTTCACCTGGCGCACGACCAAGGAGGAGCTGACCGAGTTCGGCACCGAACTGGTCGAGCACTGGGACGAAGCGCGGCCCAACCTGTTCGTGAACACCCCCGACATCCTGCACGAATCGCTGCAGCACGGCGGTCCGGGCATGTTCGCGCTGCGCGCGGCGCTGGCGGCGACGATGGCGCCGACCTGGGGCGTGTACTCGGGCTACGAGCTGTTCGAGCACGAGGCCGTGCGTCCGGGCAGCGAGGAGTACCTGAACTCGGAGAAGTACCAGCTCCGCCCCCGCGACTACGCGGCGGCGGTGGCCGAGGGACGGTCGCTGGAACCGTGGTTGCGCAAGCTGAACGCGATCCGCCGGGCGCACCCGGCGCTGCAGCAGATGCGAACACTCCGGTTCCACCACATCGACAACCTGGCGTTGATCGCCTACTCCAAGCAGGACCCGGGCACCGGCGACACGGTCGTCGTCGTGGTCAACCTGGATCCGCACAACGCGCAGGACGGCACCGTCTGGCTGGACCTGCCCGCGCTCGGCGTCGACTGGCACGAGCGGCTGATCGCGCACGACGAGGTCTCCGGGGAGACCTGGGACTGGGGTCAGGCCAACTACGTCCGCCTGGAACCCTGGCGCGCCGCGGCGCACATCGTGGGCGTCCAGCGCAGATTCTCCTAGGGCGCGGTTCAGCAGCTAGCGCGAACAACTCAGCCCGGTCCCCTTTACCCAGCCCCCGTGCCCGCCGAAGAGCACGAGGGGCGACCGAACGCACCCCCAATGAGGTGGGACGAGGTGGAGCACACATGCAAGAAGAGGCCCGACCCGACGCCGCGCTGGTAGGCCTGGAGAACGTGCCGCACACCGGCGAGGCCATCGGCGCCGACGGCCTGCTGGTCGAACCGCAGGCCGAGGACTTCCGGTCGGCCAAGCTCGTGCCGCGCGAGCGTGACTGGTTCAAGGGCGCGGTGTTCTACGAGGTGCTCGTGCGCGCGTTCAGCGACTCGAACGGCGACGGCACCGGTGACCTGCGGGGCCTGGCGTCCCGGCTGGACTACCTGGAATGGCTCGGCGTCGACTGCCTGTGGCTGCCGCCGTTCTACGCCTCGCCGCTGCGCGACGGCGGCTACGACATCTCCGACTTCCGCGCGGTGCTGCCGGAGTTCGGTTCGGTCGAGGACTTCGTGTACCTGCTGGACGAGGCGCACCGGCGCGGCATCCGGGTGATCACCGACTTGGTGCTCAACCACACCAGCGACGCGCACCCGTGGTTCCAGCAGTCGCGGATCGACCCGGACGGCCCCTACGGCGACTACTACGTGTGGAGCGACGACGACCAGCGCTACGCGGACGCGCGGATCATCTTCGTGGACACCGAGTCGTCCAACTGGACCTACGACCCGGTGCGCGGCCAGTTCTACTGGCACCGGTTCTTCTCCCACCAACCCGACCTGAACTTCGAGAACCCCCACGTCCAGGAAGCCATGCTGGACACGCTGCGGTTCTGGCTCGACCTGGGCATCGACGGGTTCCGGCTCGACGCCGTGCCGTACCTGTTCGAGGCGGAGGGCACGAACTGCGAGAACCTGCCGCGCACGCACGACTTCCTCAAGCGCTGCCGCAAGGTCGTGGACGACGAGTACCCGGGACGGGTGCTGCTCGCGGAGGCCAACCAGTGGCCGTCGGACGTGGTCGAGTACTTCGGCAACCCCGAGGTCGGCGGCGACGAGTGCCACATGGCGTTCCACTTCCCGCTGATGCCGCGCATCTTCATGGCCGTGCGGCGGGAGTCGCGGTTCCCGATCTCGGAGATCCTGGCGCAGACGCCGCAGATCCCGGACGGCTGCCAGTGGGGCATCTTCCTGCGCAACCACGACGAGTTGACGCTGGAGATGGTCACCGACGAAGAGCGCGACTACATGTACGCGGAGTACGCCAAGGACCCGCGGATGAAGGCGAACATCGGCATCAGACGACGTCTGGCGCCGCTGCTGGAGAACGACCGCAACCAGCAGGAGCTGTTCACCGCGATGCTGCTGTCGCTGCCCGGCTCGCCGGTCCTCTACTACGGCGACGAGATCGGCATGGGCGACAACATCTGGCTGGGCGACCGCGACGCGGTGCGCACGCCGATGCAGTGGACCCCGGACCGCAACGCGGGGTTCTCCAGCTGCGACCCCGGCCGGATCTACCTGCCGGTGATCATGGACCCGGTGTACGGCTACCAGGGGCTCAACGTCGAGGCGCAGCTGAACAACCAGTCGTCCCTGCTGCACTGGACGCGGCGGATGATCGAGGTGCGCAAGCAGCACCACGCGTTCGCCGAGGGCGACTTCACCGACCTGGGCGGCTCCAACCCGAGCGTGCTGGCCTACCGGCGGCGGTGGCTGCGGCCCGACGGCCACGAGGACGTGGTGCTGTGCGTGAACAACCTGTCGCGCTTCCCGCAGCCGGTCGAGCTGGACCTGTCGGAGCACCACGGCAGCAGGCCCGTGGAGCTGACCGGCGGGGTGGTGTTCCCGACCGTGGGTGACCTGCCCTACCTGCTGACCCTGCCCGGTCACGGCTTCTACTGGTTCCAGCTCGTGGAAGCCGGCGACGACAGCGAGCCGAGGTGATGGACGTGACCGAACCGCACGACCTGGTCGACAAGGTGATGGCCGAGCTGCCCGAGTGGCTGCCCGCGCAGCGGTGGTTCGGCGGGAAGGACCGCCCGGTCACCTCGATCCGCCCGCTGCGGACGGCGGTCCTGCGGGCCGAGGAGCCCGTGCTGGTGCACCTGGTGGTGGAGGTCGAGCAGCCGGACCGGCGCGAGCCGTACCAGCTGCTGGTCACCGACCACGTGGACAACTACGACGCGACGCACGTGCCGGAGCTGACCGGCGCGCTGCTCGACCTGATCGCCGAGGGCGCCGAGGTCGAGGGCCTGCGGTTCGCGCACGAGCCGGACGTGGAGCTGCAGACCGGGCTGCGCGGCAGGCCGATCACGTCCGAGCAGTCCAACACCTCGATCGTGTTCGGCAGCCAGTACATCCTCAAGCTGTTCCGCAAGCTGACCTACGGCGACAACCCGGACCTGGTGCTGCACCGGGCGTTGCGCCAGGTCGGGTGCGAGCACATCGCCCAGCCGCTCGGGTCGATCACGGGTCGGCTCGACGGCCAGACCACCACCGTCGGCATGCTGCAGCAGTTCATGCCTGACGCGGTGGACGGCTGGGCGATGGCCACCACGAGCGTGCGGGACCTGATGGCCGAGGCCGACCTGCACGCCGACGAGGTGGGCGGCGACTTCGCGGGCGAGGCGCAGCGGCTCGGGCAGGCCGTGGCCACCGTGCACGCGGACCTGGAGCGCGCGCTCGGCACGCAGCACGCGGACGCCGAGGACATCGAGCGGACCGTGCGGGCGATGGTGTCGCGGCTGGACGAGGTGGCCGCCGCGGTGCCCGAGCTGCGGCCGTACGTGCCCGCGTTGCGGGAGGCGTTCGAGCAGGCCAGGGACACCCCGGACGCGGTGGCCGTGCAGCACATCCACGGCGACCTGCACCTCGGCCAGGTGCTGCGGACCGTGCAGGGGTGGCTGCTGATCGACTTCGAGGGCGAGCCCGGTTCGCCGATCGCCGAGCGGACCGAGCTGCGCTCGCCGTTGCGCGACGTGGCGGGGATGCTGCGATCCTTCGACTACGCGGCGCACCAGCTGTTGGTCGGCCAGCCGGAGGACAACCAGCTGACCGTGCGGGCGCTGGAGTGGGCGCGGCGCAACCGCGCGGCGTTCACCGAGGGCTACGCGGAGGCGGCGTCGGAGTCGATCGGCGACCCGCGCAAGCGGGGCTACCTGCTGCGGGCGTTCGAGCTGGACAAGGCCGTGTACGAGGTCGCGTACGAGCACGCCAACAGGCCGGAGTGGTTGACGGTCCCGTTGTCGTCGATCGCGCGGATCACTGGAGAGGGAGCGGTGCAGTCATGATCTCGCCCGAGGACGTCGACCGGCTGCTGGCCGGGGCGCACCACGACCCGCACTCGGTGCTCGGCGTGCACCACGTCCCCGAGGGCGTGGTCGCGCGGGCGCTGCGGCCGGGGGCGACCGCGGTGGCCGTGATCGCGGGTGACAAGCGCTTCGAGCTGGACCGGGTCACCGACGGGTTGTTCGAGGGCGAGCTGCCCGAGCACCCGGCAGGCGACTACCACCTGGAGGTCGAGTACGGCGACGACCTCGTCGAGGTGGACGACCCGTACCGGTGGCTGCCGACCGTCGGCGAGCTGGACCTGCACCTGATCGGCGAGGGTCGGCACGAACGGCTGTGGGACGTGCTGGGCGCGCGGGTGCGCACCTACGACACGCCCAACGGCACCGTCTCGGGCGTCTCGTTCGCGGTGTGGGCGCCGACCGCGCGCGGTGTGCGGGTGTGCGGCGACTTCGACGGCTGGGACGGGCGGGCGAACCCGATGCGGTCGCTCGGCTCGTCCGGGGTGTGGGAAATCTTCATCCCCGGCATCCCGGAGGGCACCCGGTACAAGTTCCGCATCCTCGGCCGGGACGGCGGGTGGCACGAGAAGGCCGACCCGATGGCGTTCGCGACCGAGACACCGCCCGCGACGGCGTCGGTCGTCACCCGGTCCGCGCACGAGTGGGGTGACGCGGAGTGGCAGGCCAAGCGGGACGCGACGCAGTGGATCAACGCGCCGATGAGCGTGTACGAGGCGCACCTGGGCTCGTGGAAACCCGGGTTGGGGTACCGGGAGCTGGCCGACGAGCTGGCGGACTACGTGGTCGGCGCCGGGTTCACGCACGTGGAGCTGATGCCGGTGGCCGAGCACCCGTTCGGCGGGTCGTGGGGCTACCAGGTGACGTCGTACTACGCGCCGACGTCGCGGTTCGGCTCGCCGGACGACTTCCGGCACTTCGTGGACGTGCTGCACCAGCGCGGCGTCGGCGTGATCATGGACTGGGTGCCGGCGCACTTCCCGAAGGACTCGTGGGCGTTGGCCCGGTTCGACGGCAGCGCGCTGTACGAGCACGAGGACCCGCGCCGCGGTGAGCACCCCGACTGGGGCACGCTGGTGTTCGACTTCGGGCGCAACGAGGTGCGCAACTTCCTGGTCGCCAACGCGCTGTACTGGATCGAGGAGTTCCACATCGACGGCCTGCGGGTCGACGCGGTGGCCTCGATGCTGTACCTGGACTACTCGCGGCAGGAAGGGCAGTGGCTGCCCAACCAGTACGGCGGGCGGGAGAACCTGGACGCGGTGCGGTTCCTGCAGGAGCTGAACGCGACCGTCTACAAGCGCCACCCCGGTGTGGTGATGGTGGCGGAGGAGTCGACGGCGTGGCCCGGCGTGTCGCGGCCGACGCACCTGGGCGGCCTCGGGTTCGGGTTCAAGTGGAACATGGGCTGGATGCACGACACGCTGCACTACCTGTCGCGCGAGCCCGTGCACCGGTCGTTCCACCACAACGAGATCACGTTCTCGCTGGTGTACGCGTGGAGCGAGAACTTCGTGCTGCCGCTGTCGCACGACGAGGTCGTGCACGGCAAGGGGTCGCTGTGGCAGCGGATGCCCGGCGACGGCTGGAACAAGGCCGCGGGGCTGCGGTCGCTGCTGGCGTTCATGTGGGCGCACCCGGGCAAGCAGCTGCTGTTCATGGGCGGTGAGTTCGGGCAGCGGGAGGAGTGGTCGGAGAGCCGGTCGCTGGACTGGCACCTGCTGGAGTCGCCGTTGCACAGCGGCCTGCACCGGCTGATCGGCGACCTGAACCGCGTCTACCGCTCCTCGCCCGCTTTGTACAGCGCGGACAACCGGCCCGAGGGGTTCTCGTGGATCGACGCGAACGACTCGGCGGGCAACGTGCTGAGCTTCCTGCGGATCGGTGAGGACGGCTCGGTGCTCGCGTGCGTGGCCAACTTCGCCGGCATGCCGCACCACGACTACCGGGTGGGTCTGCCGGTGGCGGGGCGGTGGCGCGAGGTGGTGAACACGGACTCGGAGGTCTACGGCGGGTCCGGTGTCGGCAACCTCGGCGTGGTGGAGGCCGAGGAGCACCCGTGGCACGGCCGCCCGGCTTCGGCCGTGCTGCAACTGCCTCCGGCGGGCGTCCTCTGGCTGGCACCGGAAACCCCGATGGTCACCACCACCGTCACCAGCGCCGACACCGTGGAGGCCGCCGCCGACCCGACCCGTGTCGTCGAGGCCGCCGACGTCACCGACACCATCGACGTCACCGATACCACGCCGAACCGGACCGCGTTGGATAACACCTGACCAGGAAGGTAAAAGAGAAAAAGCGTCCTCGCCGGACGCTGGCGTTTTAACCCGTTTGTGCTGGTCG
>NZ_LWLC01000018.1:0-178792 GCF_001905065.1 Saccharothrix sp. CB00851
CAAACTCCGCCACCTATACCCCAAGAATTAGCCGCGACAATCTACTAGTGCCGCGACCGAGGGCCTTTGCCCCCGTATTCGGCGGTCGTACGGGTGGATCGTGGTGCCGGGCCCGCGTCCTCATCATGGTTGGCTGTGGGCGCGGGCCCGGGGCGCCCTGCCGAGCGTCGAAGACGCGGCGAAGGCTCCCGGTCGCGGCACTAAAGGCCGAGGTCGCGGCCGATGAGTTCCTTCATGATCTCGTTGGAGCCGGCCCAGATCCGGGTCACCCGGGCGTCCATCCAGGCGCGGGCCACCCGGTACTCGGTCATGTAGCCGTAGCCGCCGTGCAGCTGGACGCACGCGTCGATGACGTCGTTCTGCACGTCCGCGCTCCACCACTTCGCCTTGGCCGCGTCCACGGCGGTCAGCTCGCGGCGGGTGTGCGCGTCGGTGCACTGGTCCAGGAACGCCTGCGTGACGTCGATCTTGGTGACCAGCTCGGCGAGGGTGAACTTGTTGTGCTGGAACGAGCCGATGGCCTGGCCGAACGCCTTGCGCTCCTTGGTGTACTCGATCGTCTCGAGCAGGATCTGCTGGGCGTGGGCCAGGTTGGAGATCGCGCCGCCGAGGCGTTCTTGCGGCAGGCGTTCCATCATGTAGATGAAGCCCCGGTCGACTTCGCCGATGACGTTCTCGGCCGGGATGCGCACGTCCTCGAAGAACAGCTCGGCGGTGTCGGACTCGGGCTGGCCGACCTTGTCGAGCTTGCGGCCGCGCTCGAAGCCCTTCATGCCGGTCTCGACCGCGAACAGGGTGATGCCCTTGGCCTTCTTCTCCGGGCTGGTGCGCGCGGCGACCACGATCATGTCGGCGGAGAAGCCGTTGGTGATGAACGTCTTGGAGCCGTTGAGGATCCAGTCGCTGCCGTCGCGCACGGCGTTGCTCTTGAGCGCGGCCAGGTCGGAACCGCCGGAGGGCTCGGTCATGCCGATGCCGGTCGTCATCTCGCCCGAGCAGAACCGGGGCAGCCAGCGCTGCTTCTGCTCCTCGGTGCACAGGTCGACCAGGTAGGGCGCGACGACGTCGCCGTGGATGCCCAGGCAGGACGACATGCCTGCGCTGACCTTGGACAGCTCCTCGCCCAGCACGGCGTTGAAGCGATAGTCGTTCGCGCCGCTGCCGCCGTACTCCTCGGGGACCTCCAGGCCGAGCAGGCCCTGCTTGCCCGCTTCGAGCCACACGTCGCGGTCGATGCTGCGCTGCTCCACGAACCGCTCGTAGTTCGGGCGGAGGGTGCGGTCGCAGAACGCCTGCGCGGTCTCGCGGAACGCTTCGTGGTCGGGTTCGAACAGCGTGCGGCGCACTCTCGCATCCTCCATACTAAGCGGTTGCTTAGGTCTAAGCGTGTGCTTAGCCTGCGGTATCGTTCGGGTTCGTGTCAAGGAGGGCCGGCGTGACGACGACCAGTAGTGAGTTCGCGCTCCTGGATGAGACGTGGTCGTCCGTGACGCCGCCGGCGGCCCGGCGGATGCTGATCGCCGCCGCCGCCGCGTTCTCGGTGCGCGGGTACCACGCGACGACGACCCGGGACATCGCGGCGCAGGCGGGCATGTCACCCGCCGCGGTCTACATCCACTACCGGTCCAAAGAGGAACTGCTGTTCCAGATCTCGCGGATCGGGCACGCGACCTCGCTGTCGGTGCTGACCAGTGTGTCCGAGGTGGACCCGGCGGAGCGGCTGGCGGCGGCCGTGCGGGCGTTCGCGTCGTGGCACGCGGAGTACCACACGACGGCGCGGGTCGTTCAGTACGAGTTGAGCGCGTTGACGCCGGAGCACCTGGCCGAGGTGGTCGAGCTGCGGCGCCGGATCGAGACCGCCGTGCGGGACATGATCACCGACGGCGTGCGGGCGGGCGCGTTCGACGTGCCCGACGTGCGCGGGGCGACCCTGGCGGTGCTCTCGCTGTGCATCGACGTGGCCCGCTGGTACCAGCCCTCCGGCCGCCGCACCCCCGCCGAGATCGGCGACCTCTACGCCGACCTGGTCCTGCGCATGGTGGGCACCACCACCTGACCCCGCGAGAGTCCTACGTTCGCGTCACGCGTGTCCTACGTTCGGAACACCCATGTTGAACGCTCAGAACACGGCCGACCGTCCTGAGTGTTCAACTCGGGGTACGCGAACGTAGGACACGCGTGTTCCGAACGTAGGACAAGCGGGACCTGAACGTACGACTCACGCGACGTGGGTGTTGGACTCTCGCGGTGAGGCGAAGGTTAGCGGACGGATTTCTTGCCGTAGAACCCGGCGACGAGGCTGACGCCGATGGCGGCGATGATCACCTGCACGATGATCTCGATCCAGTCGATGCCGGGCGTGTCCTCCACGCCGAGCGCCCGCGCGATGAACGTGCCGATGAACGCCGCCACGATGCCGACGATGATCGTCAGCCAGATGGGGATGGCCTGCTTGCCCGGCGCGATGAGCTTGCCGAGCAAGCCGATGATGAGACCCACGATCAGAGCGCTGATCACACCGCCGATGCCCACGATGCCTCCTGCGGGTTAGTCGCCTTCGAAGAAGTCCCCGACCTCGTCGAGGGCCTCTTCGTCATCATCCCCACCCAACGCGCCGGCCGCAGCGCCAGCGGCGGCCCGGTCGGCGGGCACCGCGCCGACCGGTGACCCCCGCGTCGAACGCCCTAGTGGCCGAAACCGTGGGAAGATCGCCTGCCGGAGACCTGGTCCATCCACTGGTGCAGCAGCGCCGCCCAGTCCGTGCGGATCACCTCATCGTGCGACATGGCGAAGTGCCCGAACGAGTCGCCGCCCGCCCGGAACAGCCCGCCGCGGCGGTCCGCCTCCAGCACCACGTACAGCCGGTGCGGGTCGGTCACGAAGGTCAGCTCCAGCTGGCTGATCTTCGCCAGGAACTGCCCCGGCGGCAGGAACTCGATCTCCTGGTAGAACGGCAGCTGCTGCGGCACGCCGTGGATGCGCCCGGCCTCGTTGTCGGCCCGCTGGAAGCGGAACCCGAGCGCGCCGAACGCGTTCAGCACGTGCTCCTGCGACCGCGTCGGGTGCACGGCCACCGGGTCGAGGTCGCCGGGGTCGACGGCACCGCGCACCTCCAGCTCCGTGCGCAGGCCCATCGTCATCCCGTGCAGGTGCTGGCCGTGCACGACGGTCAACGGCGTCTCGAACGGCACCGGGAACTGGAACGGCAGCACCAGGTTCTGCCCCGGCGCGACGGTGATCCGCTGCCCGACCACCACCTGGGCGAACTCGGTGGTGCGGTTGTACTCGTTGTCGCCGCTCTCCACCTCGACCCGCGTGACCAGCGACAACTTGACCTGGTCGAGGTCGGCGGCGTGGTCGCCGCCCGCGATGCGGACCTCGCCGGTGAGCAGTTCCCCCGGCCGCGCGTTGGGGTTGGCCAGCACCGTGTCCACCGAAGGACCGCCGACTCCGAACGCGCGCAACATCCTCTTGAAAACCACGGTGAGTGCCTCCTGGCCTGCTCTGTGTCACGCCCTTGACCTCGGGTTTCTCCAAGGACGCCTCGTGATGTGCATCGGTTCCCTCTGGACGAACGCTAAGTCCAGGTGCCACTATGCGACCGCGGTCACATACTAAGCGGTCGCTCAGGAGGTTGAAGTGCCCACGCTGCTCGTCGCCAACCGGGGAGAGATCGCCGTCCGGGTGCTGCGCGCCGCCGCCGACCTCGGCTGGCGGACCGTCGCCCTGGTCACCGACTCCGACGACGCGCACGGCCGGTTCGCCGACCGCGCGGTCCGGCTCCAAGGCTCCTACCTGGACGTGGACGCCGTGCTCGCCGCCGCCGAGGGGTGCGACCTGGTGCACCCCGGCTACGGGTTCCTGGCCGAGAACGCCGGGTTCGCCCGCCGGTGCGCCGAGGCCGGGCTGACGTTCGTCGGCCCGCCGCCGGAGGTGCTGGAGCTGCTCGGCGACAAGAGCCGCGCCCGCGCCCTGGCCTCCGAGGTGGGCGTGCCGGTGCTCGCTGGAGCCGAGGACGGGTTCGAGGAGTTCTTCAAGGCGCACGGGGCGGTGGTGGTGAAGGCCGTCGCCGGTGGCGGTGGCAAGGGCGTGCGCGTGGTGCGGCGCCTGGCCGACCTCAAAGCCGCCGTCGAGCGGTGCCGGGCCGAGGCGCTGGCCGCGTTCGGCGACGACACCGTGTTCGTGGAGGAGCTGCTGGAGCCCGCGCGGCACGTCGAGGTGCAGTTGGTCGGCACGACGGTGCTCGGCGACCGGGACTGCTCGTTGCAGGTCCGGCACCAGAAGCTGGTCGAGATCGCGCCCGCGCCCGACCTCTCCCCCGAGCTGCGGTCCGCGTTGCACGACGCGGCGGCGACGATCGCGCGTGCCGTCCGGTACACCGGGCTGGGCACGGTCGAGTTCCTGGTCGCGCCGGACGGCCGGTTCGCGTTTCTGGAGGCCAACCCGCGCTTGCAGGTCGAGCACACCGTCACCGAGCAGGTCACCGGGCTGGACCTGGTGCGCGCCCAACTGCTGCTGGCGGCCGAGACCGAGCCGGACCTGACCCACACGCCCCGCGGCAGCGCGCTGCAACTGCGGGTGAGCCTGACGTCCACGGGACGGTTGTCGGCGTTCGTCCCGCCAACGGGACCGGGCGTGCGGGTCGACACGCACGCGTCCGTCGGCTACCGGGCGGGCCTCGGCTTCGACCCGCTGCTGGCCAAGGTCGTGGTGCACGCCGACGACCTGGACACCGCACTGCGCCGCGCCCGCCGCGCGCTGGACGAGTTCACCGTGGACGGCGCGAAGACCAACATCGGCTTCCTGCGCGGGCTGCTGGACCACCCGGACGTGCTGAAGGCGCACACGGGTCTGGTCGATTCACTGCCCCGTGAGGACACCGGAGCGCGCGCTCCCGTGCAGGGAACGGTCGTCGCGATCGAGGACGGCGCGGTCGTCGTGGAAGCGATGAAGATGCAGCACGTCGTGCCGATCGGTGACGCGCGGGTGCTGGTCGAGGTCGGTGACACCGTCGCGGAAGGCGCGTTGCTCGCCGAGGGCGTCGACGTGGCCGTCGAGGAGAAGGCCGTCGAGGTCGACCTGGACGAGGTGCGGCCCGACCTCGCGGAAACGTTGGCGCGGCACGACTTCTCGCGTCCCGAGGCGGAGGCGAAGCGGCACGCGGCCGGCCGCCGCACGGTCCGGGAGAACATCGCCGACCTGTGCGAGGAGTTCGTGGAGTACGGCGGGCTGGCCATCGCCGCGCAACGCCGCCGCCGGTCGCTGGACGAACTGGTCGAACGCACGCCGGCCGACGGTCTGGTGGCGGGCGTCGGCACGGTGAACGGCGGCCAGGTCGTGGCGATGTCCTACGACTACACGGTCATGGCGGGCACGCAGGGCCTGCGCAACCACGCCAAGAAGGACCGGATGTTCGAGCTGGCCGAGCAGCGCCGGCTGCCCGTGGTGCTGTTCGCCGAGGGCGGCGGCGGACGGCCCGGCGACACCGACCACGGCGGCGTCAGCGGGCTGGACTGCCTGGCGTTCCACCTGTTCGCCAAGCTCTCCGGGCTGGTGCCGCTGATCGGCATCGCGTCCGGTCGCTGCTTCGCCGGCAACGCCGTGCTGCTGGGCACGTGCGACGTGGTCATCGCGACCCGTGACGCGACGATCGGCATGGGCGGCCCGGCCATGATCGAGGGCGGTGGGCTCGGCGTGTTCCGGCCGGAGGAGGTCGGGCCGGTCGACGTGCAGGTGCCCAACGGCGTGATCGACGTGCTGGTGTCCGACGAGGCCGAGGCCGTCGCGGTGGCCAAGAAGTACCTGTCGTACTTCCAAGGGCCCGTCGACCACTGGGAGTGCGCCGACCAGCGGCTGCTGCGCCACCTCGTGCCGGAGAACCGGGTCCGCGCCTACGACGTGCGGTCGGTGGTGGAGACCGTGGCCGACACCGGCTCGGTGTTGGAGCTGCGGCCGGAGTTCGGGCGCGGCATCGTCACCGCGCTGGTGCGGGTCGAAGGGCGGCCGCTCGGGCTGATCGCCAACGACCCAGGCCACCTCGGCGGCGCGATCGACGCGAACTCCGCGGACAAGGCCGCGCGGTTCCTGCAGCTGTGCGACGCGTTCGACCTGCCGGTGGTGTCGTTGTGCGACACGCCGGGGTTCATGGTCGGGCCGGACGCCGAGCGCACCGCGACCGTGCGGCACCTGACCCGGATGCTCGTGGCGGGCGCGAACCTCGACGTGCCGCTCGGGTTCGTGGCGCTGCGCAAGGCCTACGGGCTGGGCGCGCAGGCGATGGCGGCGGGCAGCTTGAAGGTTCCGCTGTTCGCCGTGTCGTGGCCCAGCGGCGAGTTCGGCCCGATGGGGCTGGAAGGCGCAGTGCGGCTCGGGTACCGGCGGGAACTGGACGCCATCGAGGACCCGACGCAGCGCAAGGAGATGTTCGAGGCGATGGTCTCCGCCGCCTACGAGCACGGCAAGGCGCTCAACGTGGCCTCCGCCTACGAGATCGACGACGTGATCGACCCCGTCGACACCCGGCGCTGGATCACCACCCTGCTCACCGGTCCCGACCCCGTCCAGGTCAGGACCGGCAAGAAACGCCCGTTCGTGGACACCTGGTGAAAGGGAACAGCACATGGTCACGACCGCTCCCCCCGAGCGGCGCACGTTGCGCAAACTCATGGCGGCCGGGCTCGTCGGCTCGTCGCTCGAGTGGTACGACTTCTTCATCTACGCGACCGCCGCGGCGCTGGTGTTCCCGAAGTTGTTCTTCCCCGAGGCGTCGCCGCTGATCGGGCTGCTGCTGTCGTTCAGCACGTTCTGGGCCGGGTTCATCGCCCGGCCGGTCGGCGGGCTGGTGTTCGGGCACGTCGGCGACAAGTTCGGCCGCAAGCCCGCGCTGGTGACGTGCCTGGCGCTGATGGCCGCGGCGACGTTCCTGATCGGCCTGCTGCCGACCAGCGCGACGCTGGGTGTGCTGGCGCCCGTGCTGCTGGTGGTGCTGCGGTTCCTGCAGGGCATCGCGGTGGGCGGGCAGTGGGGCGGTGTCGTGCTGCTGCTGACCGAGACCGCCGGGCCGGATCGGCGCGGGTTCGCCGGGACGTTCGGGCAGGCGGGGGTGCCGCTCGGGGTGATCCTGGGCAACGTGGCGTTCCTGGTGGTGGGCGCGGTCGTGCCGCCCGCCGAGTTCGCCACTTGGGGGTGGCGGGTGCCGTTCCTGGCGAGCGCGCTGCTGTTCCCGGTGGTGCTGTTCATCCAGCTGAAGGTGGAGGACAGCCCGGTGTTCCGGGAGATCAAGGAACGGCGTCCGGAAGGGCCGCCGCCGGCGCCGCTGAAGGAGGTGCTGCGGACGCACCGCAAGCCGGTGCTGCTCGGCGCCGGGCTGATGTTCGCGTCCAACGCGGTGTTCTACGTCAGCATCGCCGGTGTGCTCGACTACGCGACCCGCGAGCTGGGGTTGGCGCGGAACTCGGTGCTGGTGGTGACGCTGCTGTCGTCGCTGATCAGCGTGCCGGTGATCCTGCTGGCGGGGCGTTGGTCGGACCGGCACGGCAGGCGTCCGCTGATCGTGGCGGGCGCGGTGGCGATGATCGTGTGGGCGTTCCCGTACTTCTGGCTGATCGACACCGCGTCGCTCGGGCTGATCTTCGTCGCGCTGGCCGTGTCCGGCATCGGGTCGAGCCTGGTCTACGGGCCGGTGGCGGCGTACCTGGCGGAGCTGTTCGAGCCGCAGGTGCGGTACTCCGGCGCGTCGCTGGCCTACCAGTTGGCGTCGATCCTGGTCAGCGGCGGCACGCCGTTCATCATGACGGCGTTGCTGGTGGCGACCGGCACGTCGCTGTCGGTGTCGGCGTTCCTGCTGGTCATGGGCGTGGTGACGCTGGCCTCGGTGCTCGGGCTGCGGGAAACGCACCGAGCCTGATTAGGACGAACGGCCGCTTCTATTCCATGTGACCGCGACTACCGTCGGATCGTGTGACCGGTGCACGACCCGAAGGGAGTTCGAGCATCATTCGACGACGCGGTAGTGAGAGCGGGAACGACTGCTGAACGGTGACGTGAGGGGTGCGCTCACGCGACCGCACCCCTCCGTTTCAGCTCGATGCGCATTCCGAAGCTCTTCTGGAGCGGAATCGCCGTCGACTCCACGCCGAACACCGGCCTACCGCTCTCGTCCACGACCCGCACGACCTCGAAGCCGTCGTCGCCCGCGTCGAAACCCAGCGGCTCGAAGTACGCGTCGAACCCCGGCGGGAGCGCGACCCTCTGGCGAGCCCGGACGACCGGGGTGCGGAACCTCATCGTGAAGTCGTCCGGGCTGCGATCGCGCATGAGGGGCACGCACATGCCCGGCCAGTCGCACTCGACCAGTACACCGAACGAACTTCCGCGCGGCACCGCTGCGCGGAAGTGGACGATCAAGATGAACCTGCCCTCGGCGTCCCACGTCGAGGTGGTCGTCAACTTCGGGCCGGGGACGTCGTCCGCCGGCAGGTTTCGGGCCACGACCGCGACCCTGCTCCGGTACTTGGCTGGTTGGGGCCATCCGCAGCCGTGCACGAGGCGCACCGCCCACAGGCCGTCGACGAGCACCTGCGCGCGCATCGTGAGCCGTTTGCGCGTGTCACCGTTGGGCTCGACGGTGTGGAAGACGTCCCAGTCGAGTATCCGGTACTCCGGCGGGCTGCTGTCGGACGCGAGCTTGGTGTAATGCGAGACGAGCCGCCTGTGAACTTCCAGTCGACGCAGGGTCGCCCGGCGATCAGCCAACAGCACCAGAACGCCAGAGAGCAGTACCAGCAGCGCTCCGACCAGCGCTCCGGCCTTGACAGCGGCACTACCCAGCAGCGCACCCAGAAGCACGGCGAACGACAGGATGCCCAGCACGGCCTTCACGATCGCGGGGCTGCCCTCCTCCGCCAGGAGTTCGTCCAACCACGCGATGAACCGAGCGAGCATCCCGCCTCCTGGGAAGACTCGGCTACGTTCGAGCACCAAAGCGTAACGGGACGTAGTCGTGACGAAAGCGCACTTCGACGGGAAAGCCCAGGATTCGGCCGCCTGGCGCAGCGAACAGGCCGGTTCGACGGGTGTCCGGACGCACCCACGAGTGAACTGTCAACCGGGTGACGTGCGGAACGTTGCGGGCTTGCCGTACGTTGCCGTGCCGTGACCACTCTCCTGGGACGGTTCAAGCAGCGGCTGCGTCGGTTCGCGCAGAAGCCCGGCTCCGCCGACCTCACGCCCTACCGGAAGCTGCTCGACGAGGTCAACGAGCAGGCCGAGCGCGTGGGGAAGCTCAGCGACGAGGAACTGACCGCGGCGGCCGCCAAACTGCGCGACAAGGCCGACTTCGGCCGCCCCGAGCTGGTGGAGGTGTGCGCGCTCGGCCGCGAGGCCGCCGACCGCGCGCTCGACCTGCGCCCGTTCGACGTGCAGATCCTCGGCGCGCTCGGCCTGCTGGAGGGCCACGTGGTCGAGATGGCCACCGGCGAGGGCAAGACGCTCTCCGGCGCCATCGCCGCGGCCGGTTTCGCGCTGCGCGGCGACCAGGTGCACGTGGTCTCGGTCAACGACTACCTGGCCCAGCGCGACGCCGAGTGGATGGGCCCGCTCTACGAGCTGCTCGGCGTGAAGGTCGGCTGGATCAACCAGAGCTCCAAGCCCGAGGAGCGCCGCGCCGCCTACCAGGCCGAGGTCATGTACGCCTCGGTCTCCGAGATCGGCTTCGACGTGCTGCGCGACCGGCTGGCCACCGACGAGGCCGACCTCATCGTGCCCAAGCCGCGCGTCGCCCTCGTGGACGAGGCGGACTCGGTGCTGGTGGACGAGGCCCGCGTGCCGCTGGTCCTGGCGGGCTCCACGGCGGGCCCGGCGGTCGACCCGGCCCTGGCCGACCTGGTCAAGCGGCTGCGCCGAGACCTGCACTTCGAGATCGACGACGAAGAGCGCAACGTCTACCTCACCGGCGCGGGCAGCGAGCTGGTCGAACGGGCCCTCGGCGGCATCGACCTGTACTCCGACGAGCACGTCTCCACCACGCTGAGCAAGGTCAACGTGGCCCTGCACGCGCAGGTCCTGCTGCACCGCGACGTGGACTACATCGTCCGCGACGGCAAGGTGCACCTGATCAACGACACCCGCGGCCGGATCGCCAAGCTCCAGCGCTGGCCGGACGGCCTGCAGGCCGCGGTCGAGGCCAAGGAGAACGTGGCGACCACGGACGCGGGCGAGGTGCTGGACTCCATCACGGTCCAGGCGCTGCTCAGCCGCTACCCGACCGTGTGCGGCATGACGGGTACCGCGGTGGCCGTCGCCGAGCAGCTGCGCGACTTCTACCAGCTCGAAGTGCTGGTCATCCCGCCGAACGTGGAGACGATCCGGGAGGACGAGGCGTCCCGGCTGTACCTGACGCTGGAGCAGAAGGAAGCCGCGATCGTCGCCGAGATCAAGGAGGTGCACGGGACGGGCCGCCCGATCCTGGTCGGCACGCTCGACGTGGCCGAGTCCGAGCGCCTGTCCCGCAAGCTCGGCGAAGCGGGCCTGGAGTGCGTCGTGCTCAACGCGAAGAACGACGCCGAGGAAGCCGCGATCATCGCCGACGCGGGCTCCTACCAGCGGATCACCGTGTCGACCCAGATGGCGGGCCGCGGCACGGACATCCGGCTCGGCGGGCACGAGTCGACCGACCGGGAGCGCATCGCCGAGCTCGGCGGCCTCTACGTGATCGGCACCGGGCGGCACTCCAGCAGCCGGCTGGACGACCAGCTGCGCGGTCGCGCGGGCCGCCAGGGCGACCCCGGCGGTTCGGTGTTCTTCTCCTCGCTGCAGGACGACCTGGTCACGCAGTACGTGCCCGACCACGACGAGCCCGCCGAGGTGGACGAGGACGGCCGGGTCACCGACACCGGCACGCTGCACACCGTGGAGCACGCGCAGCGCGTCGCCGAGGGCGTGCACCTGGAGATCCACCGCAACACCTGGCGGTACAACAAGCTGATCGAGCACCAGCGCCAGCTGCTGCTGGAGTACCGGGACAAGCTGCTGCGCACCGACCTGGCGTGGACCGAGCTGTCCGAGCGCAAGCCGGACAAGGCGCACGAGATCAAGGACCTGGACGACGACGTCAAGGTCAACGCGGCCCGGCTGATCGCGCTGCACCACCTCGACCAGCGGTGGAGTGACCACCTGACGTTCCTGACCGACCTGCGCGAGGGCATCCACCTGCGGGCGCTGGCGCGGCAGAACCCGCTGGACGAGTTCCACCGGGAGGCCATCCCGGCCTACCACAAGATCATCCCGGACGCGTGGGACGAGGCGGAGGAGACCTTCGCCAAGGTGGAGATCGACGCCGACGGCGCGCACCTGGCCGAGGCGGGCGTGCAGCGGCCGAACACCACCTGGACCTACCTGGTCAACGACAACCCGTTCTCGTCCGGCCTGGAGGAGACGTTCAAGGGCCTGGTCAAGCTGGTCCGGCGCCGCTGACCGCCGTCCGCTGACCGTGCGCGGGCCGGGAGTCAGGACCGGCCCGCGCACGGCGGTCAGCGAGCGGGGGCGGAGACCTTCTTCTCGGCGACCGGCTGCGGCTGCCTGGGCAGCGTGGCCGGTCTCGGCATCCGCTGCGCCACCGCCTGCTCGGTGAGCGCACGGATCTCCGCCAGGATGTCCAAGTGCTGCTGGGACGGTGGCGGACCGACGAGGTTCGAGTGGTCGAACGCGGTGCGTTCGGCCCGGTGGGCCAGGTTCTGGATGCGCCGGATCAGGTCCCACTCCTGGTCAGTGCGCGTAGAGCGCCGTTGCTCAGTCACCCCGGAAGCAGACACCTCACGCCGGGTGAACGTAAATCACCTGGCAGTGCGAACTTCGCTGGGTCAACTCAGCTACCCCTGCCCGGGCGGTCAAAACGCACCGATCGTGGTACTCAAGCCGCCACCGCCGAGCGAGAGGCAACGCCACGCACCCGGGGACGTCCAGGACACAGCCGTTCGGGCGGCCGTGGAGATCGGTCACGCAGCGGTCATGCACCGATCGACGTCACCTGTAGCAGTGAAATCCCCGATTACGGCCGTTGGTGACGCTGTGTCGAGCCGATCCCCGGTGTGAGGGTCACTCGTAGGTGTGCCGCTGATGGCTCCGCACACCACATCCGCCCCGCCGGCCATGGCGTCGGGACCCATTCCGCGCCCCGCCGGGCCGTTTTACCGTGCCTCGGGTGAACATCGCCGTTCCGCTGATCGCAGCGCTCCTCGCGACGACGGCGCAGGCCGTTCCCGCGTCCGCCCACGGATGCGGGCCCCTGCGCGTTCCCGGTGCCGAGCACCAGGAACTGACCCACCTCGCCGACCTGTCCACCGCCGGGGGCCGCACCGATCCCGCCGACTGGGCCGGGCTGACCCCGGCCGGGCTGCCCGCGCCGACCCCGGTGGCGGGCACGCAGGTGGACGGCTACTTCCCCGACTCGTCCAAGGGCAACACCAACAACGGCTGGGCGCACGACTCGCAGTTCGTGATCCGGCTCCCGGAGCGCTGGAACGGCGGCCTCGTCGTCACGGGCTCGCCCGGCGTGCGCGAGCAGTACGCCAACGACCGCGCGATCAGCGACTTCGTGCTGGCGCGCGGGTACGCGTTCGCGTCGACCGACAAGGGCAACACGGGTGTGGCGTTCCACCGGGACGGCACGCGGCCCGGTGACGCGATCGCCGAGTGGAACCACCGGGTCACGCAGTTGACGCGGGCGGCGAAGGCCGTGGTGGCTCAGCGGTACTGCCGGCCGCCGTCGCGGACCCTGGCCACCGGCATCTCCAACGGCGGCTACCTGGTGCGGTGGCAGCTGGAGAACCGGCCCGAGCTGTACGACGGCGGCGTGGACTGGGAGGGCACGCTGTGGACCACCGAGGGTCCGAACCTGCTGACGTTCCTGCCGCCCGCGCTGAAGGGCTACGCGACCGGTGACAAGGCGGCCGTGGTGGCGGCGGGGTTCCCGGCCGAGTCGGAGTTCCTGTGGCCGTTCCACCACCAGTACTACTGGGACCTGACCCAGCGGATCTACCGCGAGGAACTGGACCCGACGTGGGACGGTGACGTCGAGGCCGGTACGCCGTTCTGCGCTCCCGGCACGCCGTTGTGCGACGCGGACTACGACTACGCCTCAAGGCCGCAGGCGCAGCGGGCTGTGGAACGCATCGCGTTGACCGGCCGGATCGGCAGGCCGCTGCTCACCCTGCACGGCACGCTCGACGTGCTGCTGCCGATCTCGAAGGACTCCGACGTCTACGCGGACATGGTGCGGCAGGCGGGTCGCGGTGCCCTGTTCCGCTACTACCGGATCGAGGGCGGCACGCACGTGGACTCGCTGTTCGACGCCTTCCCCGACCGACTGCGGCCGTTGACGCCGTGCCACCGTTCGGCGTTCACAGCGCTGGAGGGCTGGCTGGCCGGCACCCGCCCGCCCGCGTCGACCACCGTGCCCCGTCCGGCAACCGTGAACGCGACGGACTGCGCGCTGGCGTGACCCGGGGATCCCGCCGCTCGGCGTGCTCCTGGGGGCGGCCGAGCGGCGGGGCCCTGTTGCGCGAGCGGGGTTGTCCGAGCGGCCTACGCGGGCGAGTTCCGGCTGGACGAGCTCTGAGTGACCGAGTAGGGCGGCCGGGCGCCATTGACGTTGAACAGCAGCGTGTAGACCGAGGTGGTGGCGGTGATGAACAGGCGGTTGCGCTTAGGGCCGCCGAAACACACGTTCGACACCACCTCGGGCACACCGATCCGACCCAAGAGGGTGCCGTCGGGGTGGATGCAGTGCACGCCGTCCCCGGCGGCCGCCCAGATCCGGCCCTGCTCGTCCAGGCGGATGCCGTCGAACTGGCCGTTCGTGCAGCGGGCAACCTCGTCGCCGCCGCGCAGCCTCGCGCCGTCCACGTCGAAGCCCCGGATGTGGTTGCGACGCGTGTCGACGACGTAGAGCCGGGTGCCGTCGGGGGAGAACGCGAGGCCGTTGGGGCGCTGGAAGTCGTCCGCGACGACCTCGACCGCGCCGGTCGCAGGGTCGACGCGATAAACGTGGCAGGCCCCGATCTCCGACTCCGCGCGCACGCCTTCGTAATCGCTGAGGATGCCGTAGGGCGGGTCGGTGAACCACACGCCGCCGTCGGCCGCGACCACGACGTCGTTGGGACTGTTGAACCGCTTGCCGTCGAAGCGGTCGGCGACGACCGTGGTCGAGCCGTCGTGCTCGGTGCGCACGACCCGGCGTTCGCCCTGCTCGCAGGTGACGACGCGGCCTTGGGCGTCGAGGGTGCGGCCGTTGGCGTAGCCGGCGGGTGAGCGGAACACCCCGACGTGGCCGGTGGTCTCGTCCCAGCGCAGGACGCGGTCGTTGGGGATGTCGCTGAACAGCAGGTACCGGCCGGCGGGGACGTAGGCGGGACCCTCCGTCCACTTGCACCCGGTGGCCAGGCGCTCCAGCAGGTCGTCGCCGAACAGCAGCAGCCGGTCGTCGAACGACTCCACCTTGGTCGGGATGACGTCCATCATTGCTCCTCAAGCGCCGAATGCCATCTGGCTAGAAGCCTATAATGCTTGATGAAATCAGGCGGAGGTGGAGAGCTGGACGACACGGACCGGGCTGTGCTGGCGGCGCTGCGGGAGGACGCGACGCAGTCCTACGCGGTGCTGGGCGCGCGGATCGGGCTGTCCGCGGCGGCGGCACACGAGCGGGTGCGCAAGCTGCGCGAGCGGGGCGTGATCAGGCGCACCACGGTGGAGATCGACCCGACCGCGCTCGGATTGGACGTGCTGGCGTTCGTGCTGGTCGACTCGTCGGCGTGGGTCGGCTCGCCGGAGACGGCCGACGCGCTGCGCGCGCTGCCCGCCGTGGAGGAGGCGCACATCGTGGCGGGAACGGCGTCGCTGCTGCTCAAAGTGCGCACGGCGGGTACGCGCGCGTTGCAGGCAGTGCTGAAGGACGTACACGACATCGCCGGCGTGTCCGGGACGAACGCCATCGTAGTGCTGGAGACGTGCTTCGAACGGACGCTCGACCCGCTCGGCATGAGCGCGCGACCCGACGCAACGGCCGCTCATTGAGGCCCATCGTCTCCAGGATCACCGCCACCCGGCAGTCGCGGTGGGACTCGTGGCGCGGCCTGGGTGCGGCCGAGCGGCGGGAATTGTCGGTGGTCGCCGGCAGAATAAAAGCAAGGGATCCCCTTGGCGGGGACGCCTGCGCGGCCTTGGCCGGGAGCGCTCGCCGAGCATCGCGTGGACTTTCACCGCCGGGTCACGAGCCCAGCACCTTCATGAGCTTGAGCGCGAGCTGGACTTCGAGCACCCGGTCCGGTGACTGCCAGTCCTCGCCCAGCAGGCTCGCCACCCGGTCCAGCCGCTGCACCACCGTGTTCACGTGCACGTGCAGCTCGTCCTTGGCCCGGCTGAGGTTGGCGCCGCACGCGAAGTACGCCGTGACCGTCCGGACCAGCTCGGTGCCGCGGCCGGCGTCGTAGTCCAGCAGGGGGCCGAGGGTGGCGCGGACGTAGCCGGCGACGTCCGCCTGGTCGCCCAGCAGCACGCCGACGAAGCCGAGGTCCGCGAGCGTGCCGCCGGTGCCCTTGCGGCCCAGCTGCAGCAACGCCTTCAGGCACCGCACCGCCTCGGCGTGCGCGTCGGCCACGCCTTCCGGGCCGTGCGCCGGACCGCCCGAGCCGACCGTCACCGGCAGGCCGACCGCCTTGCCCAGCACCCGTGCCGCGTCCCGCGCCGCGCACGCCAGGTCCGTGCCCGGCAGCACCAGCACCACGTGCTCGCCGTGCACACCCGCCAGGCCGCGGCACGCCGACGCGTGGTGCGCGGCTGCGGCGAGGAGCCGGTCCCGCGGGCCGTCCGCGACCAGCACCACGTGGTCGGCGGACAGCTCGACGCCGACCCGGCGGGCACGGGCGCGCAACGCCACCGAGTCCACCGCGGCCGTGAGCAGGTCGGTGATCAGCTCGCCGCGCACCTTGTTCTCCGCCTCCGCGACCGTGCGGCGCAGCAGGAGCAGCAGGGCGGTGACGACGCTCGCGCGTTCGAACAGCCTGCGGTCGGCGTCACCGAGGTCCGGGCGGTCGGTGAGCGTGATGCTGCCCAGCAGCTCGCGGCCCGCCAGCACGGCGCACACCCACGTGCCGTCCTGCGGGATCGCCCGACCGCTGGCACGGGAGGCGTTGACCGCCGCACGGGGCGCGATCGCCCGCGTGGTGCCGATGCGGGCCAGCTCGGCACCGTCGCTGTCGTGCACCACGAGCCCGCCGTCGAGCACCTTGGCCACGGCGGCGGCCACCTCGGGCACGTCCGCGCCGCGCAGCACCAGGTCGGTGAGCCGGTCGTGGGCGTCCTCGGCACGGCGCATCGCCTCGTTGTGCGCCCGGATCGTCTCGCCCGCCGCCCGGGTCTCCTCCAGCAGGTGCGCGGTGTCCAGCGCGATCGCGGCGTGGTCGGCCAGCGACGACAGCAGCGCCACCTCGTCGGGCGGGAACTGGCGCGGCGACCGGTTGGCCGCGTAGAGCACGCCGATGACCCGGCGGTCGAGCTTGAGCGGCACGCCCAGGATCGCGACCAGGCCCTCGTCGCGCACGGCCGCGTCGATCGGGCCGGTGTGGTTGAACCGGTCGTCGGCGAAGTAGTCGGCGGTCACGTAGGGCTGCGCCGTCTGCGCCACCAGCCCGCCCAGTCCCTCACCCATGCCGAGCCGCACCTGTTGGAACAGCGCGGAGATCGAGCCGTCGGTCACCCTCATGTAGGTGCCGCGCTCGCCTGGCTCGTTCATGCTCAGGTAGGCGATGTCCGCGCCGAGCAGCAGCCGGGCCCGCCGCACGATGGACCGCAGCACGGCGTCCGGGTCGCGCACGCCCGCCAGGTCGTTCGCCGTGTCGAACAGCGCTTCGAGCTCCGCTTCCCGGCGGCGGTGGGCGGTGAGCGTGCGGCGGATCCGCAACGCCCACTCCGTGGCGCGGGCGATGCGGTCCAGCTCGTGGTCCGGCACGCCCGCCGCGCGGGCCGCGGGGAGCACCGCCGCCAGCCGCTCACTGCCCGCGTCCGCCGCGAGCAGGTCGAGCAACTCCAACAGGTGCTCCACCGCGTCCGCCTCGCTCATACCCTCATGCTCGCACCGACGCTGTGCCGACGTCGGTCCGGTCCAGCGAGCTGCCCTTCGTCTCCTTCGCCGCCACGACCGCGATCACGGTCAGCACGCACATGGCGAGCACGTACACCACGATCGGGAACGTGCTGTTGTAGGACTTGAGCAGCGCCGTCGCGATGAGCGGCGCCAGGGCGCCCGCCGCGATCGACGCGAGCTGGTAGCCGATGGACGCACCCGAGTAGCGCACCTTCGTCCCGAACAGCTCGGAGAAGAACGCGGCCTGCGGGCCGTACATCGCACCGTGCAGCACGAGGCCGACGGTCACCGCCAGCACCATCGGGAAGAACGACTTGGTGTCCAGCAGGAGGAAGAACGGGAACATCCACGCGCCGATGCCGACCGTGCCGATCAGGTACGTGGTCCGGCGGCCGATCCGGTCCGACAGCGCGCCCCACAGGGGGATCGTCAGCAGGTGCGCGAACGACGCGATGAGCACGGCGTTCAACCCGGCCGAGCGCGGCATGCCCAGCTTCGCGGTGATGTAGCTCAGGATGAACGCGGTGATCACGTAGTACGACACGTTCTCCGCCATGCGGGCGCCCATCGCGATCAGCACCTCGCGCCAGTGGTCACGCACGACGGCCACGATCGGCGGCTTCTCCTGGAGCTTCCCCGCCTCGACCTTCTTCTGGGCCTCCAAGAAGATCGGCGACTCCGACACGCTCAACCGGATCCACAGTCCGATCAGGACCAGCACGCCGGACAGCAGGAACGGCACCCGCCAACCCCACGACAGGAACGCCTCCTCGCTCTGCACACCCGCCAGCACCGCGAGCACGGCGGTGGCCAGCAGGTTGCCCAGCGGCACGCCCGCCTGCGGCCAGGAGGCCCAGAAGCCACGCCGTTCCGCGCTGCCGTGCTCGGACACGATGAGCACCGCGCCGCCCCACTCGCCGCCCAGCGCGAAGCCCTGGACCAGCCGCAGGAACGTCAGCAGCAGCGGCGCACCCACCCCGATGGCGGCGTAGGTGGGCAGCAGGCCCATGGCGAACGTCGCGCCGCCCATCAGCACCAGGCTGAGCACGAGCAGCTTCTTGCGGCCGAGCTTGTCGCCGAAGTGGCCGAACACCAGGCCGCCCAGCGGACGGGCCAGGAAGCCGATCGCGTAGGTGGTGAACGCGAGCAGGGTGCCGGTGAGCGGGTCGGCCGTGGGGAAGAACAGCTTGTTGAACACCAGCGCGGCGGCGGAGCCGTACAAAAAGAAGTCGTACCACTCGATCGTCGTTCCGATCAGGCTGGCTATGACGACCTTGGTGAAGGATTTCTTCGGCTGCGGAGGGGCGGCGTTCGTCATGTCGGTCACCACTTCGTTGGGGGAGGGGGGTGAACGGGGGCTACTGGGCGGTCCAGCCGCCGTCGATCGTGAACGACGAACCGGTGACGTGACCGGAGTGCGCGCCGCACAGCCACAGCACGACGGCGGCCACCTCGGTCGGTTCGATGAGCTGCTTGATGGCGTGCTTGGTGAGCATCACGTCGGTGAGCACCTGCTCGGGTTCGATGCCGTGCGCGCGGGCCTGGTCGGCGACCTGGTTCTCCACCAGCGGGGTGCGCACGTAGCCGGGGCTGACGCAGTTGCTGGTCACGCCGTGCGGCGCGCCTTCCAGCGCGATGACCTTGCTCAGCCCTTCCAGGCCGTGCTTGGCGGCGACGTAGGCGGACTTGAACGCGCTGGCCCGGGTGCCGTGCACGCTGGAGATGTTCACCACCCGGCCCCAGCCGCGCTGGTACATGTGCGGCAGGACGTGCCGGGCGAGCAGGAACGGCGCGGTGACCATGACCCGCTGGAGCAGCGCGAACCGGTCGGGCGGGAACTCGTGGACCGGTGCGACGTGCTGCAGGCCCGCGTTGTTGACCAGGATGTCGACCTCGGCGGGCAGGTGCCGGGCGGCGTCGTCGGCGGCGAGGTCGACCACGTGCTCGGTGCCGCCGGTCTCGCGGGCCGCCTCGGTGACCGAGTCGCCGTCGCGGTCGACCAGGTGCACCTTCGCCCCGGCGCGGGCGAGGGCGAGGGCGCAGGCCCGCCCGATGCCGCTGCCGGCGCCGGTGACCAGGGCGGTGCGACCGGACAGGTCGTCGCTGTGACCGGGGACACTCGTCATGGCCCGAAACGCTAGGTGACCTGCGGTTCGTCGCCCATGTGACCGAGCCCTACAACCTGATGGCCACAGATGTGTTTAGCCGACAGTTAGTCGGGCATTGATCCGGTTGTCACATACAGGGTGAAGCCGACGGTGCCCGTAGGTAGGCTGCTTTGGCCCGTTCGGGGGACGAACGACGTCTTGGGGGTTACGAAGTGTCACTCACGCCGATCTACGACGACCTGCTGCGCGAGTTCGAGGGAATCATCCTCGCCAGCGAGGCCGCCGAGGCAGTACAGCCCTCGGAGGCAGCCGAGGCGCCGGAGCAGGCCGCCGAGGTCGAGCCGGCCGAGAACTGATCTTCACGGCGTCGAAGCCCTCCGCGAGGCGATGAGGGCTTCGACGCCGTCCAGCAGCAGCCGCAACCCGAACTCGAACTTGTCACCCGTGTACGGCGCGACACCCGCCCGCATGGTCGTGACCAGCGCCGGGTACGGCTCGAAGTCGACCAGCTCGCCGAGCACGGCGTCGCGCTCGCGCACCTCGTCGGCGGTCGGCTCCTTCGCGTCGAGGCTCAGCCTGACCTGGCCGCGCACGTAGGCGTCGACCGACTCGACCACTGCCATCTTCTCCGCCTCGGTCAGGCCGGTGCCCTCCAGCACGCGCAGCGCCGAGTCCATCCACCGCAGCAGGTTCGGGCCGGGCGCGACCGCCTGCGCGACCAGGTTGAGCACCCAGGGGTGCTTGCGGTAGCCCTCGTGGTCGTTGCGGGCCCACGCCTCCAGCTTGGCCCGCCAGTCGCCCGGCCAGTCGTTCGGCAACGGGTCGTCGGCCCCGATCGCGTCCGCCATCAGGGCTTCCAGCTCGGCCTTGCCCGGCAGGTAGGTGTAGAGCGACGCCGTACCGACGCCCAGCTCGACGGCCACCCGGCGCATGGACAGCGCGGCCAGGCCCTCGGTCTCCGCGATGTGGATCGCGGCGGCCACGATCCGCTCCGTCGTCAGGCCGCGCCGGGGTCCACGTGCGGGGCGGCGGGCGTCCTTCCACAGCAGTTCGAGCACTCGCCGCTGCGCGTCGTCCTTTGCCTCCATGGTGAAACTCAGTATACCGTTCGGAGTTGTACGAATGGTGTTCGAAGTTTCTTGGGGGTGCCGTGGACCGGGGGATGGAACGCGAGCGGCGCACGTTGACGGCGGCGACGCTGGCCAACGGGCCGACCGAGCTGATCGACTTCGTGCTGCCGCTGTGGGCGGGCGCGGCCATCGGGCTGAGCGCGACCGAGGTCGGCGTGCTGATGGCGGTCGAGATGGCGTTGTCGGTGGTGGTGCGGCCGCTGGCGGGCGTGCTGGCGGACCGGTGGGAACGCCGGTACACCGCCGCCGCGGGCGCGCTGCTCTACGCGCTGTCGTGCGCCGGGTACGCCATCGCCGAGAGCGCGCCGCCGGCGTACGGCGCGGCGGCGGTCGGCGGTGCGGGTGGCGCGCTGCTGTGGGTGGCCGTGCGCGCGATCGTCAGCGAGCGGCTGGCCGAGGACACCGCCGTGTTCCCGCGCCTGCTCTCCGCCCAGGAGACGGGCTCGTGGGTGGCGTTCGTGGCCGGGATGGCACTCGTGGGCCGCATCGGGTACGCGGGGCTGTTCTGGGGGTGCGCGGCGGCCTGCGTGGCGGCGGCGGTGTTCCTGCTGGTCGCGCCGCGACGGCGGGAACGCGGTGGGCAGGGCGCGGCGGCGGCGGGGCTGGGCGCCGTGGGCAAGCGGTTGCGGCCGATGCTGTTCGCGGTGGTGATGACCATGGCGGCGGAGGCGGCCGTCGGGTTGCTGCTGCTCCTGCACCTGCAACGGGGGTTCGGTCTGGAGCTGCAGGAGGTGGCGTTCGTGTTCCTGCCCGGCGCGATCGCGATGAGCGCCGCCGCCGAGTACCTGCACCGGTACGTGCTGCGGTTCGGCAGGCGGTTGGTGCTGACGGGCGCGTCGCTGGCCAGCGGGGTGTTCGCGGTCAGCCTGGCGTGGGCGCCGAACCCGTACGTGATCGCGGGCCTGTGGGTGCTGAGCGGGCTGGCGTGGGCGGCGGTGATGCCGGTGCAGCAGGCGGTGATCGCCGAGGCGGCGGACGGGCAGGTGGGCCGGGCCATGGGCGTGTACGAGGCGGCGTGCCTGGTCGGCGCGCTGATCGGCAGCGTGGTGGCAGGTGTGCTGTACGACGGTGCGCACTGGTGGGTGGCGTGCGCGGTGGCCGCGGTGATGATCCTGGCGGGCGCGGTGGTCGTGCCGCGGGCCGTGCGGCGACTCGGAGTGGCGGACATCCCGGTCGTCGAGGCCCGGTAACGCGGACGGGCCGCCGGGTGCGTGTGCCCGGCGGCCCGTCCGTTCAACGACTGCCGGGGGCGTGCCCGGCGGCCGGAGGTGTTACTTCGGTTGCGGGAGCAGGTCGGCGGGGACCGCCTCGTCCTTCTCCAGCGCGCCGAACAGGCGCAGCGCGTTCGTCCGGTCCCACTGCACGACCGAGCCCGCGCCCGGCACGGTCGGCGTGCCACCCACCGGCACGGTGACCGTGTCCACTCCCCCACCCATCGCGAACGCCATGCCCGCGAGGTGGTGCAGGTGGTCGTCGGAGTTCACCGAGATCGAGTCGGTGCCCGCGAACAGCAGCGGGAACGCGCGGAACGGGTTGGCCAGCGTGCCGAAGCTGGTCGCCTTGTCGGTCAGCGCGGCGAGGAACTTGCGCTGGTTCTCCACCCGCTGCAGGTCGGCCGTGGCGAACGCCCGGGAGCGCACGAAGCCCAGCGCCTGCGCGCCGTCGAGCTCCTGGCAGCCCGGCTGGAGGTCCAGGCCCGCCAACGGGTCCTTCATCGGCTCCTCGATGCACATGTCCACGCCACCGACCGCGTCCACGATCCCGGCGAACCCGCCGAAGCCGATCTCCATGTAGTGGTCGATGTGGATGCCGGTGGCGCCCTCGACGGTCTGCACGAGCAACGACGGCCCGCCGAAGGCGAACGCCGCGTTGATCTTGTTCTTACCGTTGCCCGGGATGTCCACATAGGAGTCGCGAGGAACACTCACCAAAGTGGACTTCCCGGAACCCTCCGGGATGTGCAGCAGCATGATGGTGTCCGTGCGCCGACCGCCGGCGTCACCGGTGGACAGGTCCTGCTTCTGCTCCTCGGTCAGGTCGTCGCGCGCGTCCGACCCGACGAGCAGCCAGTTGGTGCCCGGTGTGTCGGCCGGCCTGCCCTCGTAGTCGGTCAGCGCGTCGATCCGGCGCAACGACCCGTCGACGTAGAACCACATGCCGACGCCCAACGCCAGCAGCAGCACCAGCACGACGCCGATGATCCGCCCGAATCTCGGCTTGCGACGGCGTGGCACGGGACGTCCCGCCGGCTGGTGGGCGACCTGCTGCCCGTACCCGCCGGGCCCGTAGCCCTGCTGCGGCCCGCCCTGGGGCCTGCGCTGCCGCGGTTGCCCGCCCTGTCGGTATCCGCCCTGCTGATACCCGCCCTGCTGGTATCCGGCGTTCATCAAGCGACCCCGTCCGTGTGTCGGTCACTGCTCGCACCTAAAGACGCGGTGCGCGGCAAGAGGTTGCCACCCTAGTGCCACGACCGGCAGCCTTCGCCCCGTGTTCCGCCGGTCGGACGGGTGCATCGGGGTGCCGGACCCACGTCCCCATCCGACCAGGATGGGGACGTGAATCCGGTGCCGCGAGGCGCCCCGCTGAGCGCCGGAAGACGAGGTGAAGGTCGCCGGTCGTGGCACTACCGGTCGGGTGGCAGCACGAGGGCGGTCAGCAGGCGGTCCAGTTCCGCTTCCGGGTCGTCGGTGAGACCGGTGTGCGCGGGCGAGGTTTGGACGATCGTGCTGCGCGGCGCGGTGAGCCAGCGGAACCGTTGGCCGGGTGTCGTGCGGGAGACCGGTCCCGCCGTGGCCGCGCCGTCGCACGACAGCCCCAGGTGGTCCAGGGTGGCCCGCAGCACCTCGACGTCCAGGAACGGGTCCAGCGCCAGCACCCGGCGCTCGTCCACGTGCACGCGGGCGCCCAGGAAGTCCAGGTCCTTGCAGTAGACCAGCACACCGACGTTGACGCACTCGCCGCGCTCCTGCCTGGGCACGGCGCGCAGCAGCGCGTACTCAAACACGTGCGGCACGGGCGGCCTCCAGTGCGTCGACCCAGGTCCGCGGCGCGGCCAGGCGTGCGGTGAAGAACGTCCCATACGCCTCGCGCACGGCCGCCGGTGTGCCGAACGCCTCGTCCTGCGCGAGCCACGCGTCGGGCACCAGCGCCAGCACCTCGCGCACGAGGTCCGGCGTCACGCGGGCGGTCAGCTCGGCGTCCACCTCGGCCAGCTCACCCGCGAACGGCAGCATCAGGTGGTCGGCCGCGTCGAACCGGTAGGTGGCCGCGGGGAACCTCTCCGGCCGCCACGAGTGGTGGAAGTACAGCGAGGCGCCGTGGTCGATCAGCCACAGCTCGCGGTGCCACAGCAGGGTGTTCGGGTTGCGCCAGCTGCGGTCGACGTTGAGCGTGAGCGCGTCCAGCCACAACAGCCGGGCGGCGGTCTCGGCGGACGGCTCGCGCACCACCGGGTTGTAGTCGAACGAGCCGGGCAGGTAGTCCAGCCCCAGGTTGAGCCCGCCGCTGGCCTTCAGCAGCTCCTGCACCTCCTGGTCCGGCTCGGACCGGCCCAGCGCCGGGTCCAGCTCCACCAGCACGATCTCGGGCACCCGGAAGCCGAGGCGGCGGGCCAGCTCGCCGACCACGATCTCCGCGATCAACGCCTTCACGCCCTGGCCCGCGCCGCGGAACTTGAGCACGTACATGCCGAGGTCGTCGGCCTCGACCAGGCCGGGCAGGGAACCGCCCTCCCGGAAGGGCGTGACGTAGCGGGTGGCCGCGACTCGACGCAGCCCAGGTGTGGCATTCACGCCCGGCATCATGGTCAATCGGAGGCGGGCACCGCCAACCGGTTACCGGACGCGGCGTCGGTCAGCGCCGGCAGGTAGCCGGACTCCTGGCCTGCCCGGTTCGGGTGGTACGACCGGTCGACGGGGACCAGGACCAGGCCGTTCAGCCACGAGTCGTCGGCGCACACGCCGTGGTCGTCGAACGCCTCCCGAACGTCGGCGAAGGTGAACCCGGCCGCCTTCGCCCGATCGCCCGTCACCTCCGCCAGCGCGTCGGCCGCCCGGTTCACCGCCGTCCGCTTCGGCCCGCTCATCAGGCACCACGTCTCGAACGAGAACAGCCGCGGGTAGCCCAGCACGACCACCTCGGCCGACGTCCGGTCGCGCACCACGCCGTACACCTCGTCCAGGCGGCCGGGCAGCTCGTCCCGGATGAACCGCACGGCCACGTCGACCCGCTGCACGCACTCGTCGTCCTCGCCCAGCGTGCACGTCGTCATCACGTCGCTGAAACCGGCGTCGTTGCCGCCCACCGTGATGGTGACCAGCGTGGCGGACGGCCTGATTCGCTCCGCCTGCCCGGCCACGTCGGCCGTCCGGGCGCCGGCGCACGCGGCGAACACCAGCGCCGCGCCGTTGCGCTCCGCCCACAGCTTCGGGTACGCGTGCGGACTGCGCCGGCAGTCGTCGGACGCCTCGTCGCCCGCGCCGAGGCCCGCCGCGTAGGAATCACCCAACGCGACGAGCTCCGGCGCGACCGGTGCCGGTACCACGGACATCAGCAGTGCGAGCGCGAGCATCTTCATGCTCTCGGCCTACCACTGTGGACAGTCCCGCCGGCCGAAGTTGACCCGTCCGGAGTTACCTCGTCAGTGCGACGCAGACCGGGATCGGGGACGCCGTCGTGCCCGTCTGCCGCAGCTCGCCGGTGGCCCGGTCGACCGCGAACGTGGTGATGTTGTCGGAGTTCTGGTTGGCCGCGAGCAGGAACCGGCCGGACGCGTCGAGCGTGAGGTGCCGGGGGAACTTCCCGCCCACCGGAGTGGCCTCGACCAGCCGCAGGACGGCGCCGCCGCGTTCCACCGCGAACACGGCCACGCTGTCGTGGCCGCGATTGGACAGGTAGACGAACCGGCCGTCGCGCGACACGAGGATCTCGGCCGGGTAGTTGCGCGGCGTGGTCGGCGTCCCGGCGGGCAGGGTACTCACCTTCGGGCCGGGCGTGAGCACGCCACGGTCGTACGCCGCCACCACGATCGTGGAGTCGAGTTCGTTGGCGATGTAGGCGTACTTGCCCGACGGGTGGAACGCCAGGTGCCGGGGACCCGCCCCCGCGTGCACGCGCGCCGTCGCCGCCGCGGTCAGCTTGCCCTCGTCGCTGAGCCGGTAGCTGTACACCGAGTCGGTGCCCAGGTCGACGGCGAGCACGAACTCGCCGGTCGGGTCCGGCAGCACCTGGTGCGCGTGCGGCCCGTCCTGTCGGTCCGGGTCCGGTCCCGCGCCGGAGTGCACGACCAGGTCCGTCCGCTCGCCCAGCCCGCCCTCGCGCAGCACCGGGTGCACGGCCACGCTGCCCGAGCTGTAGTTGGCCGACAGCAGGAAACCTCGGTGCAGCACCAGGTGGCACGGGTCCGCACCGCCCGTGGACCGGCTGCCCACGACCTTCGGCACGCCGTCCGCGCCGACCGCCAGCGCGGTCACCTCGCCGTCGGACTTCTCGTTGACCGCGTACACCCAGCGGCCCGCGTCGATCACGAACGACGGGTTGGGCACGTCCGGCACCACGCCGGTGACGCGCAGCACACCCGTCGCCGGGTCGTACGCGCCGAGCCCGAGACCCGTGCCGCCACCCGCCCAGGACGTGTAGGTGCCCAGGTAGGCGCGGGCCTCCTTCCGCCCGTGGTCCGGTCCGTCCGCTCGCGCCACGCCCTCGGTCATCAGCAACCCCGCTCCCACGCCAACGGCCCCCAGGAACCGCCGCCTGTCCACAACCACACCGAACCTCCGCTCGACCGCCCGCGGCGGTTCCCACAGTGGCCTGCACCACTGTGAACAAGCAAGAGGCGCAACGAAGATTGCGTCTAGCGCAACGGGTCGGCTTCCCGGAGCCGTGCCAACTCGACGGCCGGATCGTACGAGGGTCGCGGGTACTCGGGCGCCAGTCCCCGCAGTGCTTCCAGCAGCAGCCGCGCCACCGCCCAGTTCCGGTACCACTTGCGGTCCGACGGCACGGCGTACCAGGGCGCGACCGGCGTCGAGCACTTCACCAGCGCGTCGTGGTAGGCCAGCTGGTAGCGGGAGAACTTGGCCCGCACCTCCAGGTCGCCGGGGTTGTACTTCCAGTGCTTGAGCGGGTCCTCCAGCCGGGCGATCAGCCGCTCGCGCTGCCGTTCCGGCGAGATGTGCAGGAAGCACTTGACCGTCGTCACGCCCTGCTCGGCCAGTTCCGCCTCGAACGCGTTGATCTGCCGGTACCGGCGCCGCCACTCGGTCGACGGCACGAGGTTGTCCACCCGGGCGACCAGCACGTCCTCGTAGTGCGAGCGGTCGAACACGCCGATGTAGCCCGGCGGCGGCACCTGGCGGCGGATGCGCCACAGGAAATCGTGCCGCAGCTCGACCCGGGTCGGCTTCTTGAACGAGGCGATGTGCAGGCCCTGCGGGTTGACCAGGCCCGCGACGTGCCGGATCGTGCCGCCCTTGCCGGAGGTGTCCATGCCCTGGAGCACCAGCAGCACCCGCCGGTTCCCGCCGCCCGTGCCCTCGGCGTACAGCGCCTCCTGGAGCCGGTCCAGCTCCTGGCCGATCACCGCCATGTCGGCGGCTGCCTCCCGTTTCGACTTCGGCCCGATCGGCGTGGCGGCCGGGTCGACCTTGGCCAGGTCGAAGTCCTCCGGTCGCACCCGGAAGGCGTCCGATATCGACTGGACCTGCGCGGACTTGTCGGCCATCGTCGGAGGGTAACCCGCCGATCTTGGCCGTGCCGATTGCGCAACAGATCACCGCGAAACCGTTCGATTGCGCAACGAACATGACGGACGCGCAACGCCTGACGGATGAAATCGCTGGCGCAGGCCCCTTACTGTGGTGACATGACCGCCATGGCCGCAGCACTGAGCTCCCGGGACTTCATCGCGCTCGACGAAGAATGGAGCACGCACAACTACCACCCGCTGCCGGTCGTCATCTCGCACGGCGAAGGCGCGTGGGTCACCGACGTCGAAGGCCGCCGCTACCTGGACTTCCTGTCCGGCTACTCATCGCTGAACTTCGGCCACCGCCACCCGGAGCTGGTGGCCGCCGCGGTCGACCAGCTCGGCCGCGTCACGCTCACCAGCCGCGCGTTCCACCACGACCAGTTCGGGCTGTTCTGCCGCGAGCTGGCCGAGCTGACCGGCACCGAGATGGTGCTCGCGATGAACTCCGGCGCCGAGGCCGTCGAGTCCGCGATCAAGGTCGCCCGCAAGTGGGCCTACCGGGTGAAGGGCGTGCCGGACGGTACGGCCGAGATCGTGGTCGCCGGGTCCAACTTCCACGGCCGCACCACCACGATCGTCTCGTTCTCCACCGACGAGACCGCGCGCAGCGACTTCGGGCCGTTCACGCCGGGCTTCAAGGTCGTCGAGTACGGGTCGCTGGACGCGCTGCGCGGGGCGATCACCGAGCGGACGGCCGCCGTGCTGCTGGAGCCGATCCAGGGCGAGGCGGGCGTGGTCGTGCCGCCTGCGGGGTACCTGGCGGGCGCGCGGGCGCTGTGCGACGAGCACGACGTGCTGCTGATCGCGGACGAGATCCAGTCGGGGCTGGGCCGCACGGGCGACCTGCTGGCGTTGGACCACGACGGCGTGCGCGCCGACCTGTACACCCTGGGCAAGGCGCTGGGCGGCGGCATCATGCCGGTGTCGGCGGTGATCGGCAGCCGGGCGGTGCTGGGCGTGCTGCGGCCCGGTGAGCACGGGTCGACGTTCGGCGGGAACCCGCTGGCGTGCGCGGTCGGCCGGGCCGTGGTGCGGCTGCTGGCGACCGGCGAGTTCCAGCAGCGGTCCCGCGAGCTCGGCGCCCACCTGCACGCGCGGCTGGGCGAGCTGGTCGGGCGCGGTGTGGCCGAGGTGCGCGGGCGCGGGCTGTGGGCCGGTGTCGAGATCGCGCCCGGCGGACCGCGCGGGCGGGCGGCGTCGGAGGCGCTGGCCGGGCTCGGCGTGCTGTGCAAGGAGACCCAGGACACCACCCTGCGCGTCGCTCCCCCGCTCGTCATCACGCGCGAGGAGTTGGACCGGGGTGTGGACGCGATCGGCGCCGTTTTGGGCACTGTGTCCGATTGACCCACTTCGCATCCGACTGGACCGAGCACGCAGCGTTAACGCAGGTCACAGACGTGTCGAGGCGCACGTATCCGGCGGGTGCGTGACGCATCCTTACCCGCATGGGTGAACGCAAGCGGGCTCAGGCGGCCGTCGCGCTGGGACAGTGGGTGGAGCCGGACGAGGTCCTGGCGCGCGGGCGCGAGCTGCGGGTGGCGGTGAGCCACGAGGCGCACCGCAAGATGCCGCTCGCGCCGGACCGGCCGTCCGTGGCCGAGTTCCTGGACGCCTCGAACTCCGGTCGGCTGCCACACCTCGTACCGCTGAGGATCGGCCGGATGCTCGTCTCGCCGTTCGCGTTCTTCCGGGGCAGCGCCGGGCTCATGGCGGGCGACCTGGCCGTCGGTGCGCGCAGCGGGCTGGACGCACAGCTGTGCGGTGACGCGCACGCGGCGAACTTCGGCCTCTACGGCACGCCCGAGGGCCGGATCGTGATGGACATCAACGACTTCGACGAGACGCTGCCCGGCCCGTGGGAGTGGGACCTGAAGCGGCTGGCGACGTCGCTGGTGCTGGCCGGTCGGGAAGGCGGTGTGTCGGAGAAGGGCTGCCGTGACGCCGCGTCCGACGCGGTGCGGGCCTACCGGGGCGCGGCGCGGCACCTCGCCGAGATCCCGTTCATGGAGTCGTGGAACGCGCTGGGCGACGAGTCGGCGTTGTCCAAGACCAAGGCCGACGACCTCATGGACGCCTTCACCAAGGCCTCGTCCAAGGCGCGCAAGAACACCAGCGCGCGGGTGGCCGCGAAGTGGACGCGGCGCGAGGGCGAGCACATCCGGTTCGTCGAGGACCCGCCCGTGCTGTCCCGGATCTCGCCCGAGGCGGCCCGGTCCGTCGTGGACGCGCTGCCGTCCTATGTGGACACGCTGCGGGAGTCGCGGTACAACCTGATCATGCGCTACAGCGTGTCGGACGTGGCGTTCCGCGTGGTCGGCACCGGCAGCGTGGGGTGGCGCAACTACCTGGTCCTGTTGCACGGCAACGGTGCCGAGGCGCTGGTGCTGCAGGCGAAGGAGGCGCGGCCGTCGGCGCTGGCACCGTTCCTCGGCGCGCCCGCGGTCAAGCACGAGGGCAAGCGGATCGTGCACGGCGCGCGGCTCGTGCAGGCGGAGACCGACATCCTGCTCGGCTGGACCACGATCGACGGACGGGACTACATCGTCCGCCAGTTCCGCAACCGCAAGGGCGAGATCGACGCGACCACGTTGAAGCGGGACGACCTGGACGACTACGGCAGGCTGGCGGGCGCGCTGCTGGCCCGCGCGCACAGCCGTTCGGTCGACCCCCGGCTGCTGGCCGGGTACTGCGCGGACGGCGAGGAGCTGGACTCCGCGATCGCCCGGTACGCGCTGGACTACGCCGACCGGACGTGCGCCGACCACGAGGCGCTGGTCGCGGCGGTCAGGTCGGGTCGGCTGCCCGCTGAACGCGAATGACCTGCCGGGCCACCAGGTACAGCACCACGGCGTTGAGCACGTGCCAGAAGTAGTGCGTGCCGCTCGGCCAGTCACCGCACAGGGGCTGGTCGAGCGTCCGCAGTGTCACCGACACGACGAACACGCTCGCGGCCGCCGCCAGGTCGTGCCACGGCATCCGGCGGGCCACCGCGATCACCGTGGCGACCAGCAGGCTCAGGAACGGCGCGAGGTAGATGCCCGAGCCGCCGGGCACGAGGGCGCCCAGCGGCGCGACGGCCACCGCGAGCACGACGAACGCGGGCGCGGCCAGCCAGGCGAGCGCCCACCGGACGTTCAGGTAGTAGTGCGCGAACACCACCAGGTACCAGATCACGTAGACCGCGATGAAGCCGACGTCGAAGAAGTTGGTGAGCGTGTCGGCGACCGTGTGGAAGCTCAGGCTGCCCAGCCCCACCAGCGCGAGCAGCACCGGCAGCGCCCGCAGGCTCTTCGGCCCCGGCCGGTGGCGCCACCACAGCAGGGCCGCCGCGATCAGGAACGCCGCGTTGCTCACGGCGTTGAGCGGCTCGGCCCACAGACCGGGCGCCAGGCGTTCGCAGTACGCGTCGATGTCGTCCACGGGCGGAGTTCTACCGGTTCAGGGTGAACACCGGGAGTGCCGGCGCGGCGCCGGGGCGCTAAGTTGGCTCAGGTGGACTCCCTTGGGGTGGACTGGATCGGGCTGATCAGGCACGGCGAGAGCACCGGCAACGTGGCGAGTGAGGTCGCGGAGTCGGCCGGCCACGAGGTCATCGAGATTCCCGAGCGCGACCCGGACGTGCCGCTGTCGGCGCGGGGCGAGCGGCAGGGCCGGGCGCTGGGCCGGTGGTTCGCCGCGCTGCCGGACGAGCAGCGGCCGGACCTGGTGGTGTGCTCGCCCTACCGGCGGGCCATCGACACCGCGCGGCTCACCGTGTGCGGGCACCACCCGCGGGCACGGGTGGACGAGCGGCTGCGCGACCGTGAGCTGGGTGTGCTGGACCTGCTGACGACGCACGGCGTGGCCGAGCGGTACCCGGAGGAGCGGGCGCGCGAGCGGCGGCTGGGCAAGTTCTACTACCGGCCGCCGGGCGGCGAGTCGTGGGCGGATGTCGCGTTGCGGCTGCGGTCGCTGCTGCGTGACTTGGACGGGCGGCGGGTGCTGCTGTTCGGGCACGAGTTGCAGGCGTACCTGTTGCGGTACTTGTTGGAGTGCCTGCCCGAGCCGGACCTGGCGGCGTTCGCGCGCAATACCGTGGTGCCCAATGCCTCGGTGACGTCGTGGCGGCGGGAGGAGGGGGTGTGGGTGCTGGAGCGCGAGTTCGAGACCGAGCACCTGGTGGAGGCTGGGGTCGAGCCGACGGTGACGGAGGATGCGGCGACTCGGGCGCCGGAGCCGAGTGCGCGGTGAGGGCGGCTGTCGGGTTGGGTCAGGCTCGATTTGACATGGGGCCCCTTACGAGTACTCCAGGCTGGCCAAAGCCGGGTAGGCCTGGCGGATAAAGCGCCCGCCAAGCCTGCCCGGCTTCGACCAGCCTAAAGCACTCGAACCCCACGTAAAATCGGGCCTTTTGTGGTCGGGTGGCGGGTCCGATGTGGGTGCGGTAGCCGGGTGGCGGTCGAGTCTTCGGCTCACGTCGCGGGGGTTTATCGGGCGCGGTTGACGCGGGTTTCGTCCCAGACCGGCTCGTCGACCTCGACCACGTGGCCGTCGGAGCGGAACAGCAGGAAGCGGTCGAAGTTGCGGGCGAACCAGCGGTCGTGGGTGACGGCGACGACGGTGCCGGTGAAGCCTTCCAGGGCGTCCTGCAGTGCCTCGGCGGAGTTCAGGTCGAGGTTGTCGGTCGGCTCGTCCAGCAGCAGCAAGGTCGCGCCGGACAGTTCGAGCAGCAGCACTTGGAAGCGTGCCTGCTGGCCACCGGACAGGGTTTCGAATCGCTGGTCGCCCTGCTTGCCCAGGCCGTAGCGGCTCAGCACGGCCATCGCGGCACCCCGGTCGAGGCCCTTGCGACCGTCCTCGCCGTGCCACAGGACGTCGACCAGCGTGCGGCCGATCCACTCCGGGTGCTGGTGGGTCTGCGCGAACAGGCCTGGCACGACCCGGGCACCCAGGCGGCACACGCCGGTGTGCGCGACGTCGCCGCCGCCGAGCAACCGGAGGAAGTGGCTCTTGCCGGAGCCGTTCGAGCCGAGCACCGCCACCCTGTCCTGGAAGAAGATTTCCGTGTCGAACGGTGTCATCAGGCCGGTCAGTTCGAGGTTCTCGCAGGTGATGGCCCGTACGCCGGTGCGGCCGCCGCGCAGGCGGGGCGTCACCTTCTCGTCGGTGGGCAGCTCGGGCGGTGGACCGGCCTCTTCGAACCGCTCCAGCTTGGCCCGCATGACCCGGTACTTGGCCGCCATCACCTCGCTGATCCGCGCCTGGATCTGCAGCGTGCGGACGAGTTCCTTGAGGTGGTCGTGCTCCTCGTTCCAGCGGCGGTGCAGTTCGGCGAGGCGTTCGATCCGGGACGTGCGGGCGGCGTGCCAGGTGCCGAACGAGCCGGCGTGCGTCCACGCGGAGTGCGCCTCGACCGTGACGACGTGCGTCGCGGCCACGTCGAGCAGTTCCCGGTCGTGGCTGACGAGCAGCACGGCCTTGCCGGTCTCGCGCAGCCGGTCCTCCAGCCACCGCTTGCCCGGCACGTCGAGGTAGTTGTCCGGCTCGTCCAGCAGCAGCACCTGCTCCGGACCGCGCAGCAGCGCTTCGAGCACCAGCCGCTTCTGCTCGCCGCCGGACAGCGTGCGGACCTCGCGGAACCGGGCCCGGTCGAACGGCACGCCCAGCGCGGCCACCGTGACCGTGTCCCACAGCACCTCGGCGTCGTAGCCGCCGACCTCGCCCCACGCGGTGATCGCGTCGGCGTAGCGCATCTGGGTCGGTTCGTCGTCGGTCTCCATGAGCTGGAGCTCGACCTCGTCCAGCGCCTGGGCCGCGGCGCGCAACGGCGCTGGTGACGCGGCCAGCAGCAGGTCGCGAACGGTGCTGGAGTCCCGGACCGAGCCGACGAACTGCGGCATCACGCCCAAGCCGCCCTGCACGCGGACGCTGCCCGCGGTGGGTGTCAGCTCGTTGGACAGGATTCTCAGCAGGGTCGTCTTGCCGACGCCGTTCGCGCCGACCAGGGCGACCACGCTGTTCGTGCCCACCTTGAACGACACGTCGCGGAACAGCTCGCGACCGTCGGGCAGGCGGAAAGCGAGGCCGTTCGCGTCCAGGTATCCCACCCGCGCATGGTCGGCCATGGCCGCTGCCGATGGCCAGCGGATTAGGCCGTACCGGCGCTTGGTGACGCGGCTCCCAAGGCACCGACGAGGTCGCGGGCCTTCAGCGGATGAGCTCGCTGTCGGCCCGGCGGAAGGGTGGCACGGTTCGCGATGGCGTGCGTGGGCGACCACACGGCCAGGGTGCACCCGGTGCCGTGACGGGGACCGTTCACCGCCAGGTGTAGCCGCGCATCAGCAACAGCAACGAGCCGAACCCGAGGGACGCGAGGGCCGGGCCGAACGCGCCGAGGAACAGCAGCAGCACGCCCAGGCCCGCGAACGTGGCCACGAGGGCGTAACCGAGTACCGCGTGCCGGGGTTTGCCGGCGACGAGCGCCGAGGCCAGGCCCGGCTCCTCGTCCGCGAGTCTGCTCTCGATCTCACTGAGGGTGCGGCGTTCCGCTTCGCTCATCACGGGCGGTGGATACCCGGCGGCCCGCCCCCAAAACCACCCCCTGAGCAGGCAAGATCAGCGTGACAGCGCCACCAGTCGCGATACCGCCCGCAGGTACTTCTTGCGGTAGCCGCCGCGCAGCATCTCGGCCGTGAACAGCTCCGAGAGCGGCTCACCGGACACCGCCACCGGGATGTCGCGGTCGTAGAGCCGGTCGCCGAGCGCCACCAGCCGCAGGGCCACCGCCTGGTCGGGCGCGGGCCGGACGTGGCGCAGGTGCACCGCCGTGACGCCGTCCACCAGCCTGCCGTAGCTCGACGGGTGGATGCGGGCCAGCGCGTCGCACAGGTCGGCGAACTCGTCCAACGTGCTGCCGGGCGTGCCCTGGGACTTGGCCACCAGGTCCTCGTCGGCCATCGGCGGCGGCGCGTCCGGCAGGCCGCGGTGGCGGTAGTCGGGGCCGTCGACCCGGACCACGGTGAACTTCGCCGACATGGACTGGATCTCGCGCAGGAAGTCGGCGGCGGCGAACCGGCCCTCGCCCAGCTTGTCCGGCAGGGTGTTCGACGTGGCCGCGACCGACACGCCCGCCGCGGTCAGCTCCTTGATCAGCCGGGTGACCAGCATCGTGTCGCCCGGGTCGTCCAGCTCGAACTCGTCGATCGCGAGCAGCTTGTGCGCCGACAGCCTGCGCACGGTCTCGCCGAAGCCGAGCGCGCCGACCAGGTTGGTCAGCTCGACGAACGTGCCGTAGGCCTTGGGGCCGGGCACGGCGTGCCACACGGAGGCCAGCAGGTGGGTCTTGCCGACGCCGAACCCGCCGTCGAGGTAGAGGCCGGGCTTGGCGTCGTCGTCACCCGACCGCTTGAACAGCCGGCCGATGAAACCCCGGCTGCCGCCCTCGGACACGCGTTCGGCGAACTCCCGGCACGCGCGCACCGCCGCCGCCTGGCTCGGCTCGTCCGGGTTGGGCAGGTAGGTGTCGAAGCGGACCGCGTCGAAGCGGGGCGGCGGGACCATCGCGTCCACCAGCTCGTCCGCGGCGACGTGCGGGGTTCGGTCGGACAGGCGCGGCGGGGCGGACATGACCGGATCGTAACGGCGTGCTGGGATGTGGCGGTGCGGATGTTGTGGCCACCACGTGACGGCGAGATCACCGACGACGAGCTGGAGCGGCTGTACGACTACCCGGCCGGGCTCGACCGGCCGTGGGTGCAGGTGAACTTCGTGTCCAGCGTGGACGGTGCGGTGTCGGTGGCCGGGCGGTCCCAGGGGCTGGGCAACGACGCCGACCACAAGGTGTTCATGCTCGGTCGCGACCTGTGCGACGTGGTGCTCGTCGGCGCGGGCACGGCCCTGGTCGAGGGCTACCAGGGCGTCAAGGCGGGCGAGGTCCGCGCGTCCCGGCGGGCCAGGCTGGGCCTCGCGCCCGTGCCACCGATCGCGGTGGTGACGGGGCGGTGCTCGATCCTGCCGACGTCGACCCTGCTGACCAGCACGTCCGTGCCGCCGATCATCCTCACCACGGCTGCGGCCCCTCGGGAGCGGCGCGACGCGCTGGCGGCGGCGGGCGCGGACGTCGTCGTGGCCGGTGAGGAGACGGTGGCCATGGACCTGGCGCTGGCGGCGTTGGACGAGCGCGGGCTGCGCCGGGTCGACTGCGAGGGCGGGCCGCACGTGTTCGGCGCGCTGATCGACGCCGACCTGGTGGACGTGCTGTGCGTGACGTTCTCCCCGCTGCTCGCGGGTGGTGACGCGGGCCGGATCGCGGTGGGCCCGCTGCCGCCGTCACCTCGGTCGATGGAGCTGGCGTCGGTGCTGCACGCCGACAGCGCCCTCCTCCTGCGGTACCGGAAGGTGACACCCGATCCGGTGGCGTCCGGCGCATCGCCGTCCTGATCCGGCTACGGTCCGCCTCCGAACGGGCACGCACCGATTCGGAGGTTCCGCCGTGGCTCAGAGCTCCGCCGTCAAGCCGGACACCGGCACCGCGCGTCCGGCCGACGACACCGAGTTGGGCCGGACCACGATCGCGTCGTCGGTCGTGCAGAAGGTCGCGGGCATCGCGGCCCGGGAGATCTCCGGCGTGCACGCCGTGGGCGGGGGTGTCTCGCGGGCGTTCGGCGCGCTGCGCGAGCGGATCCCGGGCGCGGGCACCGCGAGCACCGCCGGCGTGGCCGTCGAGGTGGGCGAGCGGCAGGCCGCGGTCGACCTGGACATCATCGTCGAGTACGGCGCGAGCATCGTCGACCTGGCCCGGGCCGTGCGGCGCAACGTGATCGGCCAGGTCGAGCGGATGACCGGGCTGGAGGTCATCGAGGTCAACATCGCGGTCAACGACATCCACCTGCCCGAGGACGACGAGGAGACCGCGCCGACGGCCGGGTCGCGGGTCGAGTGACGGACGTGGCGGAGGACGTGGAGGCGGCGCTGCTCGCCCACCCGGACGTGACGCGGCTGGACGGCGCGGTCGCCTCCTACCTGCCCGGGCGGCGGGTGGACGGCGTCCGGGTCGGCGACCGGGTCGAGGTCGCGGTGGTGCTGCGGCCGGACCGGCCGATCGCCGAGGTGGTGTCGGAGCTGCGGGCGCACGTGACGCGGGTGACCGGCCGCGCGCCGGTCGACGTCACCGTGGCCGACCTGGAGGTGGAGGGCGGATGAGCGCCACGCAGACGGGCCTGCTCGCGGGCTTGGTCCTGGGCTTGGCCGCGACCGGCGGGTTCACCGCGTTCCTGGTGACCCTGGCCGTCGGGGTGATCGGGCTGGTCGTGGGCCGGGTCCTCGACGGTGAGCTCGACCTGGGCGACCTGCTCGGCCGGGGCCGCGACAAGTGACCGGCCCCGACCAGGCGGAGGGGTCGCTGGAGATCCACCCGACCGTCGTGCGGAAGGTGGTGGCGCACGCCGTCCGCCAGGTGCCCGGCGCGGAACCGGACGCGGCGGTGAAGGTCGGCGAGGCCGACGGCGACCTGGACCTCGTGGTCAACCTGGCGTTGCGCTACCCCGCGCCCGTCCGCACCGCCGCCGCGGACGTCCGGCGGCACGTCACCGAGGAGGTGCGGCGGATCACCGGGTACCGGGTCCGGTCGCTGGCCTTGACGGTGTCCGCGCTGCGCGCCCCGACCCGGCCGCGGGTGATGTAGGTGCGGGTGCTGCTGCGGGTGCTGTCGCCGTTGCTCGGGCTGGCGCTGGCCGGCGCCGGTGCGCTGCTGGTCGTCGCGGTGGTCCGGCACTGGACCGGGCGCGCGTGGTCGTTGCCGGACTGGTCCTGGGGTGACCGGCCGGTGCTCGTCCTCGGCGCGTCCCTGGCGGTCGGTGGCCTGTTCCTGCTGGTCCTGGCGTCGCGGGCGGGGGTGCGGCAGGTGTGGATGGACGACCCTGCCGACGGTGTCCGCGTGGTGACCACGCCGACGTCACTGGCGCGGGTGGTCGGGCACCGCGTGCGGGCGGAGGACGGTGTGCTGGACGCGTCGGTCAGCGCGTCGCGGCGCAAGGTGCGGGTCCGGGCGAGGAGTCGGGTGCACGACGAGGCGACGTTGCGGCCCCGGCTGCTGGAGGTGGCCCGGGCGGCGCTGGCCGACCTGCCGCTGCCCGTGCGGCCGAAGGTGTCGGTCGTGGTCATGTCGCCGAAGGACCGCCCGTGAACCGCTCGAACCGCGTCGAACGCGTGATGGCGGCCGTGCTCGGCGCGCTCGCGCTGCTGGTCGGCGGCGCGGCCGTGCTGCTGCACCGCTTCGACGTCGACCGGCCCGTGCTGGACCCGGTCGTGCTCGACTGGTTGCGCCGGCACCTGCTGCCCGTCCGGCTCGGGCTCCTCGCGCTCGGCCTGGTGGCCGTGGTCCTCGGGCTGTGGTGGGCGTGGCGCGCGATCCGCCCGGAACGGCACCCCGACCTGCACCTGGACGACGTGGTCGTGACCGCCAAGGCGCTCGCGGCGGCGGTGCGGGCCGACGCCGAGCAGGTCCACTGCGTGGCCGGGGCGAAGGTGTCCGTCGTGGGCACGCCCGCGCTGCGGCTGCGGCTGACGTTGCGGCACGGCGCGGACGTGACCCGGGTGTGGCGTGAGCTGGACGACCGCGTGCTGTCCCGGGCGCGCACCGCGCTCGGCGTCGACGTGCTGCCGGCTGCGGTGCGGCTGGATCTGGCCAAGAGGGAGCGCCAACGCGTGCGCTAGACCGGTCCACCAGGCAGGATGGCCGGGTGGCGCTCCCGTTGACCCCTCCCGTGCAGCCGATGCTGGCCACCGCGGTGGACAAGATCCCGACCGGCGCGGACCTGGTGTTCGAGCCGAAGTGGGACGGCTACCGCTGCCTGGTGTTCCGCGACGGCGACGAGGTGTTCCTCCAGTCCCGCAGCGGCAAGCCGCTCAACCGGTACTTCCCCGAGGCGGAGGCCGCGCTGAAGCGCACCCTGCCCGCGCGGATCGTGGTCGACGGCGAACTCGTCGTGGCCAAGGACGACAAGCTGGACTTCGACGCGTTGTCCGAGCGCATCCACCCGGCGGAGAGCCGCGTGCGGCTGCTGGCGGAGCAGACGCCCGCCAGCTTCGTGGCGTTCGACGTGCTGGCGGTGGGCGACGACCTGCTGCTGGAGCGGCCCTGCACCGAGCGCCGTGCCACGTTGGAGGGCCTGATCACGCCCGGCGACGGCCTCTACCTCACGCCCGCGACCACCGACGGCGACCTGGCCGCGCAGTGGTTCGAGCTGTTCGAGGGCGCGGGTCTGGACGGCGTCATCGGCAAGCCCGCCGCCGGCCAGTACACGCCCGGCAAGCGCACCATGGTCAAGGTCAAGCACGCCCGCACCGCCGAGTGCGTGGTGGCCGGGCTGCGCTGGCACAAGGACACCGAACCGGGCACGGCGGTCGGCTCGCTCCTGCTCGGCCTGCACGACGACGCGGGCATCCTGCACCACGTCGGCGTGGTCGGGTCGTTCAAGGCCGCCGAACGGCGTGCGCTGGCCGAGGAGTTCAAGGAGCTGATCACCACCGGCGAGCACCCGTGGCTGGTGGAGCCCGACGGCCGCCGGCTTCCCGGCGAGATCAACCGGTGGCGCGGCAAGCACGCCGACTGGGTGCCGTTGCGGCCGGAACGCGTGCTGGAGATCGCGTACTCGCAGACCGAGGGCGCGGCGCCGGCCCGGCTGCGGCACAACGGCCAGTTCCGCCGGTGGCGGCCGGACCGGGATCCCGCGTCGTGCCGCTACGACCAGCTCGACCAGCCCGCGCGCTACGACGTGGAATCCGTGCTGCGAGGCGAAGTCCGCCCCGCGTGACCGCTCGGCTCGGTACCGTGACGGGCTGTGGCCGACTTACCTGTAGCCGACGTGGGCGTGCTCATCCGGGAACTCGACGACCGCATGCGGCAGGACTGCCGCCGGCTGTCGATGTGGCGGGTCGTGCACCGCACCACCGGGCTGTTCTACACCGTGGTGCTGATCCTGGTCCCCGCCGTGCTGGCGGTGGGCTTCACCTCGTCGGAGACGGCGCTGGGCAAGGTGCTGCTGCTCACGGCGGCCGTGGTGGGCGGGCTGAACATGACGTTCCGGCCCTACCTGCACAGCCTCAAGCGGCGCAGCGCGGTCAACACCATGCGCCGGCTCCGCGACGATTTCCGCGCCGACGTGGCCGACGCGGTGGAAGGCGAGATGCTCGCCGTCTACCGCAAGTACGCCGCGAGCTACGCGACGATCTTCGAGGAGCGCGGCGGCGAGCTGATCGACGGGCGGCTCAGCGCCGACGAGCCGCCACCCGAGACCCCGCCCGCGCCGAAGGGCTAGGCGCGGGCGGCCCGCACCTTCGCCACGAACTCGGCCACGCTCTGACGTGCGACTTCACGTCCGATCAGGTCGAGCGGCAGGTCGTCGGTCCGCTTGAACCGCACGCAGCTGCGGCCCATGTCGAGCTTGCGGCCGGTCGCCTCGAACTCGGCCCGGAACTCCTGCTCGCGCTCGCCGTAGACGCCCATCAGGTACAGCGAGACGTGGTTCTTCTGCGACGCGAGCGACACGTACCCCAGCGGCTGCCCGTTGTAGGTCTTGCCGGACACCTCCAGCGGCACCGAGTAGGTGATCATCCCCCACTGGATGCCCTCGACGTAGCCGTCCGGCAGGTTCGCCAGGATCACCTCCCGCACCGCGGACACCGTCGCCCGCCGGTCCTCGGGCAGCTCGGCCAGGTACTCCTCGACCGTTGCGGCCTTGCTCTGGGCCATCGCTCACACCTCCGGTCTCGCGGTCCGGGTCGCCCCGACCGACGCCAGCACCACGCAGAACACCGCGACCCACTGCGCCGGGTGCAGCGCCTCGTGCAGCAGGATCAGCCCGGCCAGCGCCGCGACGGCGGGCTCCAGGCTCATCAGGATGCCGAACACGCGCGGCGGGATCTTGCGCAGCGCCTCCAGCTCCAGCGAGTACGGGATCACCGACGACAGCAGCGCCACCGCCGCGCCCGCGATCAGCACCACCGGGTCGAGCAGCATCGTGCCCGCCTCGGCCACGCCGAACGGCAGCGCCAGCGCCGCGCCGAACACCATCGCCAGGGCCAGGCCCTTGCCGTCGGACGTGCGGCTGCCCAGCGCCGCCGCGAGCAGGATGTACCCGGCCCAGCACACCGCCGCGGCCAGCGCGAACAGCACCCCGGGCAGCGCCAGGCCGCCGTCCACCCTGGTCAGCAGCAGCACGCCGGCCGCCGCGAGCAGCGCCCACAGCCCGTCCAGCCAGCGCCGCGACCCGAGCACGGCCACCGCCAGCGGCCCGAGGAACTCGATGGTGACCGCCGCGCCCAGCGGGATGTGCTTGATCGCCTGGTAGAAGGTCAGGTTCATGGCGCCGAGCACCAGCCCGTACCCGGCGATGACCGCGTACGTCCGCCGGTCCAGGCGCAGCGACGGGCGCCACACCAGCAGCAGCACGGCGGCGGCCAGCAGGAGCCGCAGCGTGACCGTGCCCGCGGCACCCGCCTGGGTGAACAACTGCTTGGCCACGGCCGCGCCGACCTGCACGCTGACCACGCCCAACAGGACCAGCGCGGGCGGCGGGATCGCACCGAACGCCTTGGCGGCGAGCGTGACCGGGCCGGATCGGCCGAGCCTGCGTTCGGGGACGCCTTCGATGTGCACCGTGACCACGCCGACATCCTCCCCCAGCCCTCTCACCGAAGTCTCACCTGGACTGTGTGAGGCTCTGCACCACACCTTCGGGAGACCAGTGCCGTGGGAGAGAGCGAGGGGACCGCTGTGCCGCGTCGGCGTCACGCCACTTGGATGCTGGTGGCTCTGAGCGCGCTGGCCGCGTGCAGCGCGGGTCCGTCGACCCGGCCGGTGATCGCCGTGCACGGTGACGGCGGGCAGCCGTCGTCGGCCACCGTGCCGTCGGGTCCGCGCGAGGTCCCGCCGCTGGCGAGCTTCGAGACGCCCGGCATGGCGTGGTCGTCGTGCACGGATTCGACGCGTGAGCGGATGGGCGACTCGGCGCCGGCGGGCACGTGGGAGTACGAGTGCACGCAGCTCACCGTGCGGCTGGACGTGCCGAGCCGTCCCGGGCGGGGCAGCCTCGGCATGTCGCTGCTGCGCGTGGGCACGGGTGGCAGCCCGCTGGTCGTGGTCGGCGAGGCGGGTGGCGAGCCGGGGACGGTGAAGGCCGCGCGGCTGGCGGCGAGCCTGCCCGCGACGGTGCTGAGCACGTACACGCTGATCGGTGTTGACCGGAGGGGCACCGGCGAGTCCGATCCCGTGCAGTGCATGCCGGACGCGGCGCGGGTGGGGATCGTGGAGGCCGACCCCGGTGCCGAGTCGCACGACGACCTGGTCGACGCGTACACGCTGGCCAGCCGCGAGTGCGTGCTCGACATGGAGAACCGGCTGCCCGCGGTGGACTCGTGGCGTGCGTCGGCCGACTTGGAGCAGTTGCGCGAGGCGTTGCACGTGCCGCACTTGAACGCGATCGGGTTCGGTGAGGGTTCGCGGGTGCTGACGCTGTACGCGGCGCGGTTCCCGGACCGGATCGGGCGGATGGTGTTCGACGGCGCGCCGGACCCGACGCTGGACGTGACGGCGGTGTCGCAGACGCGGGCGGTGGCGGCGGAGGAGACGTTCTCGGCGTTCCAGAAGGACTGCGTGATCCGGGGCTGCCCGCTGGGTGCCGGTGCGACGGACCGGTTCAAGGCGCTGCTGGAGTCGTTGCGGGACAAGCCGTTGCGCGGAGGGGACTTCGACCTGACCCCGGGCACCGCCACGGAAGCCGTCCTGGCCGGCCTCGCGGACCGCTCCCGGTGGACCGCGCTGGCCGACGCCATCGTGGCCGCGGAAGGTGGCGACGGTGCCAAGCTGGGTGCCTTCATCGAGCCGCTGCTGGTCGAGCAGGAGGACGACCCGCCGCGCATCGACGCCGCCGTGATCACCGGCTGCAACGACACGACGACCCGCGTGCCGCCCGAGCGGGTGGCCGGCCTGACCGCGGACTGGCGCACCAAGCACCCGCTCTTCGGCACCTACTTCGCCCGCAAGCTCCTGGCCTGCGGCCCCTTCCCCGTGCCGCAGCAGGTCAAGGTGCCGAGGCTGGTCGGTGCCCCGCCGATGCTCGTGCTGACGACGTCGACTGATCCGGTGACACCTCGCGAGGGCAGCGAACGTGCCGCCCAGGCCCTGCCCGCCGGTGTGGTGGTGGGCTGGCAGGGTGGCGGTCACGGCGCGCTCGGCCAGTCGGCGTGCGCGACCAGGGCGGCGGAGGAGTTCTTGATCGACGCCAAGGTCCCCTCCAACGGCACCGTCTGCCCACCGTGACCCACCCTGCACACCGCTCCCCGACCCACTAACCTGCCCCCGGAGCCCACGCGTCCAACCCGCCAGGCCCCCACCCGACCAAACACGATCGGGTGATCATCGCCTAAAAATGTACGGAAACACCGTTACCCCACCTCGGTTGAAAACCAGCGGACCCGCCGAAACCACCCCCCTCCGTCCAACCCCCACCCGCCGGGCCCCACCCCCGGCTCACATCGCCCCCCGCCTCCCGCCCACGCCCCCTGGCCTACCCCACGACCCCGGCCGCCACGCGACTGACGCACCACGCGACTGACGCACCACACGCATGACGCGGCGTGCGCCCGGCACACACGAACGCAGCGCGCCGCTCGAGCTGACGCCCGGCATCAGGTTGATCACCGCGAACCGCCGTGAATCCGGCACACCGCGAGTTGGCACGCCACAGGGCAGACCGGCCGCCTGGACATCGCCGAACCGACCCGCCGCCCGTTGGCGCGGCGCGCGGGATGGCACGGCGCGGGATGGCACGGCGCGCGATGGCGGGTGGGCGGGTGGGCGGGTGGGTGGATCGGCCGCAGCCGGCCGGGATCCGTGTGTCGCCCGTGGTGCGGGAAAGTCAGGCCGGGCCCAAGCCGCCGCGAAGTCCAGCGCGCATAGTCGTTGGCGCCGAGGCAAGACAGGTGCGGCCCCGAGCCGTCGGGAGCCGGGCGGCGAGTGTTGGCGCCAGGTTGGGCGAGCGCGCCGCGAAGCCGACTGCGCCGCGTGGACGGCGTGAGGCGAGGTGGGCGGGCGCGAGTTTGGCGGGGGCCGGCGGCGGGAGCTGGTGGGGTGTGGGAGGGGCGGGGCGCCGCCAACCTGGCGCGGTCGGTTGGCGGGTGGTCCCGGGCCCCGGCTCGCTGGGCGGCCGGGGCCGGGGTTGGTTGGTGTTGTCGGGCGGATTGGCGGGTCAGCAGCTGGAGCAACACCCGCAGCCCGGGCCGGTGCAGCCGGTGCAGCAGCCGCAGCTGCCGAGCTGCGCTTGCTCAGCCGTCGTGTTGTCAACAACCATCTTGTGCCTCCGCGGCGTCGAGGGACTTCGTGCGACCGAAGGTATTTCGACCCCACGGTCCGCCCCTACCGCCGGCCAGGGGAAGTACCCTCACCCGATCGCGGAACGGCAATCATCAAGATGTTGCAATACGTGTTCGCGTCGGGTCAGCCCGTCAGTTCGGCCAACGCCCGCTGAGCCGCCTCCAACTCCGCCCGCAACTGCTCGACCCGCGCCAGGTGCCGCTCGCGGGCCGCGCTGAGCACGCTCTCGACCGCCTCGTCGACCTCCGCCGGCAGCAGTTTCGCCGCCTGCGACACCGCCGACGCGGCCACCGGCGCGGCCTTCAGCGTGCGCTTCGAACCCCACTGCACGTCGACCGTCCACTCGCCCTCCGCGGTCGACGTCAACGTCACGGTCACCTCGGCCGGTTTCGCCTGCTTGCGCGCGGCAGGTCGACGTTCACCCGACGCGGAAGTGGCAGCGGAACCCACAGCCACAGGCGCGGGAGCGGGCTTCGGCTTCGGCGGAGCGGGCGCGGGGGCGGGGGCGGGGGCGGGGGCGGGCGTGTAGATGTGCTCGACCGGCGCCGGGGTAGCCGGAGCGGCGGGAGCGGGCGCCGGGGTGCGCTTGCGCGGAGCCGGTTTCTCCACGGTCAACTCGGCCGGTGAGAACGACAGGTCGTCCTTCTCCCCCGTCGGCCGCACCTGGATGAAATCACCCTCCGCGGGCTCGCTGAACGCCACCACCTTCGCCGAACGCCCAGCCTCCACCCCCACCGCGGCGGAGGTGAACCAGACCGCGGGCGGACGGCCCGCGGCCAACTCCGCGCGCAGGTGGTCGATGTCCTGCGGGGACAACGAGCTCTGCTTCGCCTTCGCCATCGCCTACCTACCTCCACGACTTGCACAAGATCCGTCGTGTGCAGCTTGCCCTACGGCACCGACAATTCCGCGAGCTGCCGGTCGTGCGCACGCCCGAGCGCCCACTGTGCGACCACCGACCCCACGAGCGCAAGGAGCATGTCCCAGTGCGTGTCCCAGACATCCCCTTGCGTGCCAAGGAAGTCCGTCGCCGCCTCGCCGCCGATCACCGCACCGGCCCACTCCACGAACTCGTACCCCGCGCTGACGGCCAGGCACGTGGCCGACACGAGGAAGAACGTCCACCGCCCCGGCCGCAGCGGCGTCTGCCGCAACAAGATCTCCCGCACCAGCACCGCGGGCACGAAACCCTGCACGAAGTGGGCGAACCGGTCGTAGTGGTTGCGGTCGGTCCAGAGGTCGCCGAACGGCACCTCGGCGTACGTGTAGTGGGCGCCGAGCGCGAGCACCAGGGCGTGCCCGAAGATCAGCCAGTACGCGAGAGCGGTCAGCGGGAACCGGCGGCGGGTCCAGGCCAGCAGGGGCAGCGCGATGAGGATCGGCGCGACCTCCAGCAGCCACGTGAGGTAGCTCTTGGGCCGGATGGCGGACACCGCGACCGCCACCACGACGAGTACGGCGAGAGTGACCGGCAGACGGTCCCGGGGCTCCATCCGGCAGATCCTGCCACCAGCCGGGCACCGGCGCGCAACGGTCCACAAAGGACGGGCGGCGGGGAGCGCCCGAAGCACCCCCCGCCGCCCGCACGGTCCCTAGATCGGGTTGCCGTTGGTGCCGCAGATGCGACCCGCGTTCACGCAGTCCCGCACCCGCCGTTCGAGTTCCGGCTGGTCCCACGCGTTGATGAAGTCACCGTGGAAGGTGTACCCCGGCGCGTTGGTCACGTTGACCCCGTTCACCGTCCCGCCCAGCGACAGCCCGCCGCCGTTGACCGGGTAGGTGATCAGGAACTCCAGCCTGGGCAGGACCACGGGGTGCGTGGACGGGCACGAGCCCGCCCAGAACACGATGTGGTCCTTGTGGTTGGCGCTGTCCAGGTCCCGGCCGTTCCAGCAGGTCGGGAAGTCGAGGTAGGTCTCCAGCTTGGTGCCCGCCGGGCAGTTCATGAAGTCCCTGCTCGACGGTGACTGCGTGGTGCACGACCACCGCGCGGACGGGTTCTGGTCCGGGCTGGTCGCCCGGGCGTTGCCGACGACGTACCTCATGTTCGGCGGGTGCGCGACGGCGCGTTGCATGTCGTGGATGCCCTGGTAGTACACGGTGACGCTTTCCGGCGCGACCGGCTGCCCGTTCTTGTAGAGGGTGGGCACCCAGTAGGCCGACAGGTCGACCAACGGATCGCACGTGGTGCCCGCAGCCTTGAGCGAGGTGTACGTGGACGACGCGTTGGTCGACCGGTTGCCGAAGAACTCGTGCACGTGCGACACGCCGGTCCGGTTGGGGTAGATGATCGGGTCGTCGCCGGACCGGTGGCTCGCGCGGCAGTTGGCGCGGAACTCCGAGGCGGCCTGGATGCCGGCTTGACCTTCGATGGCCGCGGCCTGGTGCGCGTCCGGTGCGGCCGGGTGGTTGTCGTGGTTGGGCAGGGGGCCCGCGCCCGCCGGCTGGTAAGCGACCACCGACCCGATCAGGGCCAGTGCCAGCGCGACGGACGCGGCGCCGATGACACCTCTCAATCTCGCGTTCATCCGATCTCCTGACGTTGGAGCGGGATGCGGCGGCAGGTCTAGGAACCGAACGTGATCCAGTTGACGTTGACGAAGTCGGCCGGCTGGCCGCTGGTGAAGGTGACGTAGACGTCGTGCTTGCCGGTCAGGCCCGCGATGTTGGCGGGCACGGTGCGCCAGCTCTGCCAGCCGCCGGTGTTGGCGATGGCGAAGCTGCCCAGCGGCGCCGCCGTCGGGCTGCCGACGCGGACCTCGACCAGGCCGCTCACGCCACCCGCCGCGCCGCTGGCGACCCGGGCGATGAACTGGCGGCCGGTGCGGGTGCCGAAGTCGACGCCCCGGAACAGCACCCACTCGCCGTTGGCGATGCCGGCGATGTTCTGGCCGCCGCCGGTGTCGGTGGTCGTCTCCTTGAACACGCCGCGGTGCTGGTCGTAGGACTCGGCCTGGATGGTGGCGAACGCGTTACGGCTGACCGGCGGAGCGGTCGTCGTGGTCGTCGTCGTGGTGGTAGTGGTGGTGGTGGTCGTGGTGGTCGTCGTCGGGTTCACACCACCGGTGCCGGAGTCGGTTCCGCTGCCCGCAGGACCGCGCCACGCGGTGGACGACGCCGGCACGGAGAGGGTCTGCCCGTCGGAGAACGTCACCGTGGCCGTCGTCGTGCCGGGGTTGTAGGCCACGTACGTGCGTGCGCCGTTCTTGCTCAGCACGGCGTGCGTCGGCACGTTCGCGGTGACGGACGTGTCGGGCGTGCCGTAGGTGTTCAGCGACGTGATCCAGTGGTAGGCGTGCGCCCGCGAGTCACCGTCCTCGGGCGGCAGGCCCGAGCCGTAGTTGGCCAGCGCCTGCGCCGGGTCGGCGAGCGCCAGGAACTGGGTGATGATGTCCTTCCACTCGACCTCGGTGCCGCCGTTGTTGGTCCGCAGCTCGTTGACGTTCTGCAGGATGTCGGCCTTGTAGTCGGCGTGGTACAGCGAGCCGCCGGTGATCGGCAGCATGTTGATGCCGTGGATCTCCTCCGGGTTCGCCGTCCACCACGTGCTGTAGCTGGCGCCCGCACCCCACACCATGCCGACCGTGCCGTGCTTGAACGCCGCCGGGAACACCGTGTCGTCCTTGTCGAACCAGTACTGGGCGATCGTGCTCTCCTGCGTGGTGTGCAGGTAGATGCCCGCGTCGCGCAGCGCGGTGTCACCGGTCGCCTGGCCGAACAGCACCGCGGCGGTGGCGAACATCATCGCCTCGGACGACGACTCCTCGTTGTTGCCGTGCGCGAAACCGGCGTGGCCGGACGCCCAGCCGTGGCCCGCGTAGGCGTCGAAGTTGCGCAGGAACGGGAAGCGGGTCTCGCCGCGGTCGTAGTTGTTGGCGTCCTTGACCAGCAGCTTGACCATGCCGCCGTACCGGGAGTCGGACGCCCACGTCGGGTCGTGCTGCGCGAGGATGGCGGCGGCCAGCACGTAGTAGCCGTAGTGGAAGTGGTGGTCGTTCAGCTCGGCGTCGGTGCCGTAGGAGGCCTTGTAGCCGATCAGCGTGCCCCACGTGGCGTCGTAGGCGAAGTGGTTGCCCGCTTCGCCGGGCGTCGCGGTGAGCCAGTCGGTGAGCCGGTCGCGGAGCATGCCGAGCAGCCGGTCGCGGCCGGTGGTGTAGCCGATCTGGTTGGCCACCCGGGCCAGCGCGGCCAGGCGCCACAACGCCTTGCCGGTCCAGTAGGTGTCGCCAGCGCCCTTCCACGGGTCGGCGGCGTTGAGCTCCTGGTCGATCTCGGCGCGCAGCCGGTTCTGGTCGGCTGCCGAGGACAGGGGGAGCGCCGGCAGGACGCCGTTGAACGTGCTGCGGGTGGTGAAGGACGAGCCCTCGCGCAACCGCATCTCACCGCGCGGCGAGGTGTAGCGGTAGGCCGTCGTGGTGTCGGTGGAGTTGAGCCACTGGTGCCGGTAGAGGGCCTGCAGGGTGCCGGTCTGGGTGCCCTGGCGGGCCGTGGTCGTAGCCGTGTAGGTGGCCGTGAGCTGGGCGTTCGCCGAGTTGTAGGTCCAGTTGACCTTGGTGTCGGTCACGAACGAGAACGCGTAGCGCTGGAACAGCGACAGCGCGTCGCGGCTCGGCAGCACGGCCACCGAGAAGAACGCCGCGTTGGAGGTGGCCTCCGCGGTGCCGACGACGTTCCAGGTGCTCGGCGAGAACAGGGCGTAGTCGCGGCCGTTGATCGTGACGCCGAGGGTGGTGCCGGTGTTGCTCCAGATCGTGGTGGCGCCGTTGAAGCCGACGCGCGCCGCGCCGCCGGAGGCCTCCGCGTACACGTACGGGGAGCCGTGGCCGATGGTGGTGCGCAGGGTGCGCGTCCCGTCGGTCCACAGTGGACTGACCGTCCAGTCGGACCAGCCGTCGACCTGGGTGCGCGGCGCGTTGAGGCCGCTCACGCCGACGAACAGGTCGTCCTGGTGCATGAACTCGTAGAACCGGCCGTCGGGGGTGATGTTCGGGCTGGTCGGGTAGCCGACGCCCAGGCCCTGCGCCGCCGCGTGGAACGTCAGCGGGTGGGCGTACATGTTCTCGGAGTAGGGGTTGCCCGGGTAGCGCTGGAAGGCCAGGGACGACCACCAGTCGTTGGTCGGGACCGGGCGGCCGGCCATCCGGGACGTGACCTTCGGCGTCAGGGGTGCGCCGTTGGAGTCGGACGGGCCGACCGCGCCCGCGGGGCGGGTGGTCGCGTAGCTGCCCGCGCCGACCGTGACGGCATCGGCCGTTCCGGGTAGGGCGAGCGGGATCGCGGCAGCCGCGGCCACGGCGACCACCAGGGCCGCCAGGTGGGGGCGGATTGAACGCACAGGGACCTCCAGCAGGGACTCACAGCTTTGTGAGAGCGCTCTCACGCAAGCCAAACGGTAAACCGCAGGTAAGGCGTGTGTCTACGGTTGACCGCTTCTGACTTCTGTCAAGAGCCCCTGGCGAGTCAGTCCTCGACGCGCAGGCGGTACTCGCAGCCGTACTCGACGGCGTACTGGAGGTCGTAGTGGTGCACGATCTTCGGCCCGCCGTGCAGGTGGACGTGGGTCACCGTCTGCCTCGGCGCCTCGGGCGGCTTGGCGTGGGAGTCGACCCGGCCGTCGAGCGGGCCACCGACGAACCGCACCACGTACGCCTGCGTCATCGGCTTGCCTCCCTCTCTTCGGCGTTGCCGTCCATGGTACGAGAGGACCAGTCGGATCGCGGCCGATGCGTCGTCGGAAACAGCCGGTTGGCCGAAGGTCTCGCGAGCTCAGGGCGGCTCAGGCACCGAACCAGTGGTCGGCCAGTTCGTCCAGCGTGGTGGCCCGCGTCGGCACCTCGCGCAGGTACCAGGCGAGGTTCGAGTACACGTGCAGGAGCGTGTAGGCGAGCACCTTCCGCGGGTCGACCGCGCGGCCGTAGCCGTCGTGCAGCGCCCGGTTGGCCTCGCGTTCGCCGCGGGTGAGGAAGACCCCGGTGGCGACGAACTCGTACTCACGGGCGGCGCGCATGGCCGGTTCGAAGTCGAACAGGCCGGTGAGGCGGCCGTCGTCTATCAGCAGGTGCGCGCTCATCACCTCGGTGTGCGCCAGCACCAACTCCGGTTGCCCCAGGTCGACGGAGTCGAGGAAGTCCGGGATCTGCTCCAGCCAGTGCGGGGCCAGCCCACGACCGCGCTGCCGCTCGACGCACCCGCTGCGCTGCGTGCGTACGAACTCCGCCCAATCGTCCGGCCCCAACGGCGGCGGCGTGACCTCGTGCAGGGCGGCCAACGCCTCCCCGACCTGCCGTGACACCTCACGCCGGGCAGCCGCGTCGAGGCCCGGCCACACGTCCTTCAGGCTCACGCCACGCAGCCGTTCCATGAGGACGTACCCCCAGCCGCCGAACTCCCCCGCCGCGTGCAACTCGGGCGTCGGCACCGGCAACCGCCCCCGCACGGCCTCCAACACGTCCCGTTCGGTCGCCACCTCGTCCAAGTGGACCGCGGGGAACAACTTCACCACGTACCGGTCCCCCACCGCGTACACCGGCAACGACCCGTCCGCGAACCGCTCCACGTCACCGGACACCCCGAGGTGCCCCAACAACGCCTCCAACCCCGGCCGCAACGCGTCGTCGTCCAACGCCTCGAACTGCTCTTCGGTCACCGCCGGCGGAAAGCTCACGGCCGGCAGGCTAGTCGTCCGCCCGGCGCGGGCGACTTGATTATCGACCGTCCTCGTCCGGCTCCTCGGCCTGGAGCTCGACCTCCGCGTCCACCCCCGCCTCGTCCAACACCGCCCCGATGGCATGGGCGACGGCCGCGGAATCACGCGCCGACACGTCGGCGGGCAACTGCACTTCAAGGCGTCGTGCGTTCACCCGACCCACACTCCCCCTGGACCACCGGTCACGCGATACCCCCGTCGGATGAACCCGGACGGTCGCGTCAGTTGCGCTTGCGCGACGGCTGCACGCGCGGTGGTTCGCCGGGCATCTTCGGGTAGTCCGGCGGGTACGGCATCTCGCCCCGGTCGTCGGACTCGTACCACTCCAGCAGGCGCTCGATGCCGAACGCCTCGTCGTCCAGGGACGCGTGCGGGTCGCCGTTGTCCGCCAAGTACCCCGGCACGGTCAGCACGTCGAAGTCATCAGGGTCCACAGTGGACAAGTGGTCCCAGGTCACGGGGGTCGAGACGGTGGCGCGCGGGGTGCCGCGGACGGACCAGGCGGAGGCGATGGTGCGGTCCCGGGCGGCCTGGTTGAAGTCCAGGAAGACCCGTTCGCCGCGTTCTTCCTTCCACCACGACGTGGTCGCCTTGTCCGGCACGCGCCGTTCCACCTCGCGGGCCAGCGCGATCACGGCGTGCCGCACGTCCACGAAGTCCCACTCGGGCCGGATGCGCACGGCCACGTGGATGCCGCGGCCGCCGGACGTCTTCGGGTACCCCGTGAGCCCCAGCTCGTCCAGCACCTCCCGCAGCACCATCGCGACCTCGACCGCGTCCCGGAAGTCGGTGCCCGGCTGCGGGTCCAGGTCGACGCGCAGCTCGTCCGGCCGGTCGGTGTCCGAGCGGCGCACGGGCCACGGGTGGAAGTCGAACGTGCCCAGGTTCGCCGCCCACGCCAGCACGGCGGGCTCGGTCGGGCACACCTCGTCCGCAGGCCTCCCGGACGGGAACTTGATGCGCGCCGTCTCGACCCACTCGGGCGCGCCCTTGGGCAACCGCTTCTGGTAGAACGCCTCCCCCGTCACCCCGTCGACGTACCGCTTCAACGTGGTGGGCCGGTCCCGCAGCACGCGCAACAGCGGCTCGGCGACGGCCAGGTAGTACTCGACCACCTGGATCTTGGTGATCCCGCGTTCGGGGAAGTAGACCTTGCCCGGGTTGGACACCCGCACCACGCGATCGCCGACGGTCAGTTCCACAGCCTGGGCCATACGGGTGAGGGTAACAACGGGGCCGCCACGCCACCGGGAACCTCGAGCAGGCGAACCGAACTACCGAACCGACGCCGTCAGGTACACCGTTCGGACGAAGTGGGCGCGGTGATCCACACCTACCATTGGTGCTCGATCGACGACCTCCGAGGACGCAGGCAGTCATGAATCGCGCAACCACCCGCTTCTTGATCGGCTGTGCCACCGGCCTCGCGCTGCTGGCGACGGCCTGCACCACCGGCACACCCGAGCCCACGTCCACCGCCGCCGCCGTCACCACACCATCGGGCGACGACCTGAACCGGGCGCTCGCCGACCTGCCGCCCTGCGAACTGCTGACCTCGGACGAAGTCGGGCGGTTGGGGCTCGAGTACCCCGGCGCGGAGGACCGGTCGGGTGACGCCGACGTGTGCAGCTGGCGCGGTGGCGCCAAGGGGCAGGCCAGTGCGGGGATCCACCCCGGCCAGGGCATCGACGACTTGGGCTACCAGAGCGACCAGGTCAAGCCGACGAAGATCGGCAAGTACGAGGGAGCCAAGGTCGAGGCACCGCAGAACGCCGCGCACGCCTGCCACGTCGTGATCGAGACGTCGACGTCGTCCAGCGTCCAGGTCATCGCCACCATGGAGGCGACCTCGACCGACACGGCGGCAGCCTGCGCGCTGGCCACCGAGGTCGCCGAGCTGATCGCGCCCAAACTGCCCTGAGGCCCGTCGTGAGGTAATACGAACGTGTTTGCTGTGATCGCAACCGCTGTGCTCGACGCCGAGGCCAAGCCACCATCGCGGCATGACTGAGGGGAACCTGGATCAGGTCGGCAGGGAGATTGTGGAACTCGCCGGGCTCTGGCCCGACGAAATCAGCCGCCAGGCGTTGGTGAACGTGGGCCTGTTCGCCCGGGAGTTGAGCCGATCGGCTTTGCCACCGGCGCAAGATGTCGCACCGTCGGGTGACTGACCGCGCGGACACCCCGTTTTCGTCGGACCCTCTCGCCACCATCGGGACATGGTCGACATGACGGTGCGCGCGGAGGAACTGGGCGGTCAGCTGCGCGCCTTGCGGACAAAAGCCGGGCTGAGCCTCGAAGACGCGGGCGAGCACATCGCGGCGTCGGCGGCGAAGGTCAGCCGGATGGAGACGGGCAAGAGCGGCTGCGCCGTCGAGGACGTGGCCGGACTGCTCGCCGTCTACCAGTGCGTCGGACGACGACGTGTCGAGCTGCTGGCCCTCGCCCGGGAGGTCGACCGACGCGGCTGGTGGCAGCGCGACAAACCCGGCTTCGCACAACGGCAGCAGACCCTCATCAACCTGGAGTCCAAGGCAGACCTCATCGTCAGCTTCGAAGGCATGAACGTGCCCGGCCTGCTCCAGACCGGCGAGTACACCCGAGCCCTCATGATCGAGTGCGCCATGGTCCCGGTAGACGAGGTCGAGAACCGCATGGTGACCCGCATGCAACGCCACGCGGTACTGTTGAAGCACGGACCGCCACAGCTGACCGCCTTCATCGGCGAACTGGTGCTTCACCAAGTCGTCGGAGGCCCGAACATCCTACGCCGCCAGCTCGACCACCTGGTGGAAGCGGCACAGATACCGAATATCACCCTTCGCGTCCTACCGAACGTTGGAGTCCATCCGGGGGTCAACGGGGGATTCGAACTGGTCAGGCGCTCCAGCGGCAACAAGGTGGTGTTCTTGGAGAACCTGACGTCCAGCCTCTTCCTGGAGGAGAAGGACGAGATCGAAGCCTACGAGCAAGCCATCCGGACCCTGGCCGACCGAGCGCTGACTGCGGAAGAATCGGCCCGCCTGATCACCCGACTGGCGAGGCGGCTGGACCCGAAGGTGGACGCCGAGTGACCACACAGCAGAGCTGGCGCAAGAGCACCCACAGCGGCAGTCAGGAGAACTGTGTCGAGGTGGCGATAACCACCGCGGAGGTAGGTATCCGCGACTCGAAGCAACCCTCCGGACCAGCGCTTTCGTTCTCCACGAGCGCCTTCACCGCACTACTGCGGGCGCTGAAGCCTTAGCCCGTTCGCGTGTAAGTAGTCGAACGCATCCCGACCCCGGTGGCGCTCCGATACAGTCCTGTGCTGACCACGGAGCGCAATCGGGGAGGTTTGTGCTGTGACCGGCGACAACGGGGGTCCGACAGGAGACGTCGGCCAGTACGCCTTCGAGCAGTACCGCGAGCAGAACGGCGGCGTCCTCGCCAGCCTGCTCACCATGGGCATGAGCGACATCATGGCCGCCACCAAAGCCCTGGCGGCGGCGAGCCAGGCGCAGGCGCTCTCGGTCGACCCCCACGCGGTCGACTCCATGCTGAAGAAGCTCACCGACATGCAGGACGCCTTGGATCAGATCCAGCAGGAGGCGGACCTGTTGACTACACAGACACCACTGGGCGGGGGGTATGCCGAGGAAATCGGCAACGTGAACGCGGAAGTGGGTCAACAGGTCGTCAACGACGTGATCCCCGAAATGGTGAAAGCGATAGAGGATCTCAAAGTCCAAGTCGAGAAGAGCCGGGCTTCGTACCAGAACGTCGAAGAAGCCGAATCCCAGACGTTCAACAACCTCTAACAGGATGACGCACCTAAGATGAATCGCGCTCTGACCCGAATCCCGGTGGCCTTCCTTGCCGGTCTCGCCCTGCTGACCGCCAGCTGCTCCGATGGCGCGACCGGCACACCGACACCTGGGCTTACCACAGCGTCCGAGTCCACGTCAACCACGTCTGCAACGACGGCAAGCGTCCTGGCGAATGTCGATCCGTGCGACCTCCTTTCCTCCGCCGAAGTGACGCAGCTCGGCCTGACCGACCCCGGTGAGGGGAAGCGCGTCGGCGGTGCCGAAACCTGCGGTTGGAAGGTGAGCGGCAACGGTGGTCTGCTCGCCGCGCTCAATCCCGAAAAGGGGTTCGCCGACCTGGACTACCGGGGCGAGGACGTTTCGCCGACCAAGGCCGGCAAGTACGACGCGCAGCTGGTCAAAGCACACAACGGCGCGGAGAACATCTGCCACGTGGTGATCGACGTCTCCGAGTCGTCCAGCGTGCAGATAATCGCGAACCTCACGGCCAGCTCGACCGACACAGCCGCAGCATGTACTCGCGCCACCCGGGCCGCCGAGTTGATCGCGCCCAAGCTGCCTTGACCCGCGTTGACCGTCCCAAGGGGGATGAGCATGACCCGCGAGAAACCTCAGGTGCCTCAACCGACCGCGAACTACCCTGCGCACCAGCATGAGGACATGAAACGGCAGGTCGAGGACCGCTTCGATCCAGGACTGGCCGGTGAGGTTGCCGACAAGTGGAAGGCCATCGGGGCGACCCTGACCGACTTGGCGGTCGACTTCCAGGTCATCGTCAGCGGCTCGGAGGCCGGCTGGACGGGAAGTGCGGGCGAGGGTGCTCGGGCCGCGCTGGCCAAGGTGGGCAAGTTCAGCGACATGACCGGTGACCACTTCACCGCCACAGGCACCGCCCTGCACACCCAGACCACGGCCGCGTCCGAGGCGAAGACCCGGATGCCCGATCCGGTCGCGTACGACCCGAAGAAAATGTTCACCGACGCCCTCAGCGCAGGCAACATCCTGGACCTGGCGGCGCTCCCGGTGACGATGCCGATGCAGAAGGCGAAGTCGGACGGCGCGAAGGCTGAGGCCGTGCAGGTGATGCAGTCACGTGACGACGCGCTGCGCTCGGCGACCGGCGCCATGCCCGCGTTCGCCGAGATGCCGACTGTCACTCAGGACCAGGGCACCGCCACCAGCACCACCCAGACGTCGTCGGTCACCACACGGACGGTCGATCCGAGCACTAGGCTCGGTCCCACCGACGTCCCCGGCACCGGCAGGCCCGACACCGGCGGCACGACGCACACGTCCTGGACCGCGCCGCCGACCGTCAGCCCGCCACCACCGACCGCACCGCCGGTGAACCTGCCGCCCTCGGGCCCACCCGTCTCGCCCCCTCCCTCATCCGGATGGATGCCGCCGGGTGCACGACCTCCGATCGGTCGGCCGACTGTGCCGCCCGGTCGGCCGGTTCCGCCGCCCGGGCCGCGGCCGTTGCCGCCCGGAACCCGACCGCCGGGCGAAGGCATTCCCGGGCGTGGACCCGGCGGGCCGGGCGCCACGGGTGGTGGGCGTCCCGGCATGCCCGGTGGGATGCCGGGCGGCCCCGGTGGGATGCCGGGCCGTGGTGGACTTGGCGGTTTCGGGCCGATGGGCCCTGGCGGCCAGTCCGGGTTCGGTCCGACCGGCGGAGCAGGTCAGGTGGGCGGCGGAACCCAGGGCGGACGCGGTCCGGCCGGTGCGATGGGCGGCGCGGGCATGGGAGCCGGCGGCCAGGGCGACGAGGACCAGGAGCACAAGGCCAAGTACTTGATTCCCACCGACGACCCGTTCAACGACGACGAACGGCTCGTCGCACCACCCACGATCGGCGAATAAGGGCGGATGAGCACCCTCGCGACACTCTCCCTCCCGGAGTTCGACGTGCTGTGGGAGGACCTCCGTGTCGGCGCGGCCCCGTACCCGTTGGAGGTCGGCCACCACGGCCTGACGTTGGATGACCGAGCCCGCGTCCGCGCCGACTCGCACACCGCGCTCGAACGCCGGGGCCTGATTCGCCGGGGCAGGCCGGAGCCGGTACTGGAGGACGCGCTGCGGCTGCTCGCCCGGCCGGAGACATCGATCACCGTCATGGGCCTGCCCGACCTCGTCGCCGGTGACCTCCTGCGCGCCCTGGTCACCGCACGTGGCCGGTACGCGGTGCTGGCCGTACAGCGGCCTGATGGGGTCCGGCTGGACGTGCTGCGCGACGTGAGCCTGGCGGGCGCGGCGGCGAGCGTGCTGCCGCCGTCTCCACCGGGGCCGGGTCGTCCGGTCACCGTGCCGGCGGCGGCGATGCGGGCCCCGAGCCGGGGCAGTGGCATCACGCAGACCATGCGCAGCGGCAGCGGCAGCGACGACGTGCGAGCGCTGAAGGAGATGCTGGCCGGGCCGATCACCGGCACCGGCCACTTCGCCGCCACTCGCGAGAACGCGGGGGCGTTGCCCGCCGTGACGTGGATCGACACCGCGCGCGGCCGGTACGCGAGCATGGGCACGGAGTGGCTCACGGTCGCGCCTGCTGACCACTCCGGTCTGATGCGCAGGCTCAGCCAGGCACTCGCGCACCCAACCCGGTGACGAACGCCTCCAGCGCCAGCTCGAAGCTGTCGTGGTCCAGTTCCCGGGCCACGGACGGCAGCAGGTGGGCCTTGTCCAGGTTCGGGTAGCGGTCCCGGTAGAACGTCTGGTCCTCGGAGAACCCGCTGGAGAACGAGCTCAGCGCCGCGCCGAACACCAGGTACATCAACGACGCCGCGATCATCGTCGCCTCGCGCCGTGACCAGCCCGCCGCCACCAGGCCGCCGTGCACCACGTCCAGCCGGCGCAGCGACGCCTCGCGGTGCGCCGGCCCGTACGCCAGGAACGGCACGATGTTGGGGTGCGCGGCCAGCGCCGCCCGGTAGGAACGGGCACAGCTGCGCAGGCCGTGCCGCCAGTCGCCGCCCTCGAACCCGGAGACGTCGACCTGCTCCAGGATCCCGGCGGCCACCTCGTGCAGCAGGTCGTCCTTCGTGCTCACGTGCCCGTACAGCGACGCGGCCTGAACTCCCAGCTCAGAGGCCAGTTTGCGCATCGACAGGCCGTCGAGTCCGTCCCGGTCGATGATGTGCAGTGCGGCGGTCCGGATGCGCGAGGCACTCAGGATCGGGCTCCTCGGCATGTCCGCTCCCCTTGCCTGTGGTCGATTCCGCGCCTAGGTTAGATAACCTAACACCGTTCGGTTAGGAGGTCACCCCGGTGGATCTGCGCATCTCCGACGAGCACCGGCAGCTCAAGGACCTGGCACACCGGTTCACCGAGGAACGGATCGTCCCGCACGCCACGCGGTGGGACCGGGACGAGGCCATCGACCGCGACCTGGTGCCCGCTCTGGGCGACGTCGGGTTCCTCGGCCTCGGCATCGACGAAGCGTACGGCGGCTCGGGCGGCGACCACTTGGCGTACTGCCTGGTGCTGGAGGAGATCGCCCGCGGTGACTCGGCCGTGCGCGGCATCATCTCCGTCTCGCTCGGGCTGGTCGGCAAGACCGTCTTCAAGCACGGCACCGAGGAGCAGAAGCGGCGGTGGCTGCCCGGCCTGTGCTCCGGCCGTGAACTGGGCTGCTTCGGCCTGACCGAACCGGGCACCGGCTCCGACGCCGCGTCGCTGGCCACGAAGGCCGTCCGCGACGGCGACGACTGGCTGATCACCGGGCGCAAGGTGTTCATCACCAACGGGACGTGGGCCGACGTGGCGCTGGTGTTCGCCCGCACCGGCGGGCCCGGCCCGAAGGGCATCACGGCGTTCCTCGTGCCGACCGACTCGCCCGGCTTCACCGCCACCGAGATCCACGGCAAGCTCGGCATGCGCGGCCAGGCCACCGCCGAACTCACGCTCGACCAGGTGCGCGTGCCCGACGCCAACCGCCTCGGCGACGAGGGCGCGGGTTTCAAGCTGGCCATGGCCGCCCTCGACCGCGGCCGGATGTCCGTCGCCGCCGGGTGTGTCGGCGCCGCGCGTGGCGCGCTGGAGGTCAGCGTCAAGTACGCCAAGGAACGCGAGCAGTTCGGCAAGCCCATCGCCGGTTTCCAGCTCGTGCAGGAACTCCTGGCCGACATGGCGGTGGAGACCGACGCGGCACGCCTGCTCACGTGGCGCTGCGCCGACCTCGCCGACCGCGGCGAGCCGTTCGGCACGGAGGCGTCCATGGCGAAGCTGTACGCCAGCGAGGCCGCGGTGCGCGTCGCCAACAACGCCATCCAGGTCTTCGGCGGGTACGGCTACATCGACGAGTACCCGGTCGGCAAGTACTTGCGGGACACCCGCGTCACGACCCTCTACGAGGGCACCAGCCAGATCCAGAAGTTGCTCATCGGCCGGGCGCTGACCGGCATCAACGCGTTCGCGTAGACGGTAGAGGGAGGACGTCATGGACTTCACGCTTGACGAGGAGCAGAAGGAGATCCGCGACTGGGTGCGGACCTTCGTGCGCAAGGAGGTGGCGCCGCTGGAGCCGGAGGTGCTGCGCCGCGAACGCCTGGGGCAGCCCGGCCTGACCCGGGACGAGCTGAAGGAACTGCAGGGCAAGGCCAAGGCGGCGGGCTTCTTCGGCGTGCTCACGCCGCAGGAGTACGGCGGCATGGGCCTCGGCGCGCTCATGACGGCGTTGCTGGAGGCCGAGCTGGGCCGCACGTTCGTGCCGTTCCGGTTCGGCGGGTACGCGGACAACATCCTGTTCCACGGCAACGAGGAGCAGAAGCAGCGCTACCTGCTGCCGACGATCTCCGGTGAGCGCGTGTCGTGCTTCGCGATCACCGAACCGGGCGCGGGTTCCGACGCCAAGGCCATCCGCACGTCCGCCCGCAAGGAGGGCAGCGAGTGGGTGATCAACGGTGAGAAGACGTTCATCACGCAGGGCAACGAAGCGGACTTCGTGATGGTGTTCGCGGTGACCGACCGGGAGAAGGGCGCGGACGGCGGCGTCACGTGCTTCCTGGTCGACCGGGACATGGGCTGGAAGTCCGAGCCGATCCCGACCATGGGCCAGTGGGGTCCGGCGGCGCTCGTGTTCGACAACGTGCGCGTCCCCGAGGAGAACGTGCTCGGCGAGGTCGGTCGCGGGTTCAACCTGGCCATGCAGTGGATCGGCCAGGGGCGCTACCTGCTGCCGGCGCGGGCGCTGGGCTCGTGCGAGCGGCTGGTGGAGATGGCGATCGAGCAGGCCAAGACGCGGGTCACGTTCGGCCAGCCGATCGCCGAGTACCAGGCCATCCAGTGGATGATCGCGGACTCGGCGGTCGAGATCGAGGCTCTGCGCTGGCTCGTGCTGCACGCCGCGTGGCTGGTCGACCAGGGCGCCGACTCGCGGCAGGCGCAGTCGATGGCGAAGCTCTACGGCGGCATCAAGGCGAACGAGATCGTGGACCGGGTCCTGCAGATCCACGGCGGCATGGGCTACACGCGCGAACTGCCGATCGAGCGCTGGTACCGCGAACTGCGACTGCTGCGCATCTACGAGGGCACCGACGAGATCCAGCGCCGCACAATCGCCCGCAACCTGCTCAAGGGCCACGCGAAGGTGACCGGAACACTCGGCTGACCCACCGAACCCGGCGGCCGAACGGAACGTCACGAACCGTGTCCCACCAGGCCGCCGGCTACGGGATCAGCGGCAGGGCTACCGCCGCCAGTGGCACGTGCGGGGATCGCCGACAAGCGCGGGGACGAACGGCGCCGGGGCGGGTGCGGCCGCTTTGCAGAAGTAGGGGTTCGTGTCATCCCGCCGACCTGGCTTTGCCCTACCGCACGGGTCAAGGGGGCACCTTCCGGCATGACCGGCGCGTCGGGCTGGAACCGCCCCCTTGACGCGTGTGGTAGCCCGGAGGGAGGTCGGCGGGATGACACGAAACCCGGGACCACGCTGGGACAGCAGTTCCCCACGGGACAAGAGCGACACAGAACCGGGGGATGTCATCCTGCTGATCTGCCCGTCCGGCGAGGACGCTCTTGATCTTTCAAGCTCTTGATCTTTCAAGCTTTCAGCGCCTCCGGCGCCCCACACCCCACGCTCCGCAGAGGTCCCCGCCAAGGGGACCCCTGCTTTTACCCTGCCACACCGGTACGACGTTTCGAGCCCGCCAGCCAACGGCTGTGGACAACTCCGAAGCTGTGGATAACCCCAGGGCGGATCAGGCGAGGCTGGTGAGCATCTGGGCGCAGACGCGGGCCAGGTGTTTGCGCATCACGTCGGACGCGCGCAAAGGGTCACCGGCGGCCACGGCCGTGACCAAAGCGTCGTGGTCGTCCAGCGACGCGTGCTGGTGCGGCGGGTCGTCGCGCAGGCCGCTGCGCAGCAACACCACCCGCTGCTGCACCAACCTCACCTGCTCGGCGATCCGGGGACTGCGCGCCGCGTCCAGCAAAGCCTGGTGGAACGCCAGGTCCAACCGGTACGGGAAGCGTTCCCCCGCCGAGTACGCCCGCCGCGACTCCTCGCACACGGCACGCAGCCGCACGACGTCCGCATCGGTCCGCCGGGACGCCGCCAGCTCGGCCGCCGCGCATTCCAGCGCGGTCCGCAGCTCGAACAGCGCCTGCACGTCGGCCGCATCGGCGGTCGGGACCGAAGCGCCCCGGTGCGGCGCCAGCACCAGCAGCCCTTCGGACGCCAAGTGCCGGATCGCCTCGCGCAGCGGCCCGCGCGAGATGCCCAGCCGCTGGGCCAGCTCCACCTCGTTCACCCGCGCCCCGGGCGGGATGTCGCCGGTCAGCACCAGTTCCCGCAGCACGTCCACCGCCTGACCGGCCAAGCTCAGATGCAAGGGAGGTGTCACGAACGTCTCCTAGCGCGAGAGGACCCGACCCATGTTAACTGTCGACAGTTGGCAGCACACCGGTGGAGGGACGCATGGCACACGAACTGGTCGCCGAGGTCTGGCGTGGCGAGTTCCTGGAGTCCGTGCACCACGGCTCCGTGGTCGCCCTCGACCGCACCGGCCGGGAAGTGCTCGCCGTCGGCCGCCCGCACGACACCACCTACCCGCGCTCGTCCAACAAACCGGTCCAGGCGTTGGCCATGCTGCGCCACGGCCTCGACCTGAAGGACGAACTGCTGGCCCTGGCCTGCGCCAGCCACTCGGGCGAGGTCTTCCACCTCGACGGCGTCCACCGCATCCTCCACGCGCACGGCCTGACCGAGGCCGCCCTGCAGTGCACCCCCGACCTGCCCATCGGCGAGGACGCCCTCAAAGCACACCTGCGAGCGGGCCGGGCCAAGGCGCCGGAGTACATGAACTGCTCGGGCAAGCACGCCGCCATGCTCGCGACCTGCGTCGTCAACGGCTGGTCGACCCACGACTACCTCGACCCGACCCACCCCCTCCAGCGGGCCATCCGCGACACCCTGGAGGAGCTGGCGGGCGAGCGCATCGGCGCGGAAGGCGTCGACGGCTGCGGCGCGCCGCTGTTCGGCATCAGCCTCACCGGCCTGGCCAGGGCGTTCAGCACGCTGGCCCGTGCCGAGGACGGTCCGGAGCAGCGGATCGCGCAGGCGATGAACCGCCACCCGGAGTGGGTCGGCGGCACGGACCGCGACGTCACGAAGCTGATGCGGGCGATCCCGGGCGCGGTGGCGAAGGACGGCGCGGAAGGCGTCTACGCGATCGGCCTGCCGACCGGCGAAGCCGTGGCGTGCAAGATCGCGGACGGTTCCAGCCGGGCCAGGGCGGTGGTCGTGGTGGCCGCGTTGCGCAAGCTGGGAGTGGCCGCGCCGGACGAACTGGCCACGTTCCCCGTGCTCGGCCACGGCCGGCCGGTCGGCGCGGTCCGACCGGCACCCGCGTTGGCGAGTTGAGCCGCCCAGCGGCTTGAAACGCCCGATACGCTGGGTCGCATGGCCAGCGCCAGAGCCGCGGACGCACCCGACGATCGCCCGCAGGGCGACCTCGACGACGAACTGATCGGCCTCGACCCCGACGACCCCGAGACCAGGGCGTTCGCCGAGCACCTCGGCCGGATGAAGCAGCAGCCACCCAGCTTCACCATCGAGGGCACGGTCGCGGGTGTCGGGCAGTTCGCGGACTCGGCGAATCGCGCCGGTGGCCTGCGCCGGCTCACCGCGGTCGTCGTGGTCGGCCTGATCCTGCTGGGCGTGCTGATCAGCGTCTGGTACTACCTGGGCACCCTCGTCTGGGTGTTCTTCTCCTGACGAACCGGCGGGTTCCGCCGTCGTCCCGGCCGCCGCGGTGTCGACTAACGTGGAGGTATGGAACCTGTCGTCGGCGCCACCCCGAAGGTGGTCCGCTCCGAGGTTGAGTGGCGGGAGATCCTGACCCCGAAGGAGTACGCGGTGCTGCGCGACGCGGGCACCGAACCGGCGTGGGTCGGCGAGTACACCGACACGAAGACCGAGGGCGTCTACGAGTGCCGCGCGTGCGGGGCCGAGTTGTTCCGCAGCGAGACGAAGTTCGAGTCGCACTGCGGCTGGCCGTCGTTCTTCTCGCCGCTGGCCGGTGACGCGGTCATCCTCCGCGAGGACCGCACCCACGGCATGGTCCGCACGGAGGTGCTGTGCGCGACGTGCCACAGCCACCTCGGGCACGTGTTCGAGGGCGAGGGGTACGACACGCCCACCGATCAGCGCTACTGCATCAACTCGGTGAGCTTGCGTCTGGTCGAAAGCCCGGACGGTCGAGCAGACTGAGGGCGCTACCGGGCGCTACCGGCGAATGATGACCGATCCAACACCAGGAGGAATCATGCGCATCTTCAAGGGCACTGACGGCGAGGGCTCCGGCGGCGTGGACGGCGCGTCGTCCTCCTGACCGACCCCGTGCGCGCGGTGTCAACCGTTCGCCAACCCTAAGGCTTGCTAAAGCCCTCTTGCTGGGGTGTGTCCTGGCGCACACGATTGCCCCCAAGCTGGTGGACCTGGTTCCACCGAGGCCCACAGGGGGTGGACCGTGGAGCGACCGTGGGGGCTTTCAGGCCCGGAATTCCTTGAGCTGTACTGGATCGCGCTGGCCGTGTCGCTGGCCTTCGCGGTCTACGTCCGAGTGCGCCTGCGGGGGACGCGGGGAGCCTCCCCCGCGGGTGTGCTCGGCGTGCTGGACATCGCTTACCTGACCGGCGGGCCTCGACGGGTCGTCGAGGCGTCCGTGGCCGGTCTCATCGACTCTGGCGCCCTGGTGCCCGCCCGCAACGGCGCCGTGCGGATCGTCGGCTCTCCCGTGGCAGACCACCCGGTCGACCGGGCCGTGCTCGCCGACGCCGCGCGTTACCGCTACCGGACGTTGACGCTGCTCATCACGTCGGTGTCGGAGGACGACGCGCCGCGCGCGATCGGCCGCCGACTGTCCGAAATGGACTTCCTGGTCGCGCCGGACGTGGTGCGAAGGCGGTTGCGGACCGGCGTCGTGCCGATGGCGTCGCTGTTCGTCGTCGGCGTGGTGCGCTGGGTGGGTCAACTGGTGGCCAACGTGCCGGTGTGGCCGTTGACGTTGCTGCTCTTGTTGACCGGCTTGCTGATCTGGGGACTGGTGCAGCCGGCTCCGAGGACGCTCACCGCGAAGGGTCGTGACGCGGTGGCCAGGGCTCGCGCAGGCGAGGTCACCGGGGGGTGGGGAGGGACCGGCTCGACGAAAGCCGCCGAGCTGGTCGCTCTCAATGGTTTCGACGGCCACCCGGACGTGACGTTGCGTGCCGCGGCGCGTCCACGTCCGCGTCCTCGCATGGCGTCGAGCGGGGGTTCCGCGGCGGGGTCGTTCGGGGCGACGACCGGCGGCGGCTGCGGTGGCGGGGGCAGTTGCTCCGGTGGCAGCAGCTGTGGTGGTGGCGGGGGTGGCTGCGGCGGTGGTGGCGGTGGCTGATCCCGGGGCTCGTTTCAGGGCCGGGCCACGGCTGAGGCCGGCCCGGGTTGACGAGGTTCTTGCGCTTCCGTGATCCCGGCCGGGTTCGGCCGGACGGCTCCTAGGGTGGCGGCCATGACGTTCCTGTGGTGGTACGGCCCGGCGCTCGTCGCCGCGGTGGTGGTGGGCCTGCGGTGGAAGCGGGTCGCCGGTGCCGTGCCCGACCGGCCGTTGTCGTTCGAGGAGATCGGCTACCTCGGTGGTGGCCCGGTGCGGGCGGTCGAGGTGGCGTTGGCGGGGTTGGTGGCCGAGAACCGGGCACGGGTGTCCGGTTCGGTGGTCGCGGCGGTGCCCGGTGAGGAGCAGCCGGCCACCGCGTTGCAGGCGGTCGTGCTCGCCCGGCTCACGCAGCCGCGTGACCTGGACGGGCTCGTGGTCGGCGCGGCCACCAGCGGACCGGCTCGGCAGATCGGGCAACGCCTGGTCGCGGGCGGGCTGCTGGTGTCACCGCGGCGGCGGTTGGCGCGAGCGGTGCTGGTGATCGTGCCGGTGGCGGCGCTCGCGGTGGTCGCCGTGTTCGCAGGTCCGGGTGGGTGGGTGACGGTCACCGCGCTGTCGGTCACCGGCGCGCTCGGTGTCCTGCTGCTGTTGGGTCCGCCGCCCGTCCTGACGAGGCGGGGCGCGCGGGCGTACGAGGAGGCCACGGCGGGCCTCGCCCCGGTCGACCCGGCCGAGGTGACCGCCCGCTACGGCCTGGTCCGTTCCGGGTCGTCGCGCACCGCCGTCCCGCCCGTGCCGCGTGAGGGGTCGGCGCGGTCGGAGACGGCGGTGTTCGACGGCGAACGGGCGGAACCGATCGCACCTGCGGAAACCTCCCAGGCACCGCTCCCCCGGCGCAGGCGTGCCGTGGTGGTCGAACCGCAACGCTGGCAGCGGCGCAACGGGTGGCTGGTGGCCGGTGGGTGGTTCGCGGGTGGATGGCTGGCCGCGCAGTGGTTGGAGGGCGATGACGATGGCGACGCAGTGGACTCCGACTTCGGCGGGTTCGACGGGTCCGGGGGGTTCGACGCCTGAGCCGGGCTCGGAGGAGCAGGGTTTCCTGGTGGGTGGTCCGGGCCGGGCGGCCGAGGTCGCGGTGGTCTCGCTGGTCGAGGCGGGCGCGGTGCGGATCTCCCGCGAGGGCCTGGTCAGCGCGGTGGGACGGCCGGCTCACGGCGGGACCCCGCTGCAGGCGCACGTGCTGCGCAGGCTGCCGCTGCCGCTGGGCGACGTGATCTCCGCAGTGGTGTGGAGCGCGGAGGCCCGGGCGCTGCGGCTGCACCTGGTCGACCGGGGTCTGCTCACCCCGCCGGGACGGCGCAAGGCGGCGCGGCTGGCACGGTGGCTGCTGGTGGTCGCCGTGGTGCTGACGGTGATCGGGACGGGTGTGCTCGACCTGCCGTTCGGGCTCGCCTTCGGCGCGGTGGTCGCCGGGGTGGTGGGCTCGGTCGTGCTCGGGCGGCTCGCGCGTCCGCTGACCGGTCCGGGACGGCGCGTGGTGGCGCGGCTGGGGGAGGTGGCCATCTCGCCGAACCGGATCGCGCTGGTGGCCTACTACGGGTTGCTGGGCAAGGTCGTGCGCAACACCCACGTGTGGGAGGTGCTCGGCATCGCACCGGCCGCGGCAGCGACGTTGCGGCGACGGTCGCGCCGCAGCGGCTCCGATGGCGGCGCCTCGTGCGGCGGCGGGTGCGGCAGTTGTGCCAGCAGCAGCTGCGGGAGCGGCAGCAGCAGCAGTTCGGACAGCGGCGGCTCGTCGTGCGGCGGCGGAGGAGGCTGTGGGGGCGGCGGTGGCGGCGACTGACCACCGGACGCCACCCGCCCTCGCCGCAGCCGCTCCTTGTGGCGCCGACGCAGCCGCCGCGTCCGGTGAGCCCCTTCGTCTACGGCACCCACGGGCCGAGCCGGGGTCGCGCGCGTGGATCACGCTCAGGCGTGGCGTCCGGGGTGGGTCGGCGGGCCGGCTTCCTCGTTGTTCCAACCGACGTTCGAGGTCGAAGATAACAGCGTTTTGCGAGTGTCGATGTCAATGATCACTCGATGGTGTGTCGAGGGTCAGGTCGGAGACGATCTCCATACTAGCCGGGGAAGGTGGGTGTCAGCCGTGGAGAAGTTGGGTGTCGGGATCGGGTGGCGGCCGGAGATCGATCTGACGGTGGAGAGGTTGCCCGGGGTCGACTTCGTCGAGGTGGTGGCGGAGAACCTGCACGTCGGGCACTTGCCGGAGTCTGTACTCCTCCTCCGTGAACGAGGCGTTCCGGTACTGCCGCACGCCGTCTCGCTGTCCCTCGGCGGCGCGGAACCGGTGGACGCGCAGAGGGTCGCGCACCTGGCCGCACTGGCCGAAGCCCTCGACGCCCCGTTGGTCAGCGATCACGTCTGCTTCGTCCACGCGGGCGGTTTGGATTCCGGGCACCTCATGCCCCTCCCCCGCACCCGCGACGCGCTCGACGTCCTGGTCGCGAACGTCAAAGCCGCTCAGCAGGACCTGCCCGTCCCGCTCGCCCTGGAGAACGTGGCCGCCCTCCTCGACTGGCCGGACGGCGAGCTCACCGAGGGCCAGTTCCTCGCCGAACTGGTCGACCGCACGGACTGCCACCTGCTGGTCGACGTCGCCAACCTCTACGCCAACGCCCGCAACCTCGGCACCGACGTCGCCCGCTTCCTCGACGAGATCCCGCTGGAACGCCTCGCCTACGTCCACGTCGCCGGCGGCGAAGAGCACCAGGGCGTCTACCACGACACGCACGCCCACGCGGTCCTCCCGGAAGTCCTCGACGTCCTCGCCCAGCTCCGCTCCCGCGTCGACCCGCCCGGCGTCCTGCTCGAACGCGACGACGACTACCCGGCCGACGCCGAACTCGCCGGTGAACTGGCCGCGATCCGGGCGGTGCTCGGGTGACCCGGCCCCAGCGCGAACGGCTGGCCGCCGCACAGGCCGAGTTGTTGCGGGCGCTGCTGGCGGACGGCGAGGTACCCGAGGGCTTCGACCGGGAACGCGTGCGCATCGAGAAACGCGCGCTGCTCAACAAGCGCCGCGGGATCGTGGCGATGCTCCAACCCGAGGTGGCCGCGGAACTGGGCGAACGGTTCCGGCCCCTGTTCGACGACTACGCGCGCTCCCACCCCAAAGAGGTCGGCACGCGCTTCCGCGAAGACGCCGCCCGGTTCGCCGAGTGGGCGGCGGCCAGAGGCGAGCTGCAGCCACCCAAGAAGAAGCGTTGGTGGCGACGCGCAACCTGACCGCCCCCGTGCTCCGTCCGAGAGGCATGTGGAGACGAACCTGGCCATTGGGTGTGTTGTTGCTGGCCACGGCCTGCGGCACGGTGAACGCGGGCAACGGCGTCGAGTGCACGGCGATCGGCACGCGCGTCGGCGTGAGCGTGGACGTGCAGCACCCCGAGGTGGTTTCCGGGACGATCGAGGTTTGCTGGGACGGTTCCTGTGCAACCCCCGCGCTGGAGCTGTACCCGTCGAGCCGGGTCGCCGAGACGACCTGCACCGGCACCTCACCGGACGACTCGTGCAGCGCGCGCTCCGAGCCGACGGAAGGGAAGCACGGGTTCGCCGATCTGCCCCAACTGCCCGCGAAACCGGTCGACGTGACCCTGCGGCTGCTGGACCAATCCGGTTCTTCCCTCGTGGACCGGAATATCGCGCTGACCCCCGAAATGGTCTACCCCAACGGTCCGGACTGCCCAGCGGGTGGGCCACAGGCAGGTATCTCAGTTGGTGCCGACGGCTCCATTACTGAACGGTAGGTAACCGCTTACTCCGCTGAATTGGTCAAGAACCTGCCGACCAATCAGCGGCTGTCCGCCCTGTCGGAACCCTCTAGCGTCGGTGGGGTTCCAAGGGCAACGTCGCTCCGGTCCATCCGCCGCCACCGCGGGTAGCAAGCCCTTCCGGCCGCGTTCCGCCACGCGCGGCAGCCCACCGGGAGGTTCGAGAGTGAAGAGCAAACGTTGGCGTGGCCTGGCGTGGGGGGCCGTGCTCGTCGCGGCCGGCGTCACGGCGAGCAGTCCCGGGGTGTCGGGCGCGCGGGACGTCCCGTCGACCGGCGAGCACCACGAGGTCACCCTGATCACCGGCGACAAGGTGGTGCTCCTCGGGGACGAGGTGAGCGCCCTGGTCGCCGCCCCCGGGCGAGAACGCACGGTGTTCCACAGCTACCGGCGTGACGGCCACCTGCACGTGGTGCCGCGTGACGCGGCGAAGGCCGTCTCGCAGGGCAAGCTGGACCCGAGGCTGTTCGACGTCACGGGCCTGATCGAGGCCGGCTACGACGATCGCAGCCGGGACACCGTGCCCCTGATCGTGACCGGTGAGCAGGCGCCGGCGACGGCCGGGCTGCGCATCGGTCACCCGCTGCCCGCGGTCGGCTCGTACGCCGCGCAGGTGGTCAAGTCCGAGGCATCGGACACCTGGCACACGCTCGTGTCGAGGGCGAGCGTGCGCAAGGTGTGGTTGGACGGGTTGCGCCAACCGAGCCTGGACCGCTCCACCGCGCAGATCGGCGCGCCGACCGCGTGGCAGGCCGGGCACACCGGCAAGGGCGTGAAGGTGGCCGTGCTGGACACCGGGATCGACCAGGACCACCCGGACCTGGCCGGTCACGAGGTGGCGGAGCGCAACTTCACCGACGACCCGGACACCACCGACGGCGTCGGCCACGGCACGCACGTCGCGGCGACCATCGCGAGTTCGGGTGCGAGGTACAAGGGCGTGGCACCGGACGCGGACCTGTTGGACGGCAAGGTGTGCGTCGCCGCGGGCTGCGCGGAGTCGGCGATCGTGGCGGGCATGCAGTGGGCCGCGGAGCAGGGCGCGGACATCGTGAACGTCAGCCTGGGCGGCGGTGACACGGCCGAGCTGGACCCGCTGGAGGAGGCGGTGAACACGCTGTCCGCGCGGACGGGCGTGCTGTTCGTGGTCGCGGCGGGCAACAACTCGCGCCCGGAGACGATCAGCTCGCCGGGCAGCGCGGACGCGGCGTTGACGGTGGGCGCGGTGGACCGTCAGGACGGCATCGCGCCGTTCTCCAGCCGGGGTCCGCGGGTGGGTGACGGCGCGGTCAAGCCGGACATCACCGCGCCGGGCGTGGACATCGTGGCCGCGAGGTCGAGCAGCGGCACGGTCGGTACGCCGGCCGGCGACGGGTACGTGTCGATGTCGGGCACGTCGATGGCGACGCCGCACGTGGCGGGCGCGGCGGCGTTGGTCGCGCAGCAGCACCCGGACTGGTCGGGCGAGCAGATCAAGGCGGCGCTGGTGGCGTCGGCGGAGAACAACCCGGCGCTGACGGCGTTCGACCAGGGTTCGGGGCGGGTGGACGTGGCGAAGGCGGGCACGACCACGGTCACCGCGGAGCCGGCGAGCCTGGCGATGGGCTTGCAGAAGTGGCCTCACGGCGACGACACCCCGATCACGAAGACGGTCACCTACCGCAACGGCGGCACCGCGCCGATCACGTTGTCGCTGGCCACCGAGGCGAAAGGGCCGGACGGTGGTGCCGCGCCGGCGGGCTTGATCGGGGTGTCGCCGGCGAAGGTGACCGTCCCGGCGGGCGGTGAGGCGACGGCCGCGGTCACCGCCGACACGCGGCTGGGCACGGTGGACGGGCTGTTCGTGGGTTCGGTGGTGGCGACGGGTGGTCCGACGCCGCTGCGCACCGCGCTCAGCGTGAACCGGGAGGTGGAGAGCTACGACGTCCGGTTCGACTTCGTGGACGGCTCGGGCGCGCCGGCGGCCGACTACTACACGTCGATCATCGGGCTGAGCAACGGCACGTTCGCGTTCCCCTACGACGCCGACGGCTCGTTCACGCTGCGGTTGCCGAAGGGCGACTACTTCACCAGCTCCGACGTGCAGACCGACGACACGCGGCTGGCGTTGCTGCCCCGGCCGGGGTTGTCCGTCACCGCCGACACGACGGTGACGCTGGACGCCCGCGCGGCCAGGCCGTTGACGATCACCGCGCCGGACGCGGGCGCGGCGGAGGCGTTGGGTGACGTCACGATGGTGCGCACCCACGGTGACCGGCAGGCCAGCGTGAGCACGGCGTTCCTCGGCGGGTTCGGCCCGAACGTGTCCATCGCGCACGTCGGCCCGGAGCTGGCGGCCGGTGACCTGACCGCGTTGGTCGGCGCGCAGTTCCGCGGCACGCCGGACGGCGCCAAGCCGGTGACGTACCGGTTCGCGTGGACGCAGCAGGGGAAGATGCCGGTCGGTTTCGTGCGCAACGTGGCCGCCGCGGAGCTGGCCGAGGTGCGCACGAAGTTCGGGCCGGGACCGGCAGGCCGCGAGTTCGGGCTGGGCGGCAACCCGATCACCGCGGGCGGTGTGGGCGGCTGGGCGTGGCTGCCGGACGTGACGTCGCCGGGTGAGGCGGTCAACCGGGTCAACGCCGACCTGGCGTGGTCGTGGGGTTTCCTGCAGTTCGGCGCGGACGGCGCGGTGGAGGCGACGTTGACCTCACCGGAGCGCACCTACCAGCGGGGAGGGACGCACGAGGAGCGGTTCAACGACCCGGTGTTCTCCCCCGCGCTGCCCGAGTCCCGGTCGCCGTACTTGGCGCGCAGCGGTGACGAGATCAGCTTCGCGGTGCCGTTGTTCACCGACCGCGCGGGCAACGGCGGCAACGCGGCGGTGTCGTCGGCCCGGACCACGTTGCTGCGCAACGGCACGAAGGTCGGTGAGACGGCGTACGCGGCGAACGGGCTGTTCGAGGTGCCCGCGGGTGCGGCGGCCTACCGGGTGGAGACCGACGCGGTGCGGGCGGCGGGCACGTCGGAGTTCGCCACGAAGGTGAGCGCCGCGTGGACGTTCCGCTCGGACACGGCGACCGGTGGCGCGTATGTGCCGCTGCCGTTGTCGGTGGTGCGGTTCACGCCTGAGCTGGACGCGAGCGGCGCGGCGCCGAGGGGGCAGGCGCTGCGGGTGCCGCTGACCGTGCAGCAGCAGGAGGGCGCGGCCAACGGCCGGGTCGACCGGATCGACGTCGAGGTGTCGTTCGACGACGGCACGACGTGGACGGCGGTGCCGGTGGCCGCGGGCGTCGCCACGATCAGCAACCCCGCCGCGGCCGGGTACGGGTCGCTGCGGGTGAAGGCGACCGACAGCGACGGCAACGCCCTGGAGCACACCGTGATCCGGGCCTACAAGATCGTCTGATCGCCGACCGGGAGGGGCGTTCGCGACCGCGGGCGCCCCTTTCGGCGAGCAACGCCCGTTGAGCCGCACGGCCGCCCGCATGCACCACGTTGGGCCGCTGAATCGGCTACCTCGACTGGATAGCGTCGAGGTGTCGGGGGGCGACTTCACTTTCGGTGCTACCGCATTGCGTGTGCGCCTCCCGTCAGCGCGTTCCACAGCGCGCTCAACCAGATTCGGGAGGTATCTGCGTTGAATCCGAGATCACGAAGGCACCGCGTCGCTTGGGGGGCCGCGTTGGTGGCGGTCGGGTTGGCCGCCGGCACCGTGACGGCGACCGCGTCACCGCTGTCACCTGAACAGGCTCCGCCGAACCACGCCGTCGGCGAGCGGCACACCGTCACCCTGATCACCGGCGACCGGGTCGTCGTCGCCGGGCGCACCCTGCTCTCCGTCACGCCGGGTCCCGACCGCGACGGCATCACGTTCCACCGTTTCCTGCGCGACGGCCGGCTGCACGTCGTGCCGCGCGACGCGGCCCGCCCGCTCGCCGACGGCAGGCTGGACCTGCGCCTGTTCGACGTGACCGGGCTGGTCGAGTCCGGCTACGACGACGCACGACGCGACACCGTGCCGTTGATCATCACCGGCGACCAGCCGCGCACGGGCAGCGTCCGGATCACCCGCGCGCTGCCCACCATCGACTCGGTGGCCGCGCAGACCGCGAAAACCGACACGGCGAGCACCTTCCAAGCCCTGGTGAACGACCCGGGCGTGCGGAAGGTCTGGCTGGACGGCCTGCGCCGGCCGAGCCTGGACCGCTCCACCGCCCAGATCGGCGCACCCACCGCGTGGCAGGCCGGGTTCACCGGTAAGGGCATCAAGGTCGCCGTGCTGGACAGCGGTGTCGACCAGACGCACCCGGACCTGGCGGGACGGGAGGTCGCCGAGCGGAACTTCACCGACGACCCCGACACCAGTGACCTGGTGGGCCACGGCACGCACGTCGCCGCCACCGTCGCCAGTGCGGGCGCCCAGTACCGGGGTGTCGCGCCGGACGCGCAGATCCTCGACGGCAAGGTGTGCTCGCTCGGGTGCGCCGAGTCCTGGATCGTCGATGGTATGCGGTGGGCGGCCGAGCAGGGCGCCGACGTGATCAACATGAGCCTGGGCGGCACGGACACGCCGGACGTCGACCCGCTGGAGCAGGCGATCGAGACGCTGTCGGCCGAGACCGGCGCGCTGTTCGTGGTCGCGGCGGGCAACTCCGGCGGGTCGGAGACGCTGAGCTCGCCGGCCAGCGCGGACGCGGCACTCGCCGTCGGCGCGGTGAACCGGGACGACAGCATCGCGGCCTTCTCCAGCCGCGGCCCGCGCGTCGGCGACGGCGCACCACGGCCGGACATCACCGCACCGGGCGTGGACATCGTCGCGGCGAAGTCCAGCACCGGCCGCATCGGCACCCCCGTCGGTGACCGGCACGTGGCGGTATCCGGGACGTCCATGGCCACCCCGCACGTCGCGGGCGCGGCCGCGTTGATCGCCCAGCAGCACCCCGACTGGACGGGCGCGCAGATCAAGGCCGCCCTCATGGCGTCCACCAAGCACAATCCGGCGCTGACGGCGTTCGACCAGGGCACCGGCCGCGTCGACCTGGCCAAGGCGCTCACCACCGAGGTCACCGCCGACCCGCCGTCGCTCGCGCTCGGCCTGCAGGAGTGGCCGCACGACGACGACACCCCGACCACCAAGGAGTTCGCCCTCCGCAACACCGGCGGGCAGCCGGTCACCTTGAACCTCGCGCTCGACGCCAAGGGTCCCGGCGGCACGCCCGCGCCCACCGGGGTGTTCACCGTCAGCCCCGGCACGATCACCGTGCCCGCGGGCGGTGAGGCGACGGTGAGCGTCACCGCCGACACCAGGGCCGCGACCGTGGACGGCCCGTACAGCGGCACGGTCGTCGCCTCCGGCGGCGGCGTCGAGCTGCGCGTGCCGGTGGGCGTGAACCGCGAGGTCGAGAGCTACGACGTCACGTTCGACTTCGTGGACGCGCACGGCCGTCCCGCGGTCGACCACTTCGCGTTCGTCATCGGCCTGGACAGCGACAAGTTCGCGTTGGTGAGCGGCGTGGACGGCAAGGCGACCGCCCGGCTGCCCGCGGGCGAGTACCTGGTCGTGGCCGAGGTGGTGACCGACCGGGCGGTGAGCGCCATCCTGCCGATGCCGAGCCTGCGCGTCGGCCGCGACACCACCGAGGTCGCCGTGGACGCGCGCAACGCGAAACCGATCTCCGTCACGTTCCCCGACCCGAAGGCCGAGGCGCTGGTCGGCGACGTGCTGATCGAGCGCAAGAAGGACGGCGAGCTGGTGACCGCCCTCGGCGTCGTGTTCGGTGGCGGCTTCGGCGACCGGGTGGCGATCGGGCACCTCGGCCCCGAGGTGCCCGCCGCGGACCTGACCGTGCAGCTGGGCACGCAGGCCACCGGCACACCCGTCGGCACGACCCCGGTGACCTACCGGTTCTCGTGGGCCGAGCACGGGAAGGTGCCCACCGGGTTCGTCCGCGCGCCCGGCAAGCGCGACCTGGCCGAGGTGCGGTCGGAGTTCGGCCCCGGCCAGGCGGGCAAGCGGTACGGCTTCGCAGGCTTCCCGAGGGTGACCGGTGGCCTGGGCGGTATCGGCGTGGACGCCTCGGTGACCTCGCCGGGGGCGTCGATCGACTACGCCACCACCGCACCGGGGATCGGCTGGACGTGGTCGCTGGTGCAGCTCCAGGACGACGAGGTCGAGGCCGAAGTCGCCGCGCTGGCGCGCACGCACCAGCCGGGGCGCACCTACCGGCAGCGGCTCAACAACCCGGTGTTCGGGCCGTCCCTGCCCACCGGCATGCACCCGAACCTGGCCAGGAGCGGCGACGTGATCGAGTTCGCGGTGCCGCTGTTCGGTGACCGGGACGGCAACGCCGGCGTCTCGGCCACGTCCTCGGCGCGGACCAGGTTGCTGCGCGACGGGACCGTCGTCGGCGAGGTGCCGGAGGCGGGGAGCGGCCGGTTCACCGTGCCGCCGGGTGCGGCGGGCTTCCGCCTCGAAACGGAAGCCGTGCGCGCGCCGGGTGTCTCGGAGTTCACCACCGCGGTCAGCGGCGCGTGGACGTTCCGCTCGGGCACCGCGCCGGGTGACCGGGTCACGCCGCTGCCGTTGACGGTGGTGCGGTTCACCCCGGCGCTGGACGCGAACGGCGGTGCGCCCGCGGGCCGGGTGCTGCGCGTGCCGCTCGTGGTCGCGCAACAGCAGGGCGCGGCCAACGGCCGGGTGCGCGAGGTCGTGGTCGAGGTGTCGTTCGACGACGGCAGGACGTGGTCGAAGACGCCGGTGGTCGGGCGGACCGCGCTCGTCCGCAACCCCGACACCGCCGGGCACGCCTCGCTGCGCGTCAAGGGCTCGGACAGCCTCGGCAACACGTTCGAGCACACGGTGATCCGGGCTTACCAGATCGCCTGATCACCGGCCGGGAGGGGCATTCGCGTCCCGCGGGTGCCCCTCCCGGGTTCGACTCGCACTTCTCCGCCGCGCACCACGAGGTTCGGAGGTATCCGTGTTGACCACGAGATCACGACGAGTCGCCTCGGCCGCGTTGGTCGCCGGGCTCGTCGCCACCACGGCCACGGGGGTGGCCGCCGCGACACCGGACCGGGTCGGCGGCCGCGCCGGCGCCACCGTCACCCTCATCACGGGCGACAAGGTCCTGCTCAACGGCCCGATGACCGGTTCGTTCCAGGCCGGTCCCGGCCGCGAGCGGATCACGTTCCACACGTTCCGCCGCGACGGCCACCTGCACGTCGTGCCGGACGACGCGCTCGCCCCGGTCGCCGACGGGAAGCTCGACCTGCGCCTGTTCGACGTGACCGGGCTCGTCGAGTCCGGCTACGACGACGCACGACGCGACACCGTGCCGCTGATCATCACCGGCGACCAGCCGCACACCGGCAGCGTCCGGATCACCCGCGCCCTGCCCACCATCGACGCGGTCGCCGCACAAACCCCGAAAACCCAGGCCACCACGGCGTTCCAGGCCCTGGTGCACGACCCCGGCGTGAAGAAGGTCTGGCTGGACGGCCTGCGCCGACCGAGCCTCGACCGCTCCACCACCCAGATCGGCGCACCCACCGCGTGGGAAGCCGGGTACACCGGTGAAGGCGTGAAGGTCGCGGTCCTCGACGGCGGCGTGGACGGCGCGCACCCCGACCTGGCGGGCAAGGAGGTCGCGGAGCGGAACTTCACCGACGACCCCGACGCCACCGACGTGGACGGCCACGGCACGCACGTCGCCGCGACCGTCGCGAGCAACGGGATCACGTACAAGGGCGTCGCGCCGGACGCACGGATCCTGGACGGCAAGGTGTGCGTCCTCTCCGGCTGCGCCGAGTCCTGGATCCTCGACGGCATGCGGTGGGCCGTCGACCAGGGCGCCGACGTGGTCAACCTGAGCCTGGGCGGCACCGACTCGCCGGAGGTCGACCCGCTGGAAGAAGCCGTGAACACGCTGTCCGCGAGCAGCGGCACGCTGTTCGTGATCGCCGCGGGCAACTCGGCACGGCCGGGCACGGTCGGCTCACCCGGCAGCGCGGACGCGGCGTTGACCGTGGGCGCGGTGGACCGGGACGACACCATCGCGTACTTCTCCAGCCGGGGCCCGCGCGTCGGCGACAGCGCGGTCAAGCCGGACGTCACCGCACCGGGCGTGGACATCGTCGCCGCGAAGGCCGCCACCGGCACCATCGGCACCCCGGTGGGCGACCACCACGTGGCACTCTCCGGCACGTCCATGGCCACCCCGCACGTCGCGGGCGCCGCGGCCCTGATCGCCCAGCAGCACCCCGACTGGACGGGCGCCCAGATCAAGGCCGCCCTCATGGCCTCCGCCAAGCACAACCCCGCACTCACGGCGTTCGACCAGGGCACCGGCCGCGTCGACCTGGCCAAGGCCCTCACCGCCACGGTCACCGCCGACCCGGTCAGCCTGGCCATGGGCCGCCAGGCGTGGCCGCACGACGACGACGTCCCCGTCACCAAGGAGCTGACCTACCGCAACAACGGGACCGAGCCGGTCACCTTCCCGGTGACGGTCGAGGCCACCGGCCCGGACGGCGAGCCCGCCCCCGCCGGCATGTTCACCGTCAGCCCGGCTGCGGTGACCGTTCCGGCCGGCGGTGAGGCGACGGTGAGCGTCACCGCCGACACCCGGGCCGGCACCGCGGACGGCGCGTTCTCCGGGGCCGTGGTCGCGGGCGACGTGCTGCGCACACCGGTGAGCGTCGACCGCGAGGGCGAGAGCTACGAGGTCACCGCGACGTTCCTCGACGCCGAAGGCGGGGTGCCCACCCGCTACACGGGTGTCGTGATGGGCGTGGACAACGACACGTTCACGTTCCTGCGGGACAACGACAACACCGTGACCACCCGCCTGCCCAGGGGCGAGTACATGGTGTACGCCAACATCCTCAGCGGTGACCCGGCCGACCTCCGGGTCGCCGTGCTGCCGCAGCCCTCGCTGTCGGTCAAGGCGGACGCCTCGCTCACGTTCGACGCCCGCACCGCCGAGCCGGTCAAGATCACCCCGCCCGACCCGGACGCGGTGTCGATCATCGGCGACATCAGCCTCGACCGCAGGCACGAGGGCGGTCAGGTCGGGTTCAGCGCGGCGTTCCTCGAAGGGCTACCGGAGAACCTCACCCTCGGCCAGGTCGGTCCGGCGCTGCCCGAGCTCGAAGTCCTGATCGGCAGCCAGTACGAGGGCAGGCCGGTCGACGGCACGCCCGTCTCCTACCGGTTCGCGTGGGCCGAGCAGGACCGCGTGCCCACCGGGTTCGTCCGGGCGCCGGCCCGGCGCGAGCTGGCCGAGGTGCGGACCCGGTTCGGGCCCGGTCCGGCCACCGACCAGTTCGCGCACGGCGGCAACCCCGCGGGCCCGTCCGGTTCCGGCGGCTGGTCGGTGATGTTCCCGGTGCGGCCGGGTGGCGCGGCCGTCGACTACGTCACCACCGCCGACGTCACGTGGACCTGGCGGCTGACCCAGTCCCGGGGCGAGTTCGACATCGTCGCGAGCTACACCGCGCCCGACCGCTCCTACCGCCCCGGCGGGCGCGGTGCCGAGCGGTTCGCCTTCCCGGTGTTCGGGCCGGGCCTGCCCGCGTCCCGGTTCGACTACCTCGGCCGGCTCGGCGACCAGCTCATCGTGCAGGTGCCGCTGCTCAACGACGCCGACAACCACCTGGGCGGCTCCGCCTTCCAGAGCGCGCGCACCGCGCTCTACCGAGACGGGACGAAGATCGGCGAGGTCGCCGAGCCGAGTTCGGTGTTCACCGTGCCCGCGGGTGCGGCCCGCTACCGGGCGGAGGTCGACGTCGTCCGGGCGCCGGGCATCTCGGACCTGACCACCCGGGTCACCGGCGCGTGGACGTTCCGCTCCGACACCACGCCCGACGACGCCATCCACCGGCTGCCGATCTCGGTGGTGCGGTTCACGCCCCGACTCGACGCGGACGGCGGCACACCGGCGGGCCGCGTGCTCCGCATCCCGCTCACCGTCGACCAGCAGCAGGGCGCGGACAACGGACGCGTCCGCGAGGTCGACGTCGAGGTCTCGTTCGACGACGGCGAGACCTGGACGGCGGTCCCCGTCCTCGGCGGTGCGGCGTTCGTGCGCAACACCGGTGAGCCCGGCGGCTACGCGTCACTGCGCGCCAAGGGGTCCGACAGCAACGGCAACACGTTCGAGCACTCGGTGATCCGGGCCTACCGGCTCACCGGGTGACCGCTGACCGGGCGAGGAGGGGCGTCCGGGACCGGGCGCCCCTCCTCGCCGGTCACCAGGTGTCCTTGCGGAAGATCGAGCCGCCCTCGTCCGGATCGTCGTCCACCGGCGGACGGCGCGCGGGGGGCGGTGGCGGCTGCTGCTGGAACGGCTGCGGTGGCGGCGGCTGCGGGTAGCTCCGCACCGGCTGCGCGAACGTCTGGGGCGGCTCCTGCTGCTGGTACTGGGGCGGCTGCTGGTACTGGGGCGCGCCAGGCGGTCCCGGCACCACCGGCGGCGTCGGGCCCAGGCCGAGCTGGGTCGGGTCGATCGAGCTGTCCTCCAGCAGCGGGGTGGCCAGCGCCTGCACCTGCCGCGACGCCTCCGCCGACGCCTGGAACACCAGGTTCAGCAGGTTCGCCGCCAGCTCGCGGCCGTTGCGCAGGGCCCGGTCGTCGATGCGCAGGTCGACCAGCTGGCCGTTCGCCGTCACGGTGGCGGTCAGCAACCCGTCCCCGGACTTGCGGGTCACCCGCAGGTCCGCCAGTTGACCTTGCAGTTCGTCGGCCTGCCGCTGCTTCTGCTCCGCGAGCTGGGTGAATTGGGCCAGCTTCTGTTCGAGATCTTCTCGCATCGCGCCCTCGATCCGCTGTACTACAGTCTGCCGCAGGCTAGTGCACGCGAACGGCGGCGCAATTCGCGATCCGACGGAACCGAAGCGGGATCGCGACCGTCCGAGTGATCGGCATTGGAGGTGGCGCATGACGGCGAAGTTCGACGTCAAGCTCGATGGCATCCTGGAGTTCGCGGGCTCGTCGGTCCGCCGGGGCGATCGGTTCGACCAGGTCATGGCCGAGTTGGAGGCCGCGAAGGTCGGCCGCGAGTCGTTCGGCAAGATGCCGTCCAGCGGCGAGATCTTCGCGTCGTACGAAGAGCGCGTGACTTCGACGATGAACGATCTCAAGGAATGCGCCGAGGCCATGCGCGACATCGCCGAATCCGTGCGCGACACCGCCGAGGACTACAAAGGCGTCGACGGCGGAATCGGAGAACTCCTCACAGACGTCGGCCAGGGCCTCGAAGGGCTGACGATTCCGAAGGTGGGCGGATGAGTCCCAGCACGACCGTCGAGGTCAACAACAAGATCGAGACGTTCCTCAACGGCTGCCCCGGCCCGGTCCAGGGCATCATCCGGCCGTTGCTCACGCCGTTCCTGGAGGCCATCGACTGGGTCGCGGGCGACCCGGACGACCTGATCCGCGCGGCCGACGCCTGGGAGAAGGCGGCCACCGACATCCGCGCGATCGTGTCGGACGAGGCGAGCGCGCGGCAGGCCGTCACCGGGGTGTGGCAGGGCCCGGCGGCGGACAAGTTCAACGGCCGGCTGACCGAGATCGAGGAGCAGATCGACCAGCTCGCCCAGAACGTGCAGGACACGTCGGGGATGCTGGTGGAGGCGGCGAAGGGCTGCGTCGACTCGGCGAACCTGATCATCGACCTCGTCATCGACCTGATCATGATGCTGGTGACGGACCTGCTGGTGAGCCTCGCGCTGTCGGTGGTCAGCTTCGGCGCGTCCCTCGCGGCCGGCGCCGCCGCGGCCGCCGCCAAGGCCGCGGCCACCCTCGGCAAGGTCTTCAAGATCGTGAAGAAGCTCGCCGACCTGCTGATGAAGCTGTCGAACCTGCTGCGCAAGCTCGCCGACGCGGCCAAGGCGTACAAGGCCGGCCTGAAGGCGATCAAGGCGCTGAAGAAGGCCGCGGGCACGTTCAGCAAGGAAGGCATCGCGCTCGGCGTGGCCAAGTCGATCTACACCGCGCCGGTGCGCATCCCGCTCGGCCAGGTGCTGGGCGAGTCGGTGCCCGGCGGACCGGTCGGCGGCCTGGTCAACATGGGCAAGGACGTCTACAACTACGCCACCGACGACGACTGATGGTCGACGACCTCAAGGTGTGGGGTGACGACGTGCGCCGCGTGTTGTCACCCGGTGAGGCCCTGCTCGCGATCACGTCCGTCGGCGTGGCCTACGGCGCGCGCGGCGGGGCCGAACCGGACTTCTGGACCACTCCCGCGGGTCGTGCCGTGGACCGGGTGCGGCAGGCCGTGCCGGAGCCGAAGGGCTGGGTGGGCAAGGCGCTGGCCGGGGTGGGCGGGGTGGCGTTCGCGTCGCCGTCGCTGGACCTGCCGAGCGAGTTCCCGGAGAGCTGGATCGGCGGTCGCACGTGCTTCGGGCCGGCCGGGTCGGTGGCCCGGCGGCTGGAAGCGGCCGTGACGGGGCACAGCTTCTTCGCCGTGACATCGCAGCGGGTCGTGGTTCTCGTCAACGCGGACGACCGGATGGGCGTGACGTGGGCGGAGCCGCGTGGCGTCGTGGTGGCGGCCCGGCACCGCCCCCGGCTGCTCGCGCGGGGACGGTTCGGCCTCGTGTTCTCCGACGGTTCGTGGATCGTGCTCGGCACGTTCGGCGCGCACGTCGGCAGCGCCTGCGCCAAGCGCGTCGTCGCCGCCCTTACGGCAGGTTCGTGACCAGCTCGGCGGCCGGCACGCGGGTGCCGGTGTAGAACGGGATCTCCTCGCGCACGTGGCGGCGCGCCTCGGTGCCGCGCAGGTGCCGCATGAGGTCCACGATGCGGTGCAGCTCGTCGGCCTCGAACGCCAGCATCCACTCGTAGTCGCCCAGCGCGAACGACGCCACCGTGTTCGCCCGCACGTCCGGGTAGTCCCGCGCCTCCTTGCCGTGGTCGGCGAGCATGCGGCGGCGGTCCTCCTCCGGCAGCAGGTACCACTCGTAGGACCGCACGAACGGGTACACGCACACGTACTTGCGCGCTTCCTCGCCCGCCAGGAACGCCGGGATGTGGCTGCGGTTGAACTCGGCGGGCCGGTGCAGCGCGACCTGGCTCCACACCGGGGTCGACGCGCGGCCCACGGCGGTGCGGCGGAACCCGGTGTAGGCCTGCTGGACCTGCTCGATCTCCTCGGCGTGCCACCAGATCATGTAGTCGGCGTCCGCGCGCAGGCCCGCCACGTCGTACACGCCGCGCACCACGACGCCCTTGGCCTCCAAACCGTCCAGGTACTCCTGCGCCTCGGCCGCGGCCGGACCGCGGTCGTCGGGCAGGCGACCGGGCTCCACCCGGAAGACCGACCACATGGTGTAGCGGATGGTGTCGTTGAGTTCGGTGTAGTTCAGGCGGGCCATGGCCCAATCCTCTCACTCAGTGGGCGCGGCCCAGGACGTGAGCGGCGACACGGGCCGCCGCGGCGTCGGCCGTCGCGATGCACGCGGGGATGCCGACGCCGTGCAGCGTGGCGCCCGCCACGGCCAGGCCCGGCACGGCGCGGACGGCGTCCTCGATGCCCCGCACGAGGTCCACGTGGCCCACGCCGTACTGGGGCAGGCCGCCGCCCCAGCGGGTGACGAGGGTGTCGATCGGCTCGGCCGTGATGCCGGTCAGCTCGCGCAGGTCGTGGCGGACGGCGGCGACCAGTTCGTCGTCGTCGCGCTGCAGCAGGTGCGCCTCGCCGTGCCTGCCGACGCTGCCGCGCACCAGCACGGGTTCACCGGCCAGGTGCGCCCACTTGCGGCTGGAGAAGGTGAACGCCTTCGCGGTGAACGGCACGCCGTCCGCGGCCCGTTCGCCCTCGGCCAGCAGCACACCGGACCGCTCGGGCAGCTCGGTGCCCGGCGGCAGGGCCAGCGCCACCACCGCCATCGACGCCAGCTCGACCTCGGCGTACCGGCGGGACGCGGCGGGCGCGACGTCGGCGAGGAGCTTGCGCGCGGCGGGCGCGGGCACGGCGAGCACGACGCCGTCCGCGTCCAGGTGCTCGGGCGCGGCGGCGGAGCCGATCTCCAGCCGCCAGTCGTCCCCGTGGCGGACCAGGGCGCGCACCGGCAGGCCGAGCTTGATCTCGGCCGACTGCGCCAGCCGGGCCACCAACGTCGACAGGCCGTCGCGCAGCGTGCCGAAGACCGGCGGGCGGGTGACCCCCGATCGGGGCGGCGCGGGCAGGGTGGTCGCGGCGGCGGCCAGCAGCGAGCCGGCACCGGCGTCCAGCGCGGCGGCCAGTTGTGGCATGGTCGCGCGCAGCCCGAGCACGTCGGTGCGGCCCGCGTAGACACCGCCGAGCAGCGGCCCGACCAGGCGGTCGCCCACCTCGGGCCCGAACCGCTCGCGCAGCAGCGCGCCCACGGACACGTCCGCGCCGTCCAGCCGGACCGGCGGCAGGTCGGGTTCGGCGGCGACCCGGCGCAGCCCTTCGTGCGACAACACCTGGCGCACGGCGTCCACTGACGCGGGGACACCCATCAGGGTGTGCCCGGGGATGGGCCGGGTGTCGCCGGCGGCGTGGATGCTCGCCGCCGCCTTCGTCGGGTGGACCACCTGGTCGGCGAGGCCGAGTTCGGCTGCCAGCTCGGTGGCCTCGGGCCGGCGGTGCAGGAACGCCTCCGCGCCCACGTCGTACGCGCGGCCGGCGAGCTCGACCGTGCGCAGCTTGCCGCCCAGCCGCGGCGACTGCTCGACCACGGTGATCTCGGCGCGCGGGCCGAGCAGCCCGCGCAACCGGTGCGCGGCGGCGAGGCCGGAGATCCCGCCGCCGACCACCGCCACCCGCGGCGTTCTCATGCGACCCGGTGCACCAGCTCGACGGCCCGGGTGATCACGTCCGGGTCGGTGTCGGGCAGCACGCCGTGGCCGAGGTTGAAGATGTGCCCGGCGGCGGCGCGGCCCTCGCGCTTGATCCGCTCGATCTCGCGTTCCAGCGCGGGCAGGCCCGCGAACAGCAGCGCCGGGTCGAGGTTGCCCTGGACCACCGGCTTGGGCAGGTCCGGCGCGGCCTCTTCGAGACGCCTCACGGCCACGTCCAGCGGCGTGCGCCAGTCGACGCCCACCACGTCCGCGCCCGCTTCCCGCATCGCGGGCAGCAGCTCGCCCGTCCCGACGCCGAAGTGGATGCGCGGCACCCCGCTGACGCTCCGCAACACCCTGGTCGAGTGCGGCAGCACGAACTCGCGGTAGTCGCGCTCGGACAGCGCACCCGCCCACGAGTCGAACAGCTGGACCGCCTTCACGCCCGCGCGCACCTGCACCCGCAGGAACTCGGCCGTGATGCCGGCCAGCCGGTCCAGCAGCGCGTGCCACAGGTCCGGGTCGCCGTGCATGAGCGCCTTGGTGCGCTCGTGGTGCTTGCTCGGGCCGCCCTCGACCAGGTAGGACGCCAGGGTGAACGGCGCGCCGGCGAAGCCGATCAGCGGCACGTTCCCGAGCTCGGCGTTGAGCAGCCCGATCGCGTCGACCACCGGCCGGACCTGCTCCTCGTGCAGCTCGGGGATGGCCTTGACGTCGGACTCCGTCGCGATCGGCTTGGCCACCACCGGCCCGGTGCCCGGCACGATGTCCAGGTCCACGCCCGCGGCCTTGAGCGGCACGACGATGTCGGAGAACAGGATCGCGCCGTCCACGTCGTGGCGGCGCACCGGCTGCAGGGTGATCTCGCAGACCATCCCCGGGTCCATGCAGGCGTCCAGCATCGCGGTGCCTTCGCGCAGCTTGCGGTACTCCGGCAGGGAACGGCCCGCCTGGCGCATGAACCAGACCGGGGTGCGTGACGGCCGGCCGCCGCGCGCGGCGACGAGCAACGGGGCTTCGGTGATGTCGTTCATCTCGTCCGCCATCGTCCCATGGGTTGGGCGGACGGCATCTTCGGGCGTGCGGTGGTGGGCCCGGCGTGCCGCGCTCACGTTCCGAGGTTTAGGGGCCTACAGTCCGTGGTGTGACGGAGCCCGAACTGTTCCAGCGGGCGGTGGCCACGCTCCGGTCGGTGCGAACCCGACCCGAACTGGAGTTGACCGAGGTGCGCCCGCCCCAGCGGCTGGCGCCTTGGTCCTTCGCGTTGACCGCGGAGGTGACCGGGCCCGCCGACGAGCTGTCCACGGGACGGCTCGTGCTGCTGCACGACCCGGACGGGGTCGAGGCGTGGTCGGGCGTGTTCCGGCTGGTCGCCTACGTGCGGGTGGAACTGGACGCGGAACTGGCCGCCGACCCGCTGCTGCCCGAGGTGGGCTGGTCGTGGCTGGTCGAGGCGCTGGAGACGTCCGGCGCGGCCTTCCTGGCCCTGGGCGGCACCGTCACCCAGACGTCGTCCGCGAGGTTCGGCGACATCGCCGGCCCGGCCCGCACGGACGACCTGGAACTGCGCGCCTCCTGGACCGCCCGGGACGCCGAACTGGCCTCCCACGGCACCGCCTTCTTCGACCTCATGGCCACCGCCGTCGGCCTACCCCCGGTGGGCGTGAGCACCCTCCGCTGACGCGGCCCGCCAGCCGTTCCAACCGCCAGTCATCCATCACCGCGCAAGTTGTCCACAACCACCACCCACCACCCCGGCTTTCGTCGGTGCCGACCGGCAGAATCAAGACAGGGGTCCCCTGGCGGGGACGCCTGCGTGAGCACGGGCCGGGCACATCGCCGAGCCGCGGACGGCGGCGAGGGTCGCGCCTCGGCAGCTCCAACGCGGGTCGCCGGGTGGGGCCCTGCGCAGCGGGGCGGGTCAGTCGTTGGCGCGGAGCACGCGCAGGGCGTTGAGGCCCGCCAGCTTGGCGCAGTCGTCCTCGCTCCACCCCCGGTCCAGCAGGGCGCCGATCAGGTCCGGGTAGCAGGAGACGTCCTCCATGCCCTCCGGCAGGCTGCGCGTCCCGTCGTAGTCGCCGCCGAGCCCGATGTGGTCGATCCCGGCCACCTCGCGGGCGTGTTCAAGGTGGTCGAGCACGTCGTCCATGGTCACGCGAGGTGTGGGGGCGCCGTCCTGCCAGGTGTCCAGGAAGCGGTGGCGGGTGTCGAGGTCGTTGTGGTTCTCGCCCGCCGCCTCCATCGCGGCCTTCAGGTGCGCGTCCCACTCGACGTAGGCCTGCGACAGGAAGTGCGGCACGAACGTCACCATGCACACGCCGTCGTTGTCCCGCAGCCGCGCCAGCACGTCGTCCGGCACGTTGCGCGGGTGGTCGGCGACCGCGCGGCACGAGGAGTGGCTGAACACGACCGGGCGGGTGGAGACCTCCAGGGCGTCCCGCATCGTGGTCGGCGCGACGTGCGACAGGTCGACCAGCATCCCGACGCGGTTCATCTCCCGCACCACGTCACGCCCGAAGTCGGTCAGGCCGCCGTGCTCGGGTTCGTCCGTCGCCGAATCGGCCCACGGCGTGTTCTCGTTGTGAGTGAGCGTCATGTACCGCACGCCGAGCCGCCGCAGCGCGCGCAGCACGCCCAACGACCCGTTGATGCTGTGTCCGCCCTCTGCGCCGATCAGGGAGGCTATCCGCCCGTCCCGGAAGGCCCGTTCAGCCTCGTCGGCGGTGGTCGCGATGCGCAGGTGCGCCGGGTAGCGCGCGGCGAGGTCGTGCACCAGCTCCACCTGCTCCAGCACGGCGGTGACGGCTGCGTCGCCCGCCAGCCGGCAGGGAACCCAGACGGACCAGAACTGCATCCCCAACCGGCCGTCGCGCGCCCGGACCAGATCGGTCTGGAGGGCGGGCTGCCGCACGGTCAAGTCGACGGTTGAGACGGACGCGACCGGGTCACCCGCCGTTGACTTTTCACCGAATTGCCCCGTGGCGGCCAAGTCGCGCAGCGCCCACGGCAGGTCGTTGTGCCCGTCGACGAGGGGCACCCGGGCCAGCAGTTCCTCGGCCCGGCCTCGACCTGTGGTGCTCGCCACCCGCAACTCCTTGATGTCGTCGTGAGAACCGCTCGCGTTACGCCCCCGATCGAGTTGTCAGCCGATCGTGTGACAACAGGGGCCATCAGTGACAACTCATTCGGGATAGATACCCGATTGATCGTCCCGTAGACCCGCTTGGGCGGCTACGCTGCCCCAGACGACACCACTTTCGGTCGATCAGTGGCGCGGCTGATTGGACGAAAGTCCCGGTGCCGGTCGGGGGGCACGACCGACTCCAGGGAGGTAGTGACGTGGCTGCCGTCGGCTTAGGTCAGGCCGTTCGTACCACGCCAGCCGGCACGTTGCCGGCGAACATGGTCCCGCACCCGCGGGAGGAGCTTTTTTCAGTGCTGGTGGTCGACGACCACCCACTGCTGAGGGAGGCGATATCGGCTCGGCTCACCCAGATGGGAGCCGGGACAGTGCATGAGGCGGCTTCGGTCGCGGAGGCTCGGGCGCGGGCACTCGCTACCGGACCGTGCGACCTCGCGATCCTCGATCTGGGTCTGCCGGATGGCACCGGCATCGACCTGGTCACGGAACTCCGTGCCCAGGGCTGGCCCCGCATCGTGGTCCTCGCGTCCTCCGACGACCCCTACGCGGTCAGGTCGGCCTTCCAGGCAGGCGCCCAGGCGTACCTGCTGAAGTCCGCCTCGCCGATGGTGGTCACCGACGGGGTGCGCAGGGTCCTCGACGGCGGCGTCTACGCGGACCCGAGCGTCGCGCCCGTACTTGCCGCGGGCACGAGGGTGCCGGGCACCGACAACACGCCGCGGGAGCTCTCCGCGCGTGAGGTCGAGGTCCTCCAGCTGGTCGCCGATGGCCAGAGCAACAAGGAGATCGGCGAAGCGCTCAGCCTTTCCGCGCTGACGGTGAAGTCCCACCTGTCGCGGATCGGGCGCAAGCTGGGCACCGGGGATCGGGCTCAGATGGTCGCGCTGGCCATGCGTGCCGGCGTGATCCGCTAGCCAGGTCGGCACACTGAACCGGCCGAACACACCCGCGAGTGGTGCGTTCGTCGTAGGGTCTTCCGCCGTGGACGTACCCTCCGACGAGCCAACCGAACCAACCGGTGCTGATCCGGTGCCGCTGGTGGAACCCGCTGACGGTGTTCCACCTGTCGTCGCCGACGCACCGTCGCTCCGGCGTGCCGCTGACGCGCTCGCCGGAGCGACGGGTCCGGTTGCGGTGGACACCGAGCGAGCCTCGGGATACCGCTACTCGCAACGCGCTTACCTGGTGCAACTGCGCCGGGAAGGCGCCGGGACCGTGCTGGTCGACCCGATCGCCCTCGGCGGTCGGCTCGATCCGCTGGTCGAGGCGCTGGACGGGACCGAGTGGGTGTTGCACGCGGCGTCGCAAGACCTGCCGTGCCTCGCCGAACTCGGCCTGCGTCCGAGCGTGCTGTTCGACACCGAGCTGGCGGGCAGGCTGGCCGGGTTCGAGCGGGTGGCGCTGGGCACGCTCGTCGAGCGGTTGTTGGGCTACCGGTTGGAGAAGGGGCACGGTGCGGCCGACTGGTCACGCCGCCCCCTTCCCACCGACTGGCTGAACTACGCCGCCCTCGACGTCGAACTGCTGGTCGAGCTGCGTGACGTGCTCGAACAGGAGCTCAAGCGGCAGGGGAAGCTGGAGTGGGCGCTCGAGGAGTTCGAGGCGGCCCGCACGGCTCCCCTGCCGCGTCCGCGCGCCGAACCGTGGCGCCGGACGTCGGGCATCCACCGGATCCGCAGTCCGCGGCAACTGGCCGCGGTGCGGGCGCTGTGGGAGGCGCGGGACGCGCTGGCCCGTGAACGCGACATCGCGCCGGGTCGGGTGCTGCCGGACTCCGCGCTGGTCGAGGCCGCCGTGCGCAACCCCTCCGACGAGGCCGCGCTGTCGGCGCTGCCGGTGTTCCGCGGTCGGGCGCAACGGCGCATGGTCGGCGTGTGGCTGGGCGCGTTGCAACGTGCCGCCGCGCTGACGCGCACCGAGCTGCCGGAACCGTCACAGCAGCACGACGGCCCGCCGCCGGCCAACCGGTGGGCGGACAAGGACCCGGCCGCCGCGGCCCGCCTGGCAGCCGCACGGACCGCTCTGACGGCCGTCGCCGAGGCGAACACCCTGCCGGTGGAGAACCTGCTGCTGCCCGACCTGGTGCGGCGCACGTGCTGGCAGCCGCCGGCCGACATCTCGCCCGAGGGCGTGGCCGCCGCACTGCGCGAGGGCGGCGCCCGCAACTGGCAGATCGCCCTGACCGCCACCACCCTCTCCGAGGCCCTGGCCCACCAGCCCACCTAACCCGGGCGTGTCCTACGTTCAGAACGCGCGTGTCCTACGTTCGCGACGCGTGAGTCCAACGTTGGGAACGCGAGAGTCCAACGTTCGCGTACCCCGAGTTGAACGCTCAGCACAAGATCGACTGTGCTGAGCGTTGAACTCGGGTGTTCTGAACGTAGGACACTCGCGTTCCGAACGTAGGACTCTCGCGTTCTGGAGGTAGGACACGCGCGGGGGGTTTAGGGGTCGGAGCACGGTTCGGAGGGGGTTTCCTCGGCTTTGCGGGCGCCGGACAGTTCGCGGCGGGCCAGGGCGCGTACGGCGGCCATGGCCGCGTCACCCAGCACGGTCCCCACGACGACGCCTTCCAAAGCCTCGTCCTTGGACCCCGCGCCGAGCACGTAACGCAGGTCGGCCTCGGCCAGCGGCCGGGCGGCGTCGGCGTACCCGTCGAGCAGGTCCGCGAACCCCTCGTGCCCGACCTCCCGCGCCGTCGCCAGCACGCCCACCAGCGCCTTGTACGCGTACGACGTCGGACGGCACACCCACCCCTGCCGCTCCAGGAACGCCCGCACCTGCTCGTGCGCGACCTCGTCGTCACTGCCGAGGTCCGGTGGCGCCACCGCCGCCGAGATCGTGCCCATCGCCTTGTGCAGGGACTTCTCCGGGTCGTCCAACGCGCCCAGCACCTCGCGCACGGCCGCGATCGACAGCCCGCCCAGCTCCACCATCGCCCGCACGAGCCGCAGCCGGTGCAGGTGCTCGTCGGAGTACCTGGCCTGGTTCGGGCTGGTCAGCTCACCGGCCGGGAGCAGCCCTTCCCGCAGGTAGTACTTGATCGTCGCCACGGGCACGCCGCTGCGACGGCTCAACTCGGCGATGCGCATCGCGCAGAACCCCTTCCTGAGACGATCCTCAGCATGGATACTGTAGCTATCCGATAGTAGAAAGTACTGCTATCCATCCTAGGAGTCGTCCATGACCCGCTTCCTGCGCTGGCACCCGCCCCTGATGCTGTTCTCCCTGCTCATGGCCGCCCTCACCGTGGTGTCACTCGGAGGGCTGATCTTCGACGACCGGATTCTGGTCGGGTCCCCGATCTGGTTCAAGCCGTTCAAATTCGCGCTCTCCCTCGCCCTGTACGGCGTCACGCTCGCCTGGATGCTGACCCTCACCACCCGCCTGCGCCGGGTCGGCCGGTGGGCGGGCACGGTCATCGCGCTCGCCGGCACCATCGAGATGGTCGTCATCGTGGGACAGGTCGTGCGCGGCCGGCGGAGCCACTTCAACCTCGCCACGCCGTTCGACGAGCTGCTGTGGGACGTCATGACCTACAGCATCCTCACTCTCTGGATCATGCACGCGGTGATCGCGGTGGCGCTGGCCTTCACCCGGTTCGAGAACCGCGCGACGGGTCTCTCGATCCGACTCGGCCTCACCCTGTCCCTGGTCGGCCTCGCCCTCGGCACCCTGATGACCTCCCCCGCGCCCGGCCAGGACGACGACGCCGGGATCGTGGGCGCGCACAGCGTCGGCGTGCCCGACGGCGGCCCGTACACGGCGCTGACGGGCTGGAGCACCACGGGCGGCGACCTGCGGATCCCGCACTTCGTCGGCATCCACGCCCTCCAAGTCCTCCCGCTGGCCGTGCTGCTGCTGCGCGGGCGTGCGACCAGGGCGACGGTGTGGGGCCTCGCGATCGGCTACGCGGGCCTGATGACCCTGGTCACGTGGCAGGCGCTGCGCGGGCAGCCGTTGCTGCGCCCGGACCTGCTCACCGCACTCGGCGCGCTGGCCGTGCTCACCTGGACCGCCGCGGTGGTCGCGAGGACCCTGCGCGCCACCACCACGCCGAAGGAGATCGTGCACGCATGACCGGGTTCCTGTTCGAGATCACGTTCTGGCTCACCATCCCGTTCTGAGCCTGATGATCTTCGCCCCCAAGTCACCGCTGACGGCCCGGGTCGTGTCGTCCCCGCTGATCGCGGTGCCGCCACTGGTCGTCTACACGGTCCTGGTCGCCGCGCACCTGCCCGAGTTGTGGGCCACGATGAGCAGTCCGGACCTGGACACGCTCAGGGAGTTCCTGGCCACCGCCTGGGGCGCCTCGGCGGTCTGGGCACAGGTGATCGCCTGGGACCTGCTGATCGGCGCGTGGATGTACCGGGAGAGCCGCCGCTTGGGGCTGCACCCGCTGCTCATGGGCCCACTGCTGGTGCTCACGATCGTCCTGTCCCCGTTCGGGTTCGGACTGTTCCTGGCCATCCGGGCGTTCTGTGACCGATCAGACAGGGCGACCTCGGTGGTTACCGGCCAGTAACAGGGGCTAGAGTTGGGTTACCGATCGGTAGGAGTCGCGCCCGACCGCTCGGGCGAATCGTCACCACAAGCGGAGGAGACGCCGTGGCCGCACCAGTAGCGCCGGCACGCGTTCGAAACGTGGTCTTCGTGGACGGCGTGCGCACGCCGTTCGGCAAGGCCGGCCCCAAGGGAATCTTCGCGGAGACCCGTGCCGACGACCTGGTCGTCAAGGTGATCCGCGAGCTGCTGCGCCGCCACCCCGAACTGCCGCCGGAGCGGGTCGACGAGGTGGCCATCGCCGCCACCACGCAGATCGGCGACCAGGGCCTGACCATCGGCCGCACCGCGGCGCTGCTGGCGGGCCTGCCCAAGTCGGTGCCCGGCTACGCCATCGACCGCATGTGCGCGGGTGCGATGACGGCCGTGACGACGTCGGCCAGCGGCATCGCGTTCGGCGCGTACGACGTGGTGATCGCGGGCGGTGTCGAGCACATGGGCCGCCACCCGATGGGCGAGGGCGTCGACCCGAACCCGCGGTTCCTGTCCGACAAGATCGTGGACCCGTCCGCGCTCGTCATGGGCTCGACGGCGGAGAACCTGCACGACCGGTTCCCGCACATCACCAAGGAGCGCACGGACGCGTACGCGGCGGCGTCGCAGGCCAAGTACGCCGACGCGGTGAAGAACGGCAAGATCGGCCCGGAGCTGGTGCCGGTCGCGACCCGTTCGGCGGAGCACGGCTGGGACCTGGCCACGGCCGACGAGCCGCCCCGTCCCGGCACCACGGTCGAGGACCTGGCCAAGCTGAAGACGCCGTTCCGCCCGCACGGCCGGGTCACCGCGGGCAACGCGGCGGGCCTGAACGACGGCGCGACCGGCTGCATCCTGGCCGAGGAGGAGACCGCGCGCGAGCTGGGCCTGCCGGTCGGCATGAGGCTGGTCGGCTACTCGTTCCTGGGCGTCGAGCCCGAGGTCATGGGCATCGGCCCGGTCCCGGCGACGGAGAAGGCCCTCAAGCGCGCGGGCCTGACCATCGACGACATCGGCCTGTTCGAGATCAACGAGGCGTTCGCCGTGCAGGTGCTCGCCTTCCTCGACCACTTCGGCATCGCCGACGACGACCCGCGGGTCAACCAGTGGGGTGGCGCGATCGCCACCGGCCACCCGCTGGCGTCCTCGGGCGTGCGCTTGATGACCCAGTTGTCGCGGCAGTTCGCCGAGCGCCCCGACGTGCGCTACGGCATCACCACCATGTGCATCGGCATCGGCATGGGCGGGACCGTCATCTGGGAGAACCCGCACTGGAACGGAGAGTCGAAGTGACCGCGTTGACCGCTGACGAGGCCAAGGCCCTGTTCCCCGACGAGGTCGTGACCCACGCCCGCACCAAGCTCGTCACGGTGCCGGGCCTGGACGGCCAGGTCGCCCTCATCACCATCGACAACGGCCACGACCACACCCGGCCGTCCACGTTCGGCCCGCAGTCGCTGGTGAGCCTGAGTGCCGCGTTCGACGAGGCCGCGGCGGCGTCCCCGGTCGCGATCGCGGTGACCGGCAAGCCGTTCGTGTTCGCCGTGGGCGCGGACCTGACGGCCGTCGAGGGCGCGTCGCGGCGCGAGCAGGCCGTGACGATCGGCCGGCTCGGGCACGACGTGTTCCGCAAGTTCACCGAGTCGAAGGTGCCGACCTTCGCGTTCGTCAACGGCGCGGTGATGGGCGGCGGCCTGGAGCTGGCGCTGTCGTGCCACTACCGGACGCTGGCGTCCAACGCGGCGGCCATCGCGCTGCCCGAGGTGTTCCTCGGCCTGTTCCCGGGTTGGGGCGGCACGCAGCTGCTGCCGAACCTGATCGGCCCGAACGACGCGGTCACCGTGATCTTCGAGAACGCGTTGAACCAGAACAAGATGCTCAACCCCAAGCAGGCGCTGGACCTGGGCATCGCGGACGTGCTGTTCGACTCGGCGGACTACCTGGAGCAGTCGCTGCTGTGGCTGTCTTCCGTGGTGCGCGGCGATGTCGTGCCGGCTCGCCGTGAGATCGACCGCGGTGCGGGCTGGGACGCCGCCGTGGCGCGGGCCCGCGCGATCGTCGAGGGCAAGACCAAGGGTGCGGCACCGGGTGCGCTGAAGGCTCTGGAGCTGCTGGAGCTGGCCCGTGCCAACGACTTGGACGCCGGGTACGCGGCGGAGACCGAGGCGCTGGCGGACGTCGTGATGAGCGACGAGCTGCGGGCCGGGCTGTACTCGTTCAACCTGGTGCAGAAGCGGGCCAAGCGGCCGGCGGGTGCGCCGGACAAGTCGTTGGCGCGCAAGGTCACCAAGGTCGGCATCGTCGGCGCGGGCCTGATGGCGTCGCAGATGGCGCTGCTGTTCGCGCGGCGGCTGGAGGTGCCGGTGGTGCTCACCGACATCGACCAGGCGCGGGTGGACAAGGGCGTCGGGTACGTGCACGCCGAGGTCGACAAGCTGCTCGGCAAGGGGCGGGTGTCGGCGGACAAGGCGAACCGGCTCAAGGCGCTGGTGACCGGATCCCTGGACAAGGCGGCGTTCTCGGACGCGGACTTCGTCATCGAGGCCGTGTTCGAGGACCTGGGCGTGAAGCAGAAGGTGTTCGCCGAGGTCGAGGAGTTCGTCTCGGCCGAGGCGGTGCTGGCGACCAACACGTCGTCGCTGTCGATCACCGAGATGGCGTCGGGCCTCAAGCACCCCGAGCGGGTCGTGGGCTTCCACTTCTTCAACCCGGTCGCGATCATGCCGCTGCTCGAGATCGTGCGGGCCGGGCAGACCGACGACGCGACGCTGGCGACCGCGTTCGCGGTGGGCAAGCAGCTGAAGAAGTCCTCGGTGCTGGTGAAGGACGCGCCCGCGTTCGTGGTGAACCGGCTGCTGACGCGGTTCATGGGCGAGGTCGTGAAGTCGATCGACGAGGGCACCCCGTTCGAGGTGGCGGACAAGGCCACCGAGCCACTGGGCCTGCCGATGTCGCCGCTGATCCTGCTGCAGCTCGTCGGCCCCGCCGTGGCGCTGCACGTGGCCGAGACCATGCACGCGGCCTTCCCCGACCGCTTCGGCGTGTCGGAGAACATGAAGAAGTTCGTGGCCGCCGGCAAGACCGCTGTGTACCAGTGGGACTCGACGGGCAAGCAGACCGTCGACCCCGAGGTGCAGGCGCTGTGGTCGTTCGGCGACCAGCCACTGACCGGTGACGAGGTCTTCGCGCGTGCGCTGGAGGCGTTGGCCGAGGAGATCCGGATCATGCTCGACGAGGGCGTGGTGGCGGAGGCGCAGGACATCGACCTGTGCATGATCCTGGGCGCCGGCTGGCCGTTCTGGCTGGGCGGCATCACCCCCTACCTGGACCGTTCGGGCATCTCGGAGAAGGTGACGGGCAAGCGCTTCCTCGCGCCCGGCATCGCCTCCGTGCCTGCCTGACCCACCAGACCCCCGCGCCCCGGTTGCTCCCGCAGCCGGGGCGCGGTGCTTTTCGCGTGGGTGGCACGATGATGTGGGTGTCGAACGATGTCGAGCCCACTCTGTCCGACCTCCGCGCGATGCTCGCTGACCAAGGAGCCCCCGATGAGGTGCTGCGGCTGGTCGACGCCGCTCGTGACGTGCCCGACGCGTTGGAGCGCCTGACCACCGCCGGTTTCGTGCAGCCGGTGGCCGAACTGGCGATGGCGTTCCTCGACGGCTTCTCACCGCTGCTGGAGCCGGATCGCGGACCGCTGGACGCCGAACTGGCCGCTTCCGAGTTCCTGGGCGCGATGGCCGAGAGCACCGATCCGGAGGACTTCCCGGACATGGTGGCCGCCATGATCTCCGACGCGGAGGCCACGGGCAGGCCGGAAGCCCTCGCGCTGGCCAGGGCGTTCGCGGTGCTCGCGCCGCCGGAGGTGCGGCCGATCGCGTCCCAGGCCGCCGACCGCCTCGTCGCGAGCGGGCTGCGCGACCCGAAGTGGGCGAGGACAGTGGGCAAGCCGACCGTTGACGCTTGCTTCGGCTACGCGGACCCGCGCGGCGCTCAAGAGGGGTTGGCGCTGACGTTCTCGTACGGCCGCAAGTCGCACGTCCTCGTCCTGTTGATCGACCACGACCTCGGCGGCCTCAAGGACTGCTTCGTCAGCGACCAGCCCAAGAGGATCCGGGCCGGGTACGCCCACGCGGCCGCGGAGCTGGGCTTCCCGTTTCGCGAGTACACGCCCGAACAGGCGCGCAGGATCGCGGCGGACGCGCTCGAACGCGAGCCGTGCCCGGTCGAGCCGGATCAGGTGGAGGACGTGACGAGGACCCTGGCACTGTTGGAGCAGCGGCTGGAACTGCTCCCGGAGGCGCCGCCGACCGCTCTCGACACCAGCGTGCACCGGCTGAAGGTCACCCTGCGCGGGTCGAAGCCGCCGATCTGGCGCCGGGTGGAGGTGCTGTCGTCCACGCCGCTGGTGCGACTGCACCAGACCATCCAGGACTTGTTCGGCTGGGAGGACTACCACCTCTGGGTCTTCGACACGCCGCAGGGCGAGTACGGGATGCCCGACCAGGATCTGGGCCACGGCGACGCTGCCACCGTGACCTTGGCCGACGTGGCGCGCGACCCCAAGGACCGCATCGGCTACCTGTACGACTTCGGGGACGCCTGGGACCACGACATCGTGGTGGAGGACGTCGTGCAGGCCGAGCCGGGTGTCGCCTACCCCCGCTGCCTCACCGGCCGCCGTGCCGCACCGCCGGAGGACAGCGGCGGCATCTGGGGCTACGCGCACCTGTGCGACGTGCTGGCCGACCCGAAGCACCCAGAGCACGCGGAGCGACTGGAGTGGCTGGACCTGGACTCCGCCACCGACTTCGACCCGGCCGCCTTCGACGCCGACGAGGTGAACGACTACCTCTCGCGCCAGGCGAAGGTGCCGATCAAGCCATGACGTTCACTCCGTCGTGCCGGTCCGGCGGGTAACACGTGCCCGCCGGTCGCGCGATCGAGGATGATGGGGCGTCGAGTCGAAGGGTGCGGGGTGGACGAGCAGTCGAGCAGGTGGCACGAGATCACGCAGTCCGCGTTCCGGCGGGAGCGGGCGGCGCTGCGGCAGGTGCGCGAGCTGCTGCCCGACCGGCACCCGTACGAGGCGTGGTCGAACTTCACCTTCATCTCCTCCCACGGGCACATCCGTGAGGTCGACCTGCTGGTCGCCACCCCTGGCGGCCTGTACCTGGTCGAGATCAAGAGCCTGAAGGGCCGGTTGGAGAACCGACACGCCACGTGGGTGCAGCACCGACCGAACAGCCGCCACCCGCGCACGTTCGACAACCCGCTGCCGCTCGCGGACCAGAAGGCCAAGGAGCTGAAAGCCCTGCTCGTCCAGGCCGCGCGGCAGGATCGGCTCGCCATTCCGTACCTGTCGGCCGCGGTGTTCCTGTCCGAGCCCGGGCTGGAAGTCCGGCTCGACGACTCCCAGCGCCACGGCGTCTACGGTCCCGAAGGCGGCAAGACGCTGCCCAAGATCGGTTCCGACCTGCTCACCGGCCCGATCAGCCGGACGCCGCTGAGCCCGGACTTCTTCCGCGCGCTGCCGCGCCTGCTGCAGCGGGTGGGCATCCACCCGACCCGGCGCAGCATCACGGTCGGGCCGTGGCAGATCGAGCCCAGCCCGTACGACACTGGGCCCACGTGGCAGGACCACCACGCGTCCCGCGAGGACATGCCCGACGAGTACCGCAGGGTCCGGATCTACCTCTACGAACGCGAAGGCGACTCGGACAAGCAGCGTTCCATCCGCGCCGCCGCCGAGCGCGAGTTCCGCGCCTGCCAGGGCATCCGCCACCCCGGTTTACTCGGCCCGGTGGACCTGGTCGACCACGAGGCGGGTCCCGCGCTGCTGATCGAGCAGCCCAAGGAGGCGCTGCGGCTCGACCACTACATGGCCCAACACCACGCCGACCTTGACCTGCCCACCCGGTTGGACATGGTGCGCCAGCTCGCCGAAGCGGTGCACTACGCGCACGAGCGGCGGCTGGTGCACCGTGCCCTGTCGCCCCGCGCGGTGATCGTCCTGCCGACCGCGGGCGACTGGACGAAACCGCAGTTGCAGGTGGGCGAGTGGCAGGTGGCGGCACGCGGCCTGTCGGGCTCCTCGACGGTGCACCGGCTGCGGCCCAGCACGGGCGCGGTCGCCCACGTTGAGGCCGCCGCCGCGCCGTACCTGGCACCGGACTTCACCGACGACCCGGACGGCACCGTCGCCATCGACGTGTTCGGCGTCGGCGCGATCGCCTACCTGGTGCTGACCGGCCAGCCGCCCGCCGGCACCCGTTCCGAACTGCTCGACCAGCTGGCCCGGCACGGCGGCCTGCACCCGCGAGCGGTGGACGACAGCATCCCCGACGACCTCGACGCGGTGGTCGCGCTGGCCACCGACCCGGTGGTCCGGGACCGGTTCGCCGACGTCGAGCAGTTCGTGGAGGAGTTGACCGCGTTCCAGCGGTTCGGCGAGCCTGTCGGCGACCGCGTCGACCCCTGGGACGCGGCGTCTGGCGAGCGGCTCGCCGACTCCGACTACGTGGTGCAGCGTGTCCTGGGCACCGGTGCCACCGCGCGGGCGTTCCTGGTCGAGCACGACAACACCGACACGGTCCTGAAGGTTTCGCGGTCCGCCGACGCGGTGGACCGGCTCGCCGACGAGGCCGCAGCCTTGGAGGACTTGCGGCACGAGCACATCGTCGTGCGCAGGCGCAGCCTGTTCCCGCTGGGCAGCAGGCATGCGATCGAGATCGACTACGCGGGCGACCGGTCGCTGGCCCACATCCTGCGCGACGAGGGCGCGCTGCTGCCCGACAAGCTCCAGCTCCTGGGCGACCAGCTGCTCGACGCCCTGTCCTACCTGGAGCGCAAGGGCGTGCTGCACCGCGACATCAAGCCGGACAACCTGGGCCTGCGCAGCCACCCGAAGTACGGGCAGGGACTGGTGCTGTTCGACTTCTCGCTGGCCGGCACCCCGCTCAACGACGTGACCGCGGGCACCCGCGGGTACATCGACCCGTTCCTGGGCAGCGACCGCCGTCCGGTGTACGACCTGCACGCCGAGCGCTACGCGGCGGCCGTGACGCTGCACGAGATGGCCAGCCTGGAGTTGCCGTCGTGGGGTGAGGACGGCACGAACCCCCGGTTCCACAACGAGCCGGTGACGCTGGCGTCCGAGCTGTTCGAGGCCGGGCTGCGGGAGCCGTTGCGCGAGTTCTTCGGCAAGGCGCTGCACCGTGACGCCGACAAGCGGTTCGCCTCCGCCGCACAGATGCGCGAGGCGTGGCAGCGGGTGTTCACCGCGCTGGACGAGACCGCACCGGCGGCTGTGTCATCCTCGGGTTCCGAAGACCCGGAGGAGTTGCGCGAGGAAGCGGCCGAGCGGGCGACCTTGGGCACCGCGCTCAACGCGGCCGGCCTGACGCTGCGGGCAGTCGCGGTGGCGAACCGGCTCGGGGCCGACACCGTCGGTGACCTGCTCGACCTGCGGATCAACGACGTGCGCAAGGCCCGTGGGCTGAGCCGCAAGACGCGGACCGAGTTGCTCGACCGCATCGCCGCGTGGCGGACCAGGCTCGTGACCGAGCCAGGCCTGATCACGACTGGACACCTGCCGTCCGACGTCACCGGCTCGCGCCTGCCGCTGGACGCGATCGTCGCGACGCTCCTGCCGAAGGCCAAGCGCCGCAACGACACCCAGGCCGCGATCAGCCGCCTGCTCCTCGGTCTGCCCGACGAGAACGGCGTGCTGCCGGAGACCCGGTGGCCCACGAGCGTCGTGGTCGCCAAGGACACCAACCTCACCCAGGGGCGGATCAGCCAGGTTCTATCCGCGCGTCGCCGGGCGTGGTCGAACCTCGACGTGCTCGACACCGTGCTCAGCGAGGTGATCGACACGCTGGTGTCGTTCCGCCGGGTCGCCGCCGCCGAGGAGTTGGCCGAGCACCTGCTGGCCCAGCACGGCTGCTCGGACGTGGAGTCGCACGCGGTGCGCATGGCCTACGCCTACGCGGTGCTGCGCGCCGCCTACGAGGCGGACTGGCAGCGCGACGAGCCGCGGTTGTCGTTGCGCCGCCACCACGAGCGGGTGTTGCTGGCGCTGCAGGTCGGCTCGGGCGACCCGGTGGACACGCCGTCCGACGAGTCGTTGCTGGACCTGGCCGAGCGGTTGGCCGACAAGGCTGGTGAGCTGGCCGCCCAGGACCCGCTGCCGACCCCGACCGCCGTGGTGCGCGAGCTGGCGGCCTGCGCGGAGCGGACCGGTGAGGTGTTCGACGAGAAGCGCCTGGTCAGGCTGGCGGCAGCGGGCTCGGGCACGGTGCTGGCCAACCTCCGCCTGGAGCTGTACCCGCGGAGTCTGCCCCCGGTGCGGGCGCTCCGGCTGGCGCAGGCGGGCGCGGGGATGCCCGAGGGCGGCCTGACCGCCGACGGCGTGCAGCAGCGGCTGGACAACCGGTTCCCCGGCCTCGACCGCCTGCCGACCGGCCGGGAACTGGCGGAATTGCTGACCGAGGCCGGGTTCCCGGTGACCTGGGACGGCGAACTCTACCGCCCGCGCACACCCGAGACGACCGGCGTGACACGGGTGCCGTCCTCGACGGGGTCGCTGAGCCACCACCCGATCGTCTCCGGCACCGCCGCCAGCGACGTGGATGCCCGCTTGGTGGATGCGGCGCAGCGCGGCGGCGTGCGGATCATCACCGTGCGCCGCAAGCGCTGGGCGCAGGCGCGGGCCGCGGTGGAGGCCGCGCTGGGCGTGCCGGTGGTGGACGTGACGGCCGCGTTCGTGGCCGCTTTGCGCAACGTCGCCAGGGAGCACCGCATCCCCGACTTCGACCGCGTGCTCCGCGCCGACGCCGCCGACCCCGGCAGCAGGGACCAACTGAACCTGCACCGGGTGGTGGAGCAGGCGTGCGCAGCGCTGGAGCGGGAGTGGACGCGACAGCCCGTGTTGGCACTGGACAGCCTTACCCCACTCGGGCGATACCCGGCCGGACAGGCGCTGCTGGACCGCCTCGCCAAGCGAGCCCGGTACGGTGCGGTCAGCGACGGGCCGGCCGGCCCCAATGCCTTGGTGCTGCTGTGTCCGGCCGGCGATGAGACGACGGTTCCTCGCATCAACGACTACTTCATCCGAGTGAACACGCCGGAAGAATGGATCATCGCCCGGTCTCCGTGGCCCCCTGCCGGGATACTTCAGTCGCTCGTGGGCTGAGTTGCCCGGTTCCACCGCTCGGCGGCTGCGCCATGTGGGAACCTGGACACGGAGAGCGACGTCTCACCTGCAGACCGTGGTCAAGGCAGGAGAAGGGGAGACTCATGCCGTTCATGGCAAGTGGTGGCGGAGCCGGCGCACCGGCACCCGCCGGACCGGTCACCATGCAGGTCGAGCCGGGCCAAATCCTGGCACTGAAGGCCCGCTACGAAGCCGTCCGCGACACCATCCAGGCCTTCGTGGACCTTGAGGGGTACAACCTCCTCGGAAGCCCGCTGGCCGAGGACGATGTGTCCGAGGACGCCGCCTCGGTCTTCCGCGAGAACGCGGACACCGCTATCGAAGTAGCCAGGCACTTCATCAGAGAGCTGAACCTGAACATCGAACAACTCGACCAGGCCGCACGCACCTACGGTTTGGCGGAAGACACGAACAAGACCAATATCCAGCAGACCGGGGGCCTCTGAAGCGATGCGCACAACCCTGCTGGCGGTGGCCTGTGTACTTCTCATGACCGGCGCGTGCAGCACCGGAGGCACAGCGACCCCGCAGACGACGACCACGGTCAGTGCGCCGGTCACCACGACGGCGGCAGCCGTCACACGTCCCCAACCCGTCACGTTGGACGGCAAAGAGCCGTGCAGTCTCCTCAGGTCCGAGCAGCTTGCGGCCCTGAAGATCGATCGCGCAGGCCGTCCTTTGGAAGTCAGTGCGCTAAAGGCCACCGGATGCACTTGGACCGTGACAGGCGCATCGAACATCCTAGTCCCAGTGCTCCACGAGGGAATCGAAACCTGGACCGACGGCAAACGCACCGGACAACCTGAGGAAGTCGATCCGGTCGCTGGCTTCCCTGCCATCACGGTTCCGATCCCGAACAGCCCCGACCGCTGTGACCTCATGATCGACACTGCGGACGACCAGTACCTCGCGGTGGCCTTTTCAGTTGGCCTCGGTTTCGAAGATCGCTTTCCCGAGCCGTGTGACGGGGCACGGAAGCTCGCGGAAGCGGCCATGCAGAACTTGTTGAAGTAAGGGGGAACAACGTTGAGCGGGATAGGTAACCACAACTTCGACGCGCAGTCGCACCAGCAGCTCTACGACAAGATTCACGGCGGTCCGGGCCACTCGGCCGCCCAAGCCGTGGACGACGCGTGGAACAGCTTCCGCGCGGTGATGGGCAACGCGAAGAGCGAGTTGGAGTCGGCGGTCCGGGACGCGGGGGCGGTCTGGGTCGGCGCGGCGGGTGAGCAGTTCGCGGGCAGCACGGCTCCGCTGGTGCAGTGGGCCGAGGACGCCCGTGTCGCCGGCGTCGAGACGCACGACTCGTTCTCCGCACAGACCTCCTACTACAGCGGCGCGAAGACGACGATGCCCGAGCCGGTGCAGGTCACCTCCACCGCGAACGACGACTTCCTCGGCATCCCGGCCGGTTTCACGCACCTGGTCGGCGGCCAGACCGACCAGGACGTCCAGGAGCAGCAGGCGAACGACGCCAAGCGCGAAGCGGTCCGGGTGATGAACGGCTACCGCGACGGCGCGTCCTCGGCCGTGAACAGCCTGGGCACGTTCGCGCCGCCGCCGCAGATCACCACTCAGGTCGCCGAGCCCCAGTTCGAGCAGTCCGAGGCACAGCGCCAGTACTCGCAGCGGTTCTCCGACGGCCAGTGGAGCACGCCCGCCTCCACTGACCCGAGTCGGACCACGTCGACACCGCAACAGCAGCCGGTGAGCCCTCCTCCGGTCGTCGCTCCCATCGGCGGCGACACCAACACCTCGGGAGTCGGGACACCGCAGGACCTCGCCCCACGCCCCACGCCCACGCCGATCGCTCCCCCGCCCTACACGCCCGCACCGCCGCAGCCACCGCTCGCGGTGCCTCCGCCCGGCATGATCCGACCGAACCCGCTCCCCAACCCCTACGACCGGCGCAACCCGTCCGGCGGCAACCCTCCCGGTCAAGGGCCCGGCCAGGGCGTGCCGAGGGGCTTCGGCGGCGGTCCGACCGGCGCTCCCGGCGGCGCGCCCCGGTTCGGCGGCGGTCTGCCCGGCCAGCCGGGGATGCCCGGTCACGGCGGCCAGCCGTTCGGCCCCGGCTCCTCCTCCAGCGTCGCCGGCGACCAGCACGCCACCCGCGCCGCCGCCCAGGGCACGCCCGGCGCGAGGGGCGCGGCGGGCAGCCCGATGATGGGCGGCATGGCCGGCGCACCGCAGGGCGGCCAGGGCGAGGACGACATCGAGCACAAGGCCGCGCCCTACCTGGAGGAACTGGAAGACGTGTGGGGCGTCGACTCCGGTCCGTTGGTGGCGCCTCCGGTGATCGGGGACGACCGCCAGTGAGAGTCACGTTGTCCCGGCTGGAGTTCGAGCTGTGCTGGGACCACCTGAAGCTGGGCGAATACCCGACGATCCTGACGATCCCCTCCCACGGCGCGACGATGGACGAGCGCCGCGCGCTGTTCAACGACGCGTGGCGCTCGCTGGAGGCACGCGGCCTGGCCGATCGGGGTGAGCTGGACGCCCGCCTCGCCGGCTCGCTGGAGCTGTTGGCCCGCCCCGAACGCGAGGTCGACGCCCGGCTGCGGCTGGACTCCGGCCCGCGGGTCAGGGCTGTCGCGGCGGCCCGGCGCGGGCACGCCGTGTCGGCCGTCCTGACCGCGGAGGCGTTGACGGTGGGCCGCATAGACGAAACCGCGCTCGCCGCGTCGATGGTGTCGCTGCTGCCCCCGCACCCGACGCCCCGCTCCCGGTCGATCAGCCTCCTCGCCGCCGACCTGGAACGTGCGGCGGCTGCCGCAGGTGAATCCGCCACCCGCCTGGAGAACGCCCTGCGGGACGCGGGCCTGCACCGGTCCGACGCGCAGAAGGTCGGCTCGGTGCTCGGCAACGTCGTGCGCATGGGCCAGTTCGGCGCGGCGGTCCGGCCGACCCTGCACGGCCGGCCGGGGCCGAGGAAGCGCGGCCCCTACGCGGTGTCGTTCTACGACACCACGGAAGGGCGGTGGCAGTTCACTCGCCGGCCGTCCGGCGACGGGCGGGAGTGGTCCACCCTGAGCCCGGCCGACCCGCAGCCGCTCGTTCACGCCGTGTCGGAGCTGCTGGGTGTGACCGGCTGATCGGACTCGACGGACTCCTGATCGACCTGGTTGGTCAGGAGCTCCGCCATCGTCATGTCCTCGACGGGTTTCTCCGGCGTCACAGCTTCTTCCGCTCGATCCCGGCGATGTCGAGGACGCTCTCCTCGCCGACACCGTCGAACGGCATCAGGGCCAGCCGGAGATCGCTGCGCAGCACACACTCCGACGACTCGCACACAGTGCATCGGCCGGCCTTGTCGAGCGGGTGCGTGCCCAGGCACGTGGTCACCGCGCCGACCAATCGATGCGTCTCCGCCCGAGCCATCTGCAACGACTTCCGGTCAGAGTTGTAGAGCACGCCGACCAGGACGGCCGCCAGGTGCCGCCGTAGCACTCGATCTTCCTCAACAGTGGTCATGCGGCGAGGATTGCAGTGGAACGATACGCTCAGCAAGGAGAAAGGGTCGTTCGATCGGGTGACTTTTCCCAGCTCAGAGCACTTTTCTGCTTCGATGTTTGCACACCTCGCAAGGAGAACATCGTGGCAAAACCCATGGCCGGTGTCACCACCAGGGGAATCGGCTTCGAACTCGAACGTCTTCGCACCGCCGCCAAGCTCACGCTGCAAGACGTGGGCGACGGGCTCGGCGTCTCGGCGAGCACCATCAGCCGGTTGGAGAACGGCAAGCGCGAACCGACGGCAGAGGAGGTCTCCGCGATCCTGGCCGTCATCGGCGTGATCGGCCCGGAGCGCAACCGCCTGCTGGACCGGGCACGCGGTGGCGACGGCTCGGGGCTGGTCGAGGCCAGCAATCCGACCGTGCAGAGCCGGACGTACATGAACTTCGAGACCCGGGCGACCGTCATAACAAGTTTCCAGTTGATGCTGATCCCCGGTCTTGCGCAGACCCCCGAGTACGCCTACGCGATCATCTCGGCCATCCAGGTCGACGAGGAAGAGCCGAGCATCGAGGTCCGCGTCGGCCGCCGCATGGCCCGACAAGCCATCTTGGCTCGCCGCAGGCCGCCGGAGCTGAACCTGATCCTGACCGAAGCGGCGCTGCGACTTCCCATCGGCGGCCCGAAAGTGATGGCGCGGCAGCTCAGGCACCTCATCGACCTGACCGACCGCTCGAACGTCACCATCCGCGTCATCCCGTCGAGCGTGGTCGGCCATGCCGGTCTGCTCGGCCAGTTCGTCATCCTCGACTTCGCCAACGACAAGCCGATCGTCCACATCGAGGACCGCACGACGGGCCTGTTCTTGGATGATCCCGCGCGGGTCGCGCTCTATAGGCTGACGGCGGAGAAGCTGGCGGCCGTGGCGCTGGACGAGGAGGACTCGGTCCGGTTGATGACGTCCATCGCGCACGACCTTGATCAGGAGTGAGGTGGAGCGCGGGTGATCGCGTCGACGTGGCGGAAGAGCAGCCACAGTGGCAACGACAGCGACTGCGTCGAGGTCGCGGTGGGGACGGATGCCGTGGGGTTGCGTGACTCGAAGTGCCCGGAAGCGGGCGGATTCAGCGTGAGCGCGGACTCGTTCCAAGCCTTCGTGCGCTCGCTGAAGAACAACTGAGTCGCGAGCGGGGTGGTCGCGCCGTCCCGACCACCCCGCCCCGCTCCCCTACCTGACTCCTCGTGACGTCGCCCTCCCTTGATCGCGCTCGACTGTTGACTGACCTGCAAGGCGGGTACTGACGATTGATGAGGACCTGCGCGAGCAGGTCGGGATCAAAGTTCGACTGGACGTTCGCCGGACGACCACCCTGATCTCGCGGTCGGCTTCCAGAACTCGAAGTGCCACGACGGCGGCGACCGAGAGCCGCGCACTCAAGGTCGTCCTCACCCATAATGGTGACAGCACGAAGGCCGGGACCTAAGGTCAACCCCACACGATCAGGTGACGACCGGTGGGGAACCGTCCATGACGCTCGCTCTTCTTGCCCCTTGCTACGGCAATCCCGACACGAGGAAGCGCTTCCACGAAACGCTCGTGGGTTCCATCGCCTTCACACGGGAGCCCTACCGCTCGCTTCTGTCCGAGGATGATTTGGCCCGGCTGGAGGAGTTGCATCCTTCCGGTGAGGCGCATTTCTGGGGTGCGATCCCCCGTCACGACAAGCCCATGGAACGGCTACGCGCTGGTGGCGTCGTGCTGTTCGTCGGCGAGAAGAAGATCAAGGCAACCGGCGAAATCGGACATCTGTTCCGCAACGAGCCTTTGGCGGACCTCCTCTGGAACCAACACGCCAATGATTCGAGCTTCACCAACGTGTACAGCGTCCTCAACGTCCGACTCACCGACTACCCGATCGCTGACCTCTGGGGCATCGAAGGATTCACCGCCGGCGACTACGTGTACGGGCAGCGCGTCGTCGAGGAGCCCCGGTCGTCGCGCCTGATCACCGCTTTCGACCTCAACCCGGGCACCGTGGAGGCGGAGTTGAGCGCCCGACTCAACGCTACCGCCGACTTGGTCGGGCTCGACACCCGCGTGATTCCCGTCGAACGAACCCACGTGGACGTCGTTTGGCACCGGATCGCGGAGCGGCAGACCGCGTACGAGCGGGTCGAGGCTCGACTGGTCGCCAACTATCAGGCTTTTCGCTCTGACGTCGAGATGCACAGTTTCGTCACGCCGAGTGGCAAGCGGGCCGACCTGTACTACCACGACGACGCGGATGTCGTGGTCATCGAGGCGAAGAGTCTGGCCACACACGGGAAGGTGCGCGAGGCTGTCGCTCAACTGCTCGACTATGCGGTGGACAGCCCGGAGCCAGTCACCCGCCTCGTAGCCCTCTTCCCGGAGCGTCCTGACACCGACGGCGTCGCTCTGCTGCACCGACTGGGGATTGACTGCGTCTACCGAACCACCGATGACCTGTTCACTGCGGAACACGCTTCCGACGAGCGCCGCCGGTACATGCGCCTGGTTTGGCACGGCCGCTGAGCAGAGCCGCCACTCAAAAGCGGGCACGCGCTTCGAAGTGCCCGCCGGCTCGTAGTTCCGGGTTCGCCTGCGCCGCACCTCGCCACCCCGCTACAGTCCGGAGCCGAGTGACTACGGATCGCAGGGGCGACGTGGGCGAGACATTCACATTCGGGTTCGAAGAAGGTGACGAAGAGGACCACCGGCCACGTCGGACGCAGGAAGCTGCTGCCGACGTGGCCGACGTCCTGCGGGGGAGCGATTCCGGCGGCGTCGTGACCGTGACGGTCGACGACTCGGCCGACGTGCTGTCGGTGACGCTGGCATCGCAGTGGAAGCAGGCCGTCGATCCCAGGGCACTGGGCTCGACCGTCACGTCCGCGATGAACGCGGCAACCATGCAGGCACTGGCCAAGCAGGTCGAGCGGCCAGTGGCCGAAGAACCACCCGCACCGCCGGTCCCGCCGCCGGACGGTCCGCGCATCACGCTCGCAGAGGCGACACGCCTCATGGACGCCGTCACCTCCGACTTGGAGCACTTCAAGCGACAGGTCACCGAGGTGGTCGCCCGGCCGGTGACCGGCGAGAGCCGAGGCGGGCACGTGCGCGGCACCGCACAAAGCGGACAGGTGCTCGACATCGCCGTCGACCCGGCCTGGGCCCACACGGCCCGCACCAGCGAGTTGGAGCAGGAACTCCTGGAAGTGCTCCGGGCACTGCGAGCCCGCAGCGCTCCCGCTGACCTGGCACGAGGGCCGCAGAGCCCGGCCATCGCCGAGCTCACCGCACTGGTGAGCGATCCGAACACGCTGCTACGCCGAGTGGGGTTGCTGCCATGACCGACATCTCCGTCGCGCTCGAAGCCATGCGCTCCGACGCCGCCCTGTGGGTCACGGCCTCGGAAAACCTGGAGAACCCTCGTTCCGCGATCGGTGGGCTCGTGGTCACCGACACCGACATGTCCGAATGGGCGTCCGACCGAGGTTTGCACCGCACGTATAACAACGCGCGGCTCGCGCTGGAGGACATGCTCGCCCAGGCGATCCAGGCGATCCAGGCGTTCCGCGGCTTGGCGAGAGCCTGCACGCAGCTGCGAACACCTACGAGAGCGAAGAAGAAGCCAACCGGTTGGCGATGGACCGCATCAACAACGAGGGGGGAGTGCGGTGAACCCGCTCGCGCAGCAGGTGGAGCAGAAGAGGCAGGACGCCCAGCAGGAGGCGAAGGCGTTCTTCGATCAGGTCGAGAGCGTCCTCAGGTGGGTGCCGCCCCCGCTGGAGAACATGATCGACCCCATCGTCCAGGGCATGCGGCTGCTGGCGGAGAAGGTGGCGGAACTCTGGGACCACGTCGGCCACCTGATCGATCAGTGGGGCGACCCGGACCGGCTCAAGCAGGTGGGCGAGCAGTGGGTCGCCCAGGTCGGCAACGTGCTGGGCGACATCGCGGGCACCGTAGCGATCGACAAGCTCCGGACGACTGTGGAGTGGGAAGGACGCGCGGCCCGCGCCTACCACTCCGTGGTTCCCGCTCAGGCGGCCGGGTTGAACGCGGTCAAGGACATCGCCAACCAGATGCGCAGCTCCCTCACTGCTCTGGCGAACGCGATCGAGGCCTTCCAAACCACAATGCTGTTCGCCGTCATCTCCTTCGGGGTCGGAGCGGTCGGGGCGATCTTGACCGCGGCCTCAGTGGTGGGCATCCCGGTGGGCATCGCCGCGCTGAGCGGGGCCTGCGGTGTGGCCCTCACTCTCCTCACTACCGCCGTGCTCGCCATGCAGTCGCAGGTCAACACCATCGAGACCGAGCAGACGACGATCATGCAGAAGATCCACGACCTCGGTTCGGAGTGGGTGATGCCCGACACCCGGGCGATGAGGGACGCCAGCGCCACCGATGGCGACGGGTCGGACTGGCGGCCGGGATCGTGATCCACCCGCCGGCCGGTCCGCCGCCGTCGCCGCACGTGTGGATCTCGGAACCTGGCGCTCGGCACGTCCACGCCGCCTGCGGTTCGACGGGCCGGTTGTTCGCCGTCCTGAGCCTCGTGCTCGGGACGGCGGTCGTGCTGCTCGGCCTGCGCCTGCCGATCGCCTACCACTTCTTCGGCAAGGTGGTGTGGATCAACGGTGGCACCTCGGTGCTCGCCGCGTTCTTCTCCGCGCTGAGCCTGGTCGGAGCGCGGCCCTACCTCCGGGGCGGTTACCTCCACGTCGACGGCGCCCGGAGGACCCGGCGGGCGTTGGCCGCGATGTGGGTCACCTCCATCGTCTTCTCGTCCTTCTCCTGCCTGCTGCTGCTCGTCACCGTCGCGGCGGAATCGGACGACCCGTACCACCCGGAAGTGCGCTTCACGATCGGTGTCGTGGCGTACCTGTTCCTGTTGGCTTCACCTGCGGTGCTGGGCGGTGTCCTGTTCTTCGTGGGCCGCCGGCTCCTGACACCGGTGCCACCTCTCGCCCACCTGGGCGTGACGGCGGCTCCGACCGCGCCCCACCCGCCACCACAGCGTCACGTGTGGATCTCGGCGGCGCGGGTGCGCGAGGTCCGCGTGGCGTGCGGCCGGCTCGGCGCCGCGTTGCTGACCGCCGGTGCCCTGCTACCCACGATCGCCGTGGTGACCGGTTATCAGCTCCCCCCGCTCTACCCTGCGCTGAGCGTCCAGAGCTGGGCCTTCGCGGTCATCGGCCTGGTGCAGGTGTTCGTCGCGGCCACCGTTGTGCGCGGTGGACGCAGGTGTGTGACCGGCGAGCACCTGGACCTGGACGGGGCGCTGACGACGCGCAAGTCCCTCGGCGTGATCTGGGGATTCGGCCTGTTCTGCACGGTGTTCTCCGGTGTCGGCCTGGTGCTCGGACTCGCGACGGCCACCGGCGAGGCCGTCCGCTACTCGCCGGCTGTGTGGGCGGTGCTGTCGCTCATGGTCATGCCAGGGGTGCTGACCGATGTCGCGTACTTCACCGGCCGGCGACTGTTCACACCGCCGATCCCCGCACGATGACCAACGTCGACGTTGAGCTGAACGGGTGACACCTGAAACGCCGAAGGCCTTCGGTCCTATAGCGACAATCAGGGCCGCCCTCTCCGCCGTGCGAGCCTGGTCCGGGTGGGCTGACCGGCGGCGATCCGGCCGACTACGGTGGGGCGGCTACCGTCGGTTTCGACAGAATGCGAACCAGGGGGTTCTCCAGCGTGACCACCGCCGGGCCGAGCACCGCGCCGCTGCTCCGGGAACTGATCGACATCCCGACGGGCGTCCACCGGGGCGACTTCGTCCTCAAGTTGACCGAGGGCGTCGACACCAAGCGCGACCAGGCGCTGAACAACTACGTCGTCACACCCCAGCTGCGGGTGGCGTTCGGCGAGGCACTCGGGCTGATCAAGTCGGCACTGGACGAGCACAGCTCGAAGGCCGCCTACCTGCACGGCTCGTTCGGCTCCGGCAAGAGCCACTTCATGGCGGTGCTTCACGCCCTGCTCGACGGCCACCCCGGCGCGCTGGACCGGGCCGACCTGGCCGAGGTCACCACGCGGCATCCCTGGCTCGGCGCCAAGCGCTTCCTGCTGGTCCCCTACCACCTGACCGGGTCGGAGAGCCTGGAGGCGGCCATCCTCGGCGGCTACGTGGAGCACATCCGCCGCCACGAGCCCGGCAAGAAGATCCCGCAGGTCTACCGCGCCCAGGGGTTGCTGGAGGACGCGCGGAGGCTGCGGGAGAAGCTCGGTGACGAGCGGTTCCTCGCCGGGTTCCCCAACGAGGACGACACCGGTTGGGGCGACCTCGGCCAGGCGATGACCCCGGAGAAGCTGGACGAGGGGTTCGCCGCCCCGATCGGCAGCCCTGCGTCCGACGACCTGATCACCAAGGTCATCGAGGCGTACTTCCCGAACTACGTCGACTCGGTGCGGGGCTCGGCCAGCGCGTTCAAGCCGCTCGACCAGGGCTTGTCCGAGATCAGCCGGCACGCGAAGGAGCTCGGTTACGACGGCATCGTGCTGTTCCTGGACGAGCTGGTGCTGTGGCTGGCGGGCAAGATCGGCGACCAGGCGTTCATCAGCCGGGAGACGGAGAAGGTCGCCAAGCTGGTCGAGGCGGGTGACGCGCACCGGCCCGCGCCGATCATCAGCTTCATCGCGCGTCAGCGCGACCTGCGGGAACTCGGCATCGGTGCCGAGCGCACTGGTGCCGAACTCCAGTCGTTCCACGACCGGCTCAACCACTGGGACGGCCGTATCGAGCGCATCACGCTCGAAGACCGCAACCTGCCGCTGATCGCCCAGGAACGCGTCCTCAAGCCGCTGCCGGGCAAAGAAGAGCAGATGCGACAGGCGTTCCAGCGGACGTTCGCGCTGCCGGGCTCCGTGCGGGACGTGCTGATCGGCTCGGGTGACGGCGGCTCGTTCGAGCGGACCTACCCGTTCAGCCCGGCGTTCATGGACACGCTGGTCCACGTGTCGTCGGCGTTGCAGCGGGAACGCACCGCGCTGCTGCTGATGCGCCAGATCCTGGTGGACCGGCGCGAGGACTTCCGCCTGGGTCAGCTCGTGCCGCTGGGCGACCTGTTCGACGCGGTCGCCGACGGCGCCGACCAGCCGTTCACCGAGCAGCTCAAGCACGAATTCGAGGAAGCCCGCACCCTCTACCAGCGCACACTCCGGCCGATGCTGCTGCGCGACCGCAACCTGCGCGAGGAGCAGGTCGCGGGTCAGGCGGACGCGGACGAGGCCGTGCTGCGTGCCTTCCGCAGCGACGACCGCCTGGTCAAGACGCTGCTGCTGGCAGCGCTCGCGCCGGACGTGGAGGCGCTGCGCGACCTCACCGCCCGCCGGCTCGCCGCGCTCAACCACGGCACCATCACCGCGCTCATCCCGGGCCAAGAGGTCGGCGAAGTCGTCCGCCGCCTGCGCAGCTGGGCCAGCCGCGTCGCCGAACTGCAACTCGGCGAGGGCAGCGACCCGAGCGTGCGGCTCAACCTGGTCGGGGTGAACGTCAACGCGATCCTCGACCGGGTCGTCTCGCTCGACCAGCAGCCCGCGCGCCGCAAGCTGGTCCGCGAGTTGCTGTTCTCCGAACTCAAAGTGACCGACACGGGCACGACCCCGGTCGACCACCCGGTGGTGTGGCGGGGCAGCAGGCGCACCCTCGAAATCGTGTACGGCAACGTCCGGGACCGCCAGGAGCTGCGCGACGACCTGTTCGAACCGTCCGTGGACGGCCGCTGGCGGTTGATGCTCGACTACCCGTTCGACCCCGACAACCAGTCCGCGGCGCAGGACCGCATCCGTGTGCTCGAACTGCGGGCGCTGGGGGGCAACCGCCCGGCCGTGGCGTGGTTGCCGGGATTCTTCACCTCCGACGTGCTCGACAAGCTCGGCAGGCTGATCAAGGTCAACTACCTGCTCGGCGACCGGGCCAGGCTCGAGGAGCACACCCGCACGATCGGACCCGAGGACCGCAGGCGGGCGCAGGACCTGCTGGGCAACCTCCAGAGCTCGCTGCGCACCGAGCTGCGTGACGCGTTGAAGAACGCCTACGGGCTGATCAGCCGCCCGAAGGAGGAGATCGTCCAGGACTGGAACGACCACCTGGTCAGCCTGGACGCGACGGTCAACCCCAAGATCGATGCCGGTCGGTCGTTCGCGGAGGCCTTGCGCTCCCTGGTGGACCAGCTCTACGCCGCAACCTACCCGGACCACCCCGACTTCGACCCGCAGCGCAAGGGCGACGTCGTCCGCGACGCCGACCTCCGCACGACGCTCACGCTCGTCAGGCAGGCCGCCGACGCGCCAGAGGGCCGCATCGAGGTGGACCGAGGCGACCGCGAGGCGCTGCGGCGGATCGCACACCCGCTCCGGCTCGGCGAGGAGCACAACGGACCGTTCGTGCTGGGCCGGTACTGGGCCGACGAGTTGGACCGGCGCGCCGCCCAGGAGCATGGCGACGGCGAGTTGACCGTGCGGACCGTGCGTGGCTGGCTGCGGCACCTGGGCATGGAACGCGTGGTCGAGAACCTGGTGATCGCCGTGTTCGCCGAGCTGACCCACCGGGCGTGGATGCGCGGCGATGTGCGGATGGACCCGCCGGAGACGCCGAAGGACCTCGCCGACGACATGGTGCTCTACCGGCAGGCCCTGCCCTCGGCCGAGCAGTGGGAGGCTGCCTGCCGGCTCGCGGACGCCCTCACCGGCAGGTCTCTGCGGACGGCCGTGATCTCCCCGCGTGCCGTGGCGAAGTTCTCGCGAGCCGTGCGGGCCAAGGTGGACCAAGTGCGTCTGCCCGCCGTGGAGCTGGTGGAGGTGCTCGACCAGCACGCGGCCCGTCTCGGCCTGGACCTCGACGCGCCCCACGGCCGTTACCGGGTGGCCGTCGTCGCGCGCGACCTGGTGACCGGGCTGCACGCGGTGCACGACCCGACCAAGCTGGTCGAGGCACTCGCGGACGCCGACCTCGGCGAAGTCACACCGATGCTGGTCAGCAAGTCGCTGGAGTCCGCGGGCGAGATGGCGGGCGCGTTGCGGACCGCCGACTGGGACATCCTCGACATGCTCGATGACCCCGCCGCCTCAGAGGTGATGGCCGAGCTACGCGTGGGTGCGAACGCCAATGAGCACGCCGTCCCCTTGCGGAAGGCGCTCGACCAGGCGAAGCGCCGCTTGATCGCGCTTTTCCGGCCGGCCAAGCCCACCCCGCAGCCGCCTGGGGGCACCACTCCCCCGCCGGCGCCGAAGCCCACGCCCGGTACGCGCCAGGCCAGGGGCAGGCTCGGTGACGTCCTCAGCGAACTGCGGAAGTTCGGCGAAGAGCACCCCGACGCGACCATCGAGGTCACGTACCGCGTCGTGGAGGGCGGATGACCGCGACCGGCCTCGACTCCGCGATCGAGAACGCCGTCGTCAGCCGGGTGACCGACATCGTCGAGAAGCTGGATTCGGCGGCCAACGCGAACCCCGGACGAGTCGTGATCGGTGTGCGGACGCGACACGAACCGGTGTGGCACGGACCGGCCGAAGGCGAAGTACGTGGGCACCCCGTCCGCTACGTCGCCTGCCCGTCGGTGCTGTCCGTGCTGTCCGCGCTGGCTCTGCCGCCGGCGGACGGCTCGACCTACGAAGTGCTGGTCGTGCTGACCGACTGCGACGAGGAGGAACTCGGCGACGCGGTGGTGGCGCGGCTGCACCGGGAGCACCTGCACGAGGTGAGCAAGTACACCCTGCTGCAGGACCTGCTGCGAACCAGGCAGCTCGACCCGCGACTGCGCGGCCGGGACAACACCTGGCTGGTCGACGCCTTGGTGGAACTGGCCCGTGGCGGAGGTCTGCCGAACACGACCGGGCTGTCGTTCGGCCGCGACGTGGCGCTGCGCCACGTCGTGCGGAACCGGTTGGCGGTGGACCCCGCGACGCTGGACCTCAGCGCGTTGATCACCGCCGTGGACGACATGGCGACCGTCACGCGGTGGCGCGAACTCGGCGCCGACGAACGCCGGGGCATCACCGAGCACCTGGTGGAACGCCTGGGCCGCGCCGCCGACGTGGTGCTGCGATTGGCCGCCGGTCGTGACGACGTGGTCCCCGAACTCCTCGTCGCCGACGTCCTGACCCGTGCTCCCGAGGACGACGTGACCGCAGCACGGGCGTTCGGCGCGTTCGCGCACTCGCGGTTCGGGTCGGACGAGCCGTCCCGCGCCGACCTGGGGGTCGCGGCGTCGGCCGCCGTGGAACTCGTCTCCCGCTCCGACACGCAGCGGGCCTGGCAGCAGGTCCGCCAAGCGGACGCGCTGCTGGCTCAGCTGAACGCCGTGGAGCTGGCGCACCACAGCCGACTGCTGCCCAGCGGGCTCGTCTCGCGCATGGAACGCGCGGCGACCACGCTGGACGAAGCCGACCTGCTCGCCGTCGAGGAGCACCACGCCACAGGCGACCAACGACCACAGGTCCGCAGGTTGCGCGCGGCGGTTCGGCTGCGCCGCTGGCTCGACAGCTCACCGCACGACATCACCACGGTGCCGGACGGGCTGCGCCGCCACGCCCGCGACCTGGCGTGGGTCGACGGCGAGCTCACCCAGGTGCGCCGGGGCTCGTCGAACACGGTGGTGGCCAAGGCTCTCGGCCGGATCGCCAAGCGCGCGGGAGCCCGACGCGCAGAACTGGACCGGCAGTTCGCGCGAGCCCTGCCCGAAGCGGCCTACACCCGCCCGGACGGCGTGGTCGCCGTCGAGACCCTCCTGCGCGACGTCGTCGGACCGCTCGCCCGCAAGCACAAGGTGCTGCTGGCCGTGGTCGACGGCATGTCGGGCGCGGCGGCGGCCGAGATCGCCGGTTCGGTCGAGGACAACCCGCGTCTCGGCTGGACCGAGGTGGTGCGGTCACCCGACGGAGGGCGCGAGGCGGTACTGGCCGCGTTCCCCACCGAGACCGCCTACAGCCGGACGTCGCTGTTGACCGCGTCGCCAGCCGCCGGGACAGCGGATGACGAGCGCCGGGCGTTCCCCCGGCACGGGTTCTGGCCACCTCGCACGCGGGCGGTGCTCGTGCACAAGGCAGGCGTCGCCGGGTCATCCGGTGCGGACCGCGGAGCCGAACTCGACGCGGAGTTCACCCCGCGCGCCGAGCCGCAGGTGCTGGCGGTCGTGCTGAACACCGTCGACGACGCGTTGAGCCGGGGCAGGCAGGCGGAGGACCCGGCGTGGGGCTACCGCGACGTGGCGCACCTGCCGGAGCTGCTGGACCGGGCCGCCGAGGGCGGCTGGGTCGTGGTGCTCACCAGCGACCACGGCCACGTGTTGGAGCACGGTTCCGAGCACCGACCGGACGCCACCGGCGGCGCCCGGTGGCGTCTGCCGAACGGTGAGGCCCGCCCGAACGAAGTGACGCTGACCGGTCCGCGGGTCCTGGTGCCCGGCGGTACGGCGGTGCTGGCCGCCTCCGAGGAAGTTCGCTACGGCGGGCGCACCCACGGCTACCACGGCGGCGCGGCCCTCGCGGAAGTGGCGATCCCGCTCATCGTCCTCCTTCCCCCGGGGGTCGAGGAACTGGACGGGTGGTCGGTGCACTCCCAAGGCGCACCGGATTGGTGGACCGGTCGCCGGACCGCCGGACCGCCGAAGCTGTCACCCGAGACCAAGCGGAAGACCACCAGGACACCTCCGTCCCAACCGGACCTCTTCGCCGGCGAAACCGTGTCCCGCGGCACCCTCCTGATCGGCGGCGAGACGTTCGTCAACACGCACAAGGGCCAGCCGGCCAACCGGGTGCTGAAACCGCAGGTCTTCCGGGACGTCGTGGACGCCGTGCTCACCGCCGGCGGCAGGTTGCCCGTCGCGGACGTACTGCGGGCCGCGGGCACCCCGGGGCGCAACCCACGCGGCCTCGTCGCGGCTCTCGGGAGGGTGCTCAACATCGACCAGTTCCCGGTGATCGACCTGATCGACGACGGGCGCACGGTCGTGATCAATGAGAAGCTGCTGGACGAGCAGTTCCCCGAAGGACGCTGATGAAGACGGTCAGTCCGGCACGCAGGCGCGCGGTGCTCGCCGCACTGCGTCGCGGCACGGTGCCGGAGAGCGGGTTGGACCTGTTCGCCGTCGGCATGGACCGGCTCGCGCCGACGTTGGACGAGGAGCTCGCGGCGTGCGCGGCCGGCGGTGCCGGATTCAAGGCCGTGCGCGGCGAGTACGGCGCGGGCAAGACGTTCCTCGCCCGCTGGCTCGCCGAGCGGGCGAAGGCGGCGGGCATGGCGGTCAGCGAGGTTCAGGTCTCCGAGACCGAGACGCCCTTGCACCGCTTGGAGACGGTGTACCGGCGGCTCTGCGAGAACCTGACCACGGCGGTCAGCCCGCCCAGCGCGTTCCGCTCGGTGCTGGACAGCTGGCTGTTCGCGTTGGAGGAGGACGTCCTCACCGAAGGCGACGTCGACGATTCCGACGCCGACCGGCTCGGTGACGCAGTCGACGCACTACTGGAGCTGAGGCTCGGGCAGATCGCCCGCACGACGCCCGGCTACGCCGCAGGCCTGCGCGGCTACCGCAAAGCCGTGGCCGTCGGCGACAGTGACACCGCCGACGGCTTGGCCGCGTGGCTGGCGGGTCAGCCACACGTCGCCGCCGGCGCCAAGCGCACGGCCGGCGTCAAGGGCGACATCGACCACTTCCAGGCGCTGGGCTTCCTCCAAGGGCTGCTCACCGTGCTGCGTGACGCCGGCCACCCGGGTCTGCTGCTGGTGCTGGACGAGATCGAGACGCTTCAGCGGGTCCGCGGTGACGTGCGGGAGAAGGGGCTCAACGCACTGCGGCAGCTGCTGGACGAGATCGATGCGGGCCGCTTTCCCGGGCTGTTCCTGGTGATCACCGGAACGCCCGCGTTCTTCGACGGGCAGCAGGGCGTGCAGCGGCTCCCACCTCTGGCGCAGCGGCTGGCCACGGATTTCACGACCGACCCGAAGTTCGACTCACCTCGGGCGGTACAGCTTCGGCTGCCCGGGTTCGACCTGGTCAAGCTGGGGGAACTGGGGCGGGCGGTTCGTGATCTGTACGCGGGCGTCGCGCGACACCCAGACCGCGTGTCGTCGGTGGTGGATGACGCGTACGTCGCTCAGCTCGCCGATGCGGTCACCGGTGGTCTCGGTGGCCAGGTGGGTGTGGCACCGCGAATCTTCCTGCGCAAGCTGGTCGCCGACGTGCTGGACCGCGTGGACGAGCACGACGACTTCGACCCGCGCAGGCACTACGCCCTCACCCTGGCCCAGTCCGAGCTGACGGAGGTCGAGCGGAACGCCGCGGCGCGCTCCGCCGACGACATCGAGCTGGACCTGCCGTGACCACCGGCCTCGACGGCCTGCACCCGGCGTTGGTGCACCACATCGTCAACACGCTCGGGTGGAGTTCGTTGCGGCCCTTGCAGGCCGAGTCGGTGGGACCGCTGGTGGACGGTGACGACGCCGTGCTGCTGGCCCCTACCGCCGGGGGCAAGACGGAGGCCGCCTGCTTCCCGCTGCTCAGCGCGATGGAACAGCACAAGTGGACCGGTCTGTCGGTCATCTACGTGTGCCCGCTCAAGGCACTGCTGAACAACCTCCACCCCCGTTTGGAGGGCTACGCCTCGTGGCTGGGGCGGCGGGTCGGCTTGTGGCACGGCGACACGACCCAGGCCACCCGCCAGAAGATCCTCCGCGACCCGCCGGACATCCTGCTGACCACGCCGGAGTCCCTGGAGGCGATGCTCGTCAGCGTCAAGGTCGAGCACGGCACGTTCTTCGTAGGTCTCCGCACGGTGGTGGTGGACGAGGTGCACGCATTCGCCGGAGACGACCGCGGTTGGCACCTGCTTGCCGTCCTGGAGCGCCTGACGCGGGTGGTCGGGCGGCGGGTCCAACGCGTCGGGCTGTCCGCGACGGTGGGCAACCCGGAGGACCTGCTGACCTGGTTGCGGGGTTCGAGCAGGGGGAAGCACCCTGCTCGGGTGATCGCGCCAGGCGTCACCGCCACGCCGGTGGACCCCGCCTCGGTCGGCGAGATCGAGCTCGACTACGTGGGCTCGGTGTCCAACGCCGCCACGGTGATCTCCTCCCTGCACCGGGGCGAGAAGCGGCTGGTGTTCTGCGACTCGCGACAGCTGGTGGAAGAACTGGGCGAGGCGCTGCGCAGCCGGGGCGTCACCACGTTCCTGTCCCACGCATCCCTATCCATGGACGAGCGGCGGCGAGCCGAGTTGGCGTTCGCCGAGGCTCGCGACTGCGTCATCGTGTCCACCAGCACGTTGGAGCTGGGTATCGACGTGGGCGACCTGGACCGGGTCATCCAGATCAACGCACCGGGTTCGGTGGCGTCGTTCCTGCAACGCCTCGGACGCACCGGTCGTCGGGCCGGCACGGTGCGCAACTGCCTGTTCCTCGCCATCAGACGCGACCAAGTGCCGTGGACGGCAGGGCTGCTCCTGCTGTGGAGCCGGGGTTTCGTCGAGCCGGTCACCGCCCCGCCGCTACCGCGGCACATCGTCGCGCAGCAGTTGTTGGCGTTGGCGCTCCAGGAGAACCGCATCGGCGACCGGCTGTGGGTGGAGGGGTGGAACGGCCTGGCGCCGTTCGACCGGGGCGCCGAGCCGATCCTGCGGTACTTGGTGGACAACGGCTTCCTCGACCGGGACGGTGACATGCTGTTCATCGGTCCCGCGGCGGAACAGCGCTTCGGGCGCAGGCACTTCATGGACATGACGGCGGTGTTCACCGCACCGCCCCAGTTCACCGTCCTGAACGGCCGCCGCGAAATCGGGCGCACCGACCCCGCACTGCTCACCGAGAAGGTGGAAGGGCCTCGTCTGCTGCTCCTGGGTGGCCGGAGCTGGAAGGTCGGTTGGATCGACTGGAAACGTCGTCGCTGCTTCGTGGAAGAAGCAACCGGTGGCGGCAAGGCCCGCTGGCACACCCCTGGGTTGAGTGGTGCCTCGCTGGAGCTGAGTCGCGCGGTTCGGGATGTACTGCTGGGCAGCGATCCGCCCGTGAAGATGACGCAGCGGGCCCAGCGCGCGTTGACCGAGGAGCGTGAGGACGCGAGCACCACCGTCCACCCGGGTGGAACGGTCGTGGCCCGTGACGGCTTGGACGTGCGCTGGTGGACTTGGGCGGGCTATCGGGCGAACGCCACGCTCGCCTCGACGCTGTCCGAGCTGACCGATGCCAAGCAACGCGTGGACGACGCGTCGATCCGGCTCCGCGCTGACGTCACAGTGGACATGTGGCGGGCGGCGTTGGCCGACGCGGCTGAGCGCTTGTGCCTGCCGGAGGTCGACGAGCGGGCGCTGGAAGGCTTGAAGTTCAGCGAAGCGCTGCCGCAAACGCTGGCCACGGCGACGTTGGCCGCGCGCTTGGCCGACCTGGACGGCGCGGCGGCGGTTCTGACCGAACCGACCAGGTTCGTCGTCACCACCGGCAGGCCGCGGTAGACGAGGAGCTGCCCGGCGCAGCCCGGATCAACGCCTCCGCCGGTACACAGGCGCACCGTTCGAGCCGATCCGGTCCAGCTCACCGGGCTTGGTGCAGCGCACGAAGCAGCAGCTGAGCCTCGCCGGCGCTGATGCCGAGAGCTTCGCGCACACCCGCGTTGCCGACACCCGCGACCCTGCTCGCCAACCTCCGGACCACGTCGAGCCTCGGGTCCTCGGGCTTGCCCTCGACCGGTTGTTTGTGCTGCTCCAGGGACGGTAGCTGGCACCGAGCGGACTACCCGACCGGAACAGGACCCCCCGTTCGACCGCCTCCACCTCGGGCGCGAGACGCTTGCCCTCGCCGCTGCGGAACAGCTTCTTGCGCAGCGGACCGCCACCTTCCAAGAAGTCGGCGAAGGCCCGGAACACCTCGGCGGCGGGATCGGTCAGGATACCGCTCGCGACCTGCACATCGGCGAAACCCGCCTCGTGGTCATCCGCGACAGCCTGCTCGACCCGCCCCAGCTGCTGAAGGCCGGTCGAGAGGACCAGTTCGACGCTCTCCGGCCGGTCGATGGCCTCGCGCTGGAGTTCGAACAACTCTTCGTAGAGGCGCCTGCGCGGTCGCCTGGCACGTTCGCGCTCCGCCCACGGCCGCCACACCCGCATCCACGACGCGAACTCCCGTTCGAGGCGCGGGAAATCGGTCGCCGGGACGGGTCCGAGCAAGGCGTCGACGCGCTGCCTCAGCTTCGGTTCCGGCAAGTCGTCGCTTCCGCCTCGGACCCACTCGACCCGGTTCCGCAACGACGACGGAGGACCGGGTTCCCGCTCGTTGGGCACCCTCGGCACCCGAACGATGTGCTGGCCTGGCTCGAGCGCGGCGTGGATGAGGCCGAGTTCATGTGCCGATGACAACCACAGCACGTCGAGGTACTGGTTCGCGTGGCGAACCGGCCGGTTCTTCGCCACCGCGATCTGACGCAGGACGCCCACGAGCCGAGCGACCCGGTCGCGCAGCACAGGGTCGTTCTCAGGAGTGCGCATGCGGCGGTCCTCACCTGTCCACGAGCGGTACGCCAGGTGCACCGCCGGCCCGTCGTTGAACGTCACATGTAGTAGTGGCCGTCACCGGATCGTTGCAACGGTTCAACTGGACAGGCTGTGGTCACTGCGTGCTGGTCGAGCTGAAGCAGTGGTCGAGCGCCGAACCCGTCGGCGACGACCTCGTCCAAGTGCCCCAGTACCCGGAACCTGTCCTCCACCCGGTGGAGCAGGTGCGCCGGTACTGCGAGTACCTCGTCGACTCAACCCCCGCGCTGGCGGAGCAGCCCGGCGCAGTGCACGGCCTCGCCTACCTGCACAACGCGCTGGAGTCCGGGGTCTGGCGGCTCTCCCAGTACGGCATGGACGACTACGGCCGCCTCTACACGATGGATACCCGGTCGCGGATGGCCGACCACCTGAAGTCGCTGCTCGACCCCGATCCGGCCGCCAGGGACGCGGCCGGCCGAGCCGCGGAAGACCTGCTGAACGCCAGGCACGCGCCCTCCAAGCCGCTGCTCGACCTGGCTGCCCGCGAGATCCAGGACCGCGAGCAGTTCGTGCTGATCGACGAGCAGCAGGTGGCCTACAGCTCCGTCATGCAGGCCGTCGAACGCGCACGGACCAGCCGGACGCAGACCGTCGTGATCGTGCTCGGCGGGCCGGGCTCCGGCAAGAGCGTCATCGCGCTGAGCGTCATCGCGCTGAGCCTGCTCGGCGAACTGGCCCGGTTGGGCCGCCGCGTCTACCACGCCACGGGCTCCAGTGCGTTCACGAACACGCTCCGCCAGCTCGCCGGGAGGCGCGCGCCCTGGGTGCGGAACATGTTCAAGTACTTCAACAGCTTCATGGACGCCGAACCGCGTGGCCTGGACGTATTGATCTGCGATGAGGCGCATCGCGTCCGCGAGACCAGCGTCAACCGCTACACCAAGGCCGAGGCCCGGCAGCGCGCTCGGCGACAGGTGGCCGAGTTGATCGACGCGGCGTGGGTTCCGGTCTTCCTGCTGGACGAGCACCAGGTGGTCCGTCCCGGTGAGATGGGCTCGCAACAGCAGATCGAGGCTGCCGCCCGCGCGCCCGACTGCGAGGTCGAGGTCGTGCACCTGGCCGGCCAGTACCGCTGCGGCGGCTCGGAGTTCTTCGACGCGTGGGCAGCCGGCCTGCTGGACATCGGTCGACGCCGCGCGACCGCCTGGTCGGACATCGTGACCCGCGACGACGAGGACTTCGTCGTGCACGCCGCCTCGACACCGGTTGAATTGGAGGACTGGCTGCTGGCGCACACCTACAAGGTGCTGCTGACCCGGGGGATGCGCGGGGTCTGCGTCTACTCGACCGACCCGGAGACGCAGGAGTACCTGGAGAAGATGGCGCGCTGAGCGTCCGGTTCCCCTCCCGGCAGCTCCACCGCGGTGATCTGCCGGGGCAATCGCCCATTCCGTACGCGGCCGGCGGCGGCGTTGTGCAGTCGGGGCGCTACTGCACGTGGGTGCTTTGGGGTGGCAGGCGGGTGAGGGGTGCTCACGATGGTTTGCGACACCCGATCTTGAGAGGCATGACCTCGCAAAGACGAAGAGCGCGCGCCCGCCGTCCACGGCCCGATCCTGTCCGCGTGGAGGAGTTGGTGGCCTACCTCCGCGCCGACAAGGCGTGGCGGGACGAGGTGGCCAGGCGGTTGGTGGCACGGCTGGACCAGAGGCTCGTGCGGTCGGCGCGGACGTACGGGTGTCGGCCCATCGCGCACGTGGCGGAGGAGTTGGACAGCCAGGCGTGCGTCGACCTCGGCCCTGGTGTGCCGTACCAGTTGGCCAAGGCGGTGTACGGGCAGGTTCGGCTGCGGGGTGCGGCGCGGTTGCGGCAGACGGCGCGCAGTTTGCGGGTCCTCGGCGTGTACCTGTGCGGCAGCGACTTGGCCGGGTGCCCGTGCACGGAGGCGTTGGCCCGTGATCCGCAGCAGGCCAGGGTCGACCGCGTGGTGAGCGGGGCGTTGGATGGCGCGGGCTTCTAGCTCTCCACGTTTGGGCGGTCACTCACATGGGCAACATCGTCACCGTGGGTGAAATCCGAATCGGTACCTCCGGCTGGCGTTATGCCGAGTGGCGTGGCGACTTCTACCCGCGCGGGTTGCAACAGCGGTTGGAATTGCAGTTCCTGTCACGGCGCCTCGACACCGTCGAGATCAACGGCTCGTTCTACGGGCTGCGAAAGCCGGCGGACTACAAGTCGTGGTTCGAGCGCACCCCCGAGGACTTCGTGTTCGCCGTCAAGGGACATCGCGAGGTCACGCACACCAAGCGATTACGCGATGTGGGCAAGGACGTGGAGGAGTTCTTCGGCTCCGGAGTCCTCGACCTCGGGTCGAAGCTCGGGCCGATCCTGTGGCAGCTGCCACCGACGCTGCCGTGGCGGCCCGAGCGGCTGGCCGCTTTCCTGGAACTGTTACCGGGCCCGCCGGTCCGGCACGCGCTGGAGATCAGGCACCCGAGCTGGGACCGGCCCGAGCTGGCGGAACTGCTGGCACCGCACGACGTCGCGCTCGTCGTCGCCGAATCCGCCGGACGCTTCCCCGAGCCGCGTGAGCTGACCGCGGACTTCGTCTACGCCCGGCTGCACGGCGACCAGGAGCTGTACGTGAGCGCCTACTCCGACCTCGCCCTGGACCGCTGGGCCTCCCGGTTCCGGCGGTGGTCGGCCGAGCGCGACGTGTACGTCTACTTCGACAACACCATGCGCGGCGCCGCGCCGTTCGACGCCCTCGCCCTCGCCGAACGGCTCAGCTGAGCCGGGGCACGCGGTCCAGCACGATGCCGAAGTGCTTGGTGTAGGCCTCGAGCAGGGCGGCGTCGTCCAACTCCTCGACCACCTTCTCGTCCCCGGTCGTGGTGATCAGCTTGTGCTCGGCGATGGTGATCCGCCCGGTCGGCGTGCGCAACGAGCACGTCGTACCGCGCCGGAACGGCGACCCCGGCCACGTCTGCTGGTACCAGCACGTGGCGCGGAACTCCTCCAGCGCACGCGGCCGCAGTTCGAGGCGGTACTGGGGCACGCCGTCGAACAGCACGTCCACGTCGCCCTCGGGCGTGTCGACCAGCTGGAATACGCCTGCCGGATCGTGCTGCCCGGTCCGGCTGGCGAGATCCAACGGCCGCAGGCTGAACCGCCCGAAACCGACGTCGACCAGCAGGGCCCCCACCCGCAACGCCATGTGGTCGAACGGCGGCCCGTACGCACCGTCGTTGAACACCTTGGCCGACATCATCCGCACGTCGTGCCCCAACGCCCGCAACAACGCCGCGAACGCCCCGTTCAGCTCGTAGCAGAACCCACCGCGCCCCCGGTTGACGATCTTGTCCACCAGCAGGTCCTCGTCGAGCACGATCTCCTCGCCGAGGTGGATGCTCAAGTTCTCGAAGGGCACCGAGGCGACGTGCAGTTCCTGCAGCTCGACCAGGGTGCTGGTGCGCGTCGCACCGATCCTGGCCAGGTAGGCGTCAAGTGTCCGGTCGTCCATGGCGATCACCTTGCACCTTCGAGCCCACTGGAGGTCAAGCCCAACGAGGCTCGACCGAACCATCGTCGCGCACGAAGAACACGGACACGCGCATCGTGGCCAGTGTCGTCTCGATCGTGCGGACCAACGAGCGGTAGGTCGGTACGTCAGGGACTGCCGGCGCCACCTCGTCGTCGGGGTGATCCTGCCGGAGGCCCTCCGGGTGGTCGGCGAGAAGTTGGAGAACGCGGTCGGTGAAGCTCACACCGGCATGGTCGCACCGGTCAGCGGGGTACGCCGGAGATCATCCGGGTACCCAGGGCAGGTGACGGGTGAGGTTCGGGTCGGGACGTCGGGCTGGGTGTACCCGACGTGGCGTGGCGCGTTCTACCCCGAGGGGTTGGTGCAGCGGCGGGAACTGGAGCACATTTCCGGGTTGCTCACGTCGGTCGAGTTGAACGGCTCGTTCTACTCCCTGCAACGCCCGTCCAGCTACCAGGCGTGGGCGCGGCAGACGCCGGAGGACTTCCTGTTCGCGGTCAAAGGCGGCCGGTTCATCACGCACCTGAAGCAGTTGCGGGACGTGGAGATCCCGTTGGCCAACTTCTTCGCCTCCGGTGTGCTCGCACTCGGGCCGAAGCTGGGGCCGGTGCTGTGGCAGTTGCCCCCGACGACGGCCTACGACCCCGCCCGCCTGACGACGTTCTTCGACCTCCTCCCCCGCACCACGACCGCCGCCGCCGAACTCGCCGAACGGCACGACGACCGGCTCGCCGAGGACCGCGCCTGGACCACCACCGACGCCGACCGGCCGCTGCGGCACGCGTTGGAGGTCCGGCACCCGACGTTCCTGGTCCCGGAGTTCCACGACCTCCTCCGCGCGCACGGCATCGCGCTGGTCGTCTCCCACTCCGCCGGCCGGTTCCCCTACCTCGAAGACGTCACGGCGGACTTCGCCTACGTGCGCCTGCACGGCAACCAGTCCCTGTACGTCGGCAGCTACACCGACGAGGAACTGGACGAGTGGTCGGCCAAGATCCGCACCTGGGCCACCGACCACGACGTCTACGTCTACTTCGACAACGACACGGACGCCGCCGCCCCGCACGACGCCCTCCGCCTCGCCGAGCACCTCGCGCTGCCGAAACCCGCAACCGCCCACACAATCAGGTGAACGGCGGCCGGCTCGCCCCCACACCACCGCCGATCACAGCACCCTGGACCGGTGGAGGTGACCCGAATGACGACCCGCAGCCTCGTGACCGCGCTGGCCCTCACCACCGGCGCCCTGGCGTCGAGCGGCACGGCGGTGGCGCAGCAACCCGACCCGTCGTGCGACCGCGGCGAGTTCTGCGTGTGGTCGGGCACCCAGTACACCGGCGACTCGCACCGCCTTGACCTGGAGTCCGCGAACCCGCGGGAGTGCATCCCCCTGCCGAACGGCTTCGTGGCGCGGTCCTTCGTGAACAACCTGACCAGGGACACCTCGGTCTACCAGCGGGAAACGTGCTCGACCGAGGCCGAGTTCACCACCTACCCCGGCAAGGGCACGTACGTCCCGGACGCTCCTTTTGTCGTCCGGGCCATCCAGGTCTGGGAACCCTGAGCCGACCGGGTGGAACAATTGCCCGGGTGCAGCAGGACTACGAACTCGACCTGGACCACCTCGCCAAGGAGGGCCGCCTCCGAGCCACCGCCCCGGTGACCGCGTCGGTCGAGGCTTTCACACCCCCGCCCGACGCCGGACCGCTGGACGCCGAACTGGCCGGCTCGCGGTACATCGGCCTGCTCGACGTCCACCCCGGAGACCTGCCGTACGCGCTGTCCGACGAACTCGCCACAGCGGAAGCGACCGGAACACCGCAAGCGCTGGCACTGGCCAGGGTCCTGGCGGTGCTGGCGCCACCGTCGGTGCGGGACGAGGCGCGCGACGCGGCCGACCGACTCGTCACAGCCGGCCTGACCGACCCTGAGTGGGCTCACGCCCTCGCCAAGCCGAAGGTCGGCCAGTGCTACGGCTACTTCGATCTCCGCACGGGCCTGCAACACCTGGCGATGACGTTCACCTACGGCCGCAAGTCGCACGTCGTCGTCGTGCTGATCGACTACGCCAGGGGCGGCGGTGTGCGGGACTGCTACGTCAGCGGCCGACCGAAGAACGTCCACTTCGCCTTCACCTGCCTCGCCGACGATCACGACGTGCCGTTCCGCCTGTACTCACCGGGGCAGGCACGGGCGATCGTGGCCGACGCCCTGGCGCACGACCCGTGCCCCGTCGACCAGGACGAGGCCGAGGACGTCCGGCTGACCCTCGCCCTGCTGCGCCGGCGGCTCGACCTGCTCCCACCCGACCCACCGACCGCCGCCGACACGAGCGTGCACCGGCTGAAGGTGACGCTGCACGGGTCCAAGCCGCCGGTCTGGCGTCGCCTGGAGGTGCCGTCGACCACGACGTTGCTGCGCCTGCACGACATCCTCCAGCGCGCGTTCGCCTGGAAGGACTACCACCTGTGGGTCTTCGAGACCCCGATCGGGAACTTCGGACTTCCTGACCGCGAACTCGACCACGGCGACGCGTCGAGCGTGACACTGGCCGACGTCGCCGCGGGCCCGAAGGACCGCATCGGCTACCTGTACGACTTCGGCGACACCTGGGACCACGACGTCGTGGTGGAGGCCGTGACGACCGCCGAACCCGGCACCACCTACCCGCGCTGCCTGACCGGCCGCCGCGCCGGACCGCCGGAGGACAGCGGCGGCATCGGCGGCTACCAGCACCTGTGCGAGGTGCTGGCCGACCCGGAGCACCCCGAGCACGCGACCATGCTGGAGTGGCTGAACCCGGCTTTCGTCGCCACCTTCGACCCGGCCGAGTTCGACCTCGACGCCGTCAACGAGGGCTTGGCCGAGCTCGCGGCCGTGCTGATCGAAGAATGACGACCGACATCTGATGGGTGACCCTCTCCGGCGCGTCCCACGTCGACTACTCGGAAGACCTGGTTGACTACCCACCGCAATGGACAGGTGTGGGAACCGGGCGGCTTGGGCCGGGCTCGCCACCGACATCAGGCTGTTCCGGCCGGATTGGCAGGACCGTGGGCTACCCGCCGCCACCCCTACCGCCGAGGTACCTGTGGATCCCGGCGCCGCACGCTCACCGGATCCGCACGACGTGCCGAAGGGTCGCCCTGCTGCTGATCAGCGCCTGCCTGGTGCTGGTACCGCTCCTCGCCCTGCTCGGCGGTCAGCTGCCTCCCGTGTACCCGGCGCTCGGCGTCTTCAGCTGGACGCTCGTCGGCACCAGCGTGGTCATGGCGGTCCTGGCAGGCGTCTTCCTCCTCACCGTTCGCCACCACGTGTCGGCGGAGCACCTCGACCTCCAGAAGGTCGGTGAACTCCGCTCGGGGATCGTCGTGGCCTGGGCGTTGTCGCTCTTCATGACCATGTCCGCCTTCAGCGGCCTGTCGCTCGGGGTGTCGATGGCACCGCTCAGCAGCGAGCCCCTCGACATCTCCTGGCCCGGGGTGTGGACGCTCATGCTGGCGCTGACCATGCCCCTGGTGCTCACGAGCATCGCGCTGGTCACGGGCCGGCGACTGCTCGGGTCGCCCAGGAGGCCCTAGCCCGCCGGAACGCCGATCGCCAGCACGGCGGCGTCGTCCTCGACCCCGCTACCCAGCCGGTCCAGCAGGCCCACGAGCGCGTCGACGGCACCCGCGGCGGAGATCGGGGGCAGGGTGGCGGCGAAGTCCAGCAGGTCCTCCTCGCTGTACCGGGTGTCAGGGCCGGTCCGCGCCTCGACCAACCCGTCCGTGTACAGCACGAACGTGTCACCGGCGGTCAGGTGGACGGTCGTCGTGGCGATGTGGGCGTCCGGCAGGATCCCGATCAGCTGGCCGCCGGGCAGCTCCACGTACTCGACCGTGCCGTCCGCGCGCAGCAGCAGGCCGGGCGGGTGGCCGCCGGCGGCCAGGGTGATCGTGCAGCGGTCCGGTTCGACGGTCAGGACGCCGAACGCCACCGTGCAGAACCCCGTGGCCGTCTCCTGGTTGAGCACGGTGTTCAAGTTGGTCAGCACGGCGACCGGGTCGGGGTCGTACACGGCCGCCGAACGCAGCGTGTAGCGGGTCAGCGAAGTCACCGCCGCCGCGTCCGCGCCCTTGCCGCACACGTCACCGAGGAACAACCCCCACCGGCCGTCCGCCAGCGGGAACAGGTCGTAGAAGTCGCCGCCCACCTCGAACGGCGAGGCGTGGTGGTAGTGGGTCGCGGTCTCCACGCCCGGCACCGCGGGCAGCACCGGCGGCAACAGGGTCCGCTGCAGAGTCGTGGCCAGCCGCTGGATCTCGTCACGTTCGCGCTCGGCTTCCTGCCGGGCGCGCAGCAGCTCGCGCTCGTACGTACGGCGGTCGCTCGCGTCGAACACCGTGGTCCGGATCAGCAACGGCTCACCGTCACCGCTCGTCCGCACGGTCGAGTTCACCAGCACCGGCAGCCGTGTCCCGTCGGCCGCGACCATCTCCAGCGCCACCCCGCCGACCTCGCCCTGCATCCGCAGCAACGGCGCGAAGTGCGTCTCGTGGTACAGCTTGCCGCCGACGGTGAGCAGGTCCGCGAACCGCAGCCGACCGACGAGCTGCTCGCGCGAGTACCCCAGCCAGCGCAGCAGCGTCCCGTTCACCTTCGCGATGTACCCGTCCAGCATCGTGGACAGGTAGCCGCACGGCGCGTTCTCGTACAGGTCCTCCGCGCTGTCCTCCAACAACGCCGAGAACACCTCGTCGTCCCGCGTCACGCCTCCGCCGCCACGAAACGGGCTATCTCGGCGGCGGTGGCCTCCGGGGCGCTGAGCTGCGGGCAGTGGCCCGTGGCGTCGAGGGTGACGAGCGTGCTGCCGGGGATCGCCGCGTGCACGTACGCACCGACCTCGGGCGGCGCGATCACGTCGTGCCGGCACTCCAGCACCAGCGTCGGCACGGTCACCTCACCGAGGTCCGCCCGGTTGTCGGACAGGAACGTCGCGCGGGCGAACACCCGGGCCACCTCGGGGTCCGTGCGGCAGAAGCTGTTGGTCAGCTCCGCGCCCAGCTCCGGCCGGTCCGGGTTGCCCATGATCACCGGCGCCATCGCCGCCGACCAGCCCAGGTAGTTGCTGTCCAGCGAGTCGAGCAGCTCGTCGATGTCGGCGGCGCTGAACCCACCCCGGTAGTCGCCGTCGTCGACGTACCGCGGCGACGGCGTGACCAGCACGAGCTTGGCGAACCTCGCCGGCTCCGCGATCGCGGCCAGCACCCCGACCATCGCCGACACGGAGTGCCCGACGAACACCACGTCCCGCAGGTCCAGCTCGTGGCAGATCTCCAGCACGTCCCGCGTGTACCCGCCCAGCGTCGAATAACGCCGCGCGTCCCACGCCGACAGGTCGGACCGGCCCGCGCCGACGTGGTCGAACAGCACGACCCGGCACGTCTCGGCGAGCACGGGCACGACCAGCCGCCACATGGTCTGGTCGCACCCGAAGCCGTGCGAGAGCACCACCACGGGGCCGTCGGCGTCGCCGGTCACGACCACGTTGTTCCTGCTGCGCACGTCCACACCACCATGGTGTCACCTTCGCGCCGGCCCACGAGTCGGCGGAATTGTCGGTGGTCGTGGCTACCGTGCCGGGTATGAGGATGTCGAACGCCACCGAGCTGACCGCCGAGCACCACGCCCAGCTGGCCGAGCTAGGCCTGCGCACCGACCACCTGGACGAGGCGATCTGGGCCGGGGTCGACGCACGGGCGTCCGCGCCGCCCCTCGGGCCGACCAACGGCGCCGGCCTGCTGGACTGGATCCACCGGGTCGGCAGGCTCCGCGAGGTCCTCGTCGCCGAGGGCTGGACGCGGGTCGACAAGTGGAACGCGGGCCTCGTCCAGCACCCCACCAAACCGGTCGTGCTGGGCACCCTCCAGGGCAACCGCCACACCGGCACGCCCGGCGCTCCCCTGCGCAGCGACTACGCCAAGGGCCCGGCCATCGCCGCCATGATGCGCGGCAACGACCGCGACCAGTTCACCCTCTTCGACTCGCTGCACACGCACGAGTGGAAGCTGTGGTTCCTGGTCACCTACCCCCAGCAGGAAGGGGAACGGCTGGTCGTGCTGCGCGAGGTGGCTCAGCCGGAGCCCACGCCGCAGGGCCAGGTCGTGGACCGGTGGGCGCGCCGGATCACGTTGCCGCCTTTGGTGTTCGGCCCGCTGCCCGCGCCACGCGACCCCCACGGCCCGGACGAGGTCGACGTCACCGTCACGCCACGCCGGTAGGCGGGTGCGAGAATGGCTCGATCATGCTCACGCCCTCCCGCCTCGTCCTCGCCCGGACCCGTCGCGGCCTCACCGCGGTGGAGCTGGCGCGCAAGGCGGGCACGAGCCCGGCGAGCATCGGCGACTACGAGCACGGCCGCCGTCAACCGCGCCCGGCCACCACCGCCCGGCTCACCGAGGCCCTCGGCTTCCCGCCGGGCTTCCTGGAAGCCGACGACGTGCCCGAGGTCGAGGTGGCGTTCAGCCGACCGGCGGCCAAGCGGCAACGGGACGCCGCGATCGGCGCCGCCCGCCTGGCCATCGGCTTCGACGGCTGGCTGACGCGCGCGTTCACGTTCCCCGAGCCGGACGTGCCGACGTGGGACCACCCGGACTCGGAGACCGCGGCGGACGTGGTGCGCGCCCGCTGGGGCATCCCGCACCGACCGGCGCCCAACCTGGTGCACCTGCTGGAGGCGCACGGCGTCCGGGTCTTCTCGCTGCCGCCGGACTGCGCGGGCGCGGGCCCGTTCTCGTGCCGCCACGCGGGCACCCCGTACGTGTTCCTGGACCCGACCGCGTCCCCCGACGAAGCCCGCTTCGACGCAGCCCGGGAGCTGGGGCGGCTGACCGGCGCGGCCGACCCGCAAACGTTCGCCACCGCGTTCCTGCTGCCCCGCGCCGGTGTGCTGGCCGCCGTCGACCGCGGCCCGCTCACCGAGCACGTCGTCGCGCACAGCGCCACCTGGCACGTGGCGCCGCCGGCCCTGGCGCACCGCCTGCGCGACCTGGGCCTGCTCAGCCGCACGCAGCACGCGACCGTGTGCGCCCAGCTGGCCCGCCGCACTCCCCGCACCGGCCACCGCGAGACGTCCCAGCTGCTCACCAAGGTCTTCCGCGCCCTGCGCGCCCAGGGCACCACGCCGCACGCCGTCGCCCGTGAACTGCTGCTGGACGTGGAAGAGCTGAACGGGCTTGTGTTCGGCCTGGTGCTCACCGCCCTGCCAGGCCGGGGCGACAGCGGCAGCGCCACCCGACCGAACCTCACCGTCGTCCGGGGATAACCGTCAGGCCCACACGGCGGACGCCTCCTTCACGTAGTCGCCGAACAGCCGCCCGTCGTGCCCGAGCACGGACGGCACGCCATCGGACAGCTCGGCGTCGTAGCCGTCGCGGGCCGCGGTCAGCGACATCGTGAGCACCTCCGCGTACGCCTCCCCGAAGCCGGCCTCCGCCAACATCCGGGTGTAGTCGGCCGCGGGCACGTCCCTGATCCGGATCGAACGACCCGACACCTCCCCGATCCGCGCCAACGCCTCGCCGTAGCTCAACGCCTCCGGCCCGGACAGCTCGTACGTGACGCCCGCGTGCCCTTCCTGCGTCAACGCCGCCACCGCCACGTCGGCGATGTCCCGCGCGTCGATGAACGGGTGCCCGCCGTCACCGCCGGCGGGCAGCACGACCTCGCCCGACAGGATCTGCGGCAGGAAGTAGTCCTCGCTGAAGTTCTGCGAGAACCACGTCGGCCGCAGGATCGTCCAGTCCACACCGGACTCGCGCACGGCACGCTCGCGGCCGTCGTCCGCGGAAAGACCGCGCGCGGACAGCAGGACGATCCGCCGCACACCGGCCCGCACCGCCTGCGGCACGAACGCCGCCACCTCGGCGTCGTCCAGGTTCGCCGCCATGGGCACGACGTACACGGCGGTGGCACCGTCCAGGGCCGAGGCCCAAGTGGACTGGTCGGACCAGTCGAACCGGATGTCCGTGCTGCGGGACACGGCACGGTGGGCGACGCCGAGGGCGTCGAGGGCGGAAGTGACGCGACGACCGGTCTTGCCGGTTGCTCCGAGAACCAGGATTGTCATGCCACAAGACAATCAAGATCGTGCTGGACGGAACATGGCTCACCGTCCCGGATCCATGTTCAATCGTCTACGTGGACGCTCTCACCGATCTCCTGCGCGGCGTGCGCGCGCAACGTGCCGACGTGTGCCGCTCGTTCGCCTCACCGCCGTGGGCGCTGGCCTTCACGGTGACGGCGCCGTTCACGCTCGTGACGGCCGTGCGCGGCGACACGTGGCTGCTGGTCGAGGACGGCACCCGCGTGCTCCTGCGACCCGGTTCGCTCGGGCTGATCCGCGGCGGGCTGCGGTACGTGCTGGCCGACGACCCGTCGACACCACCACAGATCGAGGTGGGCGAACCGGACTGCGAGCAGTGGCGCGTGGGCACGCGCACCTACGGGCTCGACCCGGACGGCGACACGCTGGTGATCACCGCGGGTTACTCGGCCGACGGTGGCGGTGCGAGGCGGCTGCTCAACGCCCTGCCGTCGACGATCGTCGTGCCGTGCGACGACGAGCACTGCCCCACGTTGGACGTGCTGGCCGCGGAGGTGGCGAAGGACCAGGCCGGGCAGGACATCGTGCTCGAACGGCTGCTGGAGCTGCTGTTGGTGTACGCGTTGCGGGAGTGGTTCGACCGGCCGGAGGCGGAAACGCCGGCGTGGTACCGGGCGTTGGGTGACGAGGTCGTGGGGCCCGCTCTGCGTGCGATGCACGACGAGCCGGAGCGCGCGTGGACCGTCGCGGAACTCGCGGCGCGCGCCGGGGTGTCGCGGGCGGCGATGGCACGACGGTTCACCGCACTGGTCGGCGTGCCGCCGCTCACTTACCTGACCGGGTGGCGCATGGACGTCGCCGCGGACCTCCTGCGCGAGCCGGACGCCACGGTGGGGTCGGTGGCCCGTGCGGTCGGGTACGCGGACGGGTTCGCGTTCAGCACGGCGTTCAAACGGGTACGCGGGGTGCGCCCCAGCGACCACCGTGTGGTAGCTCTGCGGGCATGAATTCTGCGGGCAACGACTCTCCGGGCAACGACTCTGCGGGCACCAACGCTGCGACCCTCAACGACCTGCGCGACGCGTTGCGCCGGTTCGCCGCCGCGCGGGACTGGGACGAGTACCACACCCCGAAGAACCTCGTGATGGCGTTGTCCGGGGAGGTCGGAGAGCTGACCGACCTGTTCCAGTGGCTCACGCCCGAGCAGGCCGCGCACGCGATGGACGACCCCGAGTTGGCGTGGAACGTGCGTGACGAGCTGGCCGACGTCATGCACTACCTGGTCCGGCTGGCCGACAAGCTCGATGTCGACCTCATCGAGGCAGCGTTCGCCAAGATCGAGCGCAACGAGCGGCGATTCCCGACCGGTGACCTGAAGCCCGTCGAATGACCGTCAAACGTAGGTGAGCAGCAACAAGATCAGGGAGATGAGCACCACCAGGGCGAGGAACAGCGAAACCCAGACCGGGGTCTCCGACGAGTGGCGGGCGCGGGCGTGCCTGCCCCTCGGTCTGCTCGCTCTGAGTGATCTGCTCGGTCTGCGCGCTCGCCACGGCACCGGCGCCTCCCTCGTCCATCCACCGCTGCTCATGCGGGCTACCGTAGGGACGGACAAAGGCTGTGCGCGGAGCGTCACCCAGTCGCGCCAGGAGCATCGCCCGAATAGCGGTGGAGACAACCGGGGAGTGACGGTTCGCGGTCGCGTGGAAACCTGGTGGAAAGCCTTTACGAGACGCCAAAAAGCCCTCAGGGGCACTCGAATCAACGAGTGCCCCTGAGGGTCGAAGTATGCTCGGCGGCGTCCTACTCTCCCACACCCTCACGAGTGCAGTACCATCGGCGCTGGAAGGCTTAACTACCGGGTTCGGAATGGGACCGGGTGTTCCCCAACCGCTATGACCACCGAAACACTATGAAATTACCAACCCGTAGGCACCCCGACCCCGACACTCCCGTGCCAGGACCAGGATGGTCCGGTTCGGTTCTTTCAGAACCGCACAGTGGATGCGTAGCATGTTCGTGAGCAAGTCCTCGGCCTATTAGTACCGGTCAACTCCAGCCGTTACCGACCTTCCATCTCCGGCCTATCAACCCAATAGTCTCTTGGGGGCCTTAACCCACAAAGGGTGGGATACCTCATCTAGGAACAGGCTTCCCGCNCTATGAAATTACCAACCCGTAGGCACCCCGACCCCGACACTCCCGTGCCAGGACCAGGATGGTCCGGTTCGGTTCTTTCAGAACCGCACAGTGGATGCGTAGCATGTTCGTGAGCAAGTCCTCGGCCTATTAGTACCGGTCAACTCCAGCCGTTACCGACCTTCCATCTCCGGCCTATCAACCCAATAGTCTCTTGGGGGCCTTAACCCACAAAGGGTGGGATACCTCATCTAGGAACAGGCTTCCCGCTTAGATGCTTTCAGCGGTTATCCCTTCCGAACGTAGCCAACCAGCAATGCCCTTGGCAGGACAACTGGCACACCAGAGGTCCGTCCGTCCCGGTCCTCTCGTACTAGGGACAGCCTTCCGCAAGTATCCTACGCGCGCGGCGGATAGGGACCGAACTGTCTCACGACGTTCTAAACCCAGCTCGCGTACCGCTTTAATGGGCGAACAGCCCAACCCTTGGGACCTACTCCAGCCCCAGGATGCGACGAGCCGACATCGAGGTGCCAAACCATGCCGTCGATATGGACTCTTGGGCAAGATCAGCCTGTTATCCCCGGGGTACCTTTTATCCGTTGAGCGACCACGCTTCCACAAGCCATGGCCGGATCACTAGTTCCGACTTTCGTCCCTGCTCGACCCGTCGGTCTCACAGTCAAGCCCCCTTGTGCACTTGCACTCGACACCTGATTGCCAACCAGGCTGAGGGAACCTTTGAGCGCCTCCGTTACCCTTTGGGAGGCAACCGCCCCAGTTAAACTACCCACCAGGCACTGTCCCTGATCCGGATCACGGACCGAGGTTAGACATCCAGTACGACCAGAGTGGTATTTCAACGACGACTCCACCATGACTGGCGTCACAGCTTCACAGTCTCCCACCTATCCTACACAAGCCGAACCGAACACCAATACCAAGCTATAGTAAAGGTCCCGGGGTCTTTCCGTCCTGCCGCGCGTAACGAGCATCTTTACTCGTAATGCAATTTCGCCGGGCCTGTGGTTGAGACAGTCGAGAAGTCGTTACGCCATTCGTGCAGGTCGGAACTTACCCGACAAGGAATTTCGCTACCTTAGGATGGTTATAGTTACCACCGCCGTTTACTGGCGCTTAAGTTCTCAGCTTCGCCCCGAAGAGCTAACCGGTCCCCTTAACGTTCCAGCACCGGGCAGGCGTCAGTCCGTATACATCGTCTTGCGACTTCGCACGGACCTGTGTTTTTAGTAAACAGTCGCTTCTCGCTGGTCTCTGCGGCCGAAAAATCCTAGCCCGCAAGGGGCTTCAAATCCCTCGGCCCCCCTTCTCCCGAAGTTACGGGGGCATTTTGCCGAGTTCCTTAACCACAGTTCGCCCGATCGCCTCGGTATTCTCTACCTGACCACCTGTGTCGGTTTGGGGTACGGGCCGCATGAACACTCACTAGAGGCTTTTCTCGGCAGCATGGGATCACCCTACTTCGCCTCAATCGGCTATGCATCACGTCTCAGCCTACATGACGTGCGGATTTGCCTACACGTCGGCCTACACGCTTACACCAGTACTACCACTCACTGGCGGAGCTACCCTCCTGCGTCACCCCATCGCTTGACTACTACAAGTTCAGGTCCCGCGCTCCACAACCACAGTCGTCCGAAGACTCCCATAGCGCTTTGGGCGGTTAGTATCACAAGGTTCGCCATGGGCGCGTTCACACGGGTACGGGAATATCAACCCGTTGTCCATCGACTACGCCTGTCGGCCTCGCCTTAGGTCCCGACTTACCCTGGGCGGATTAGCCTGGCCCAGGAACCCTTGGTCATCCGGCGGCAGAGTTTCTCACTCTGCTTTCGCTACTCATGCCTGCATTCTCACTCGTCCAGCCTCCACCACTAGGTTCCCCTGCAGCTTCAATGGCTGAACGACGCTCCCCTACCCATCCCAGCATACACTGGAATGACACGGCTTCGGCGGTGTGCTTAAGCCCCGCTACATTGTCGGCGCAGGACCACTTGACCAGTGAGCTATTACGCACTCTTTAAAGGGTGGCTGCTTCTAAGCCAACCTCCTGGTTGTCTGGGCGACCCCACATCCTTTCCCACTTAGCACACACTTAGGGGCCTTAGCCGGCGTTCTGGGCTGTTTCCCTCTCGACTACGAAGCTTATCCCCCGCAGTCTCACTGCCGCGCTCTCACGTACCGGCATTCGGAGTTTGGTTGATTTCGGTAAGCTTGTGGGCCCCCTAGACCATCCAGTGCTCTACCTCCGGCACGAAACACACGACGCTGCACCTAAATGCATTTCGGGGAGAACCAGCTATCACGGAGTTTGATTGGCCTTTCACCCCTAACCACAGCTCATCCCCCAGGTTTTCAACCCTGGTGGGTTCGGGCCTCCACGCAGTCTTACCCACGCTTCACCCTGGCCATGGCTAGATCACTCCGCTTCGGGTCTAGACCACGCGACTCTGACGCCCTATTCGGACTCGCTTTCGCTACGGCTACCCCACACGGGTTAACCTCGCCACGCAGCACTAACTCGCAGGCTCATTCTTCAAAAGGCACGCCGTCACCCCGAAAGGCTCCGACGGATTGTAGGCACACGGTTTCAGGTACTATTTCACTCCCCTCCCGGGGTACTTTTCACCTTTCCCTCACGGTACTAGTCCGCTATCGGTCACCAGGGAGTATTCAGGCTTAGCGGGTGGTCCCGCCAGATTCACAGCAAATTCCACGAGCTCGCTGCTACTTGGGAACACCGTTAGGAGACGGTATGTTTTCGCGTACGGGACTCTCACCCTCTACGGCCACGCTTTCCAGACGCATTCCGCTAACAACACCGTTTTATGACTCCTTGCCAGTCCGGCAGAACTGACCAACAGGTCCCACGACCCCGTACACGCAACCCCTGCCGGGTATCACACGAATACGGTTTAGCCTCTTCCGCTTTCGCTCGCCACTACTCACGGAATCACGGTTGTTTTCTCTTCCTGCGGGTACTGAGATGTTTCACTTCCCCGCGTTCCCTCCACACGCCCTATGTGTTCAGACGTGGGTGACCCCACATGACTGGGGCCGGGTTTCCCCATTCGGAAATTCTTGGATCTCAGCTCGGTTGACAGCTCCCCAAGACTTATCGCAGTCTCCTACGTCCTTCATCGGCTCCTGGTGCCAAGGCATCCACCGTGTGCCCTTAATAACTTGCCACAAAGATGCTCGCATCCACTGTGCAGTTCTCAAAGAACAACCAGACACCACCCCACTACTGCCAACGCCTACCGGATCAACCCGGCGGTTCGAAGGCGGAGGTCGCCCTGTCGTTTCTCGCTGAAGAAAACACTCACGTGTTCTCTCAGGACCCAACAGCGTACCGAACAGAAACCCTGAACCCTCGACGGACCCTTCCACGCTCCCGAAGGAACAGTACTAACTCCGCGGACAACCCGAGGTTCTGCATTAGCCAGCATCCACAATATTGAGCTCCACCGATCGATCGTTCGCCGACCGCGTGGCCTCCGAGCAGCACAAGTGCCACCCGCAGATGCTCCTTAGAAAGGAGGTGATCCAGCCGCACCTTCCGGTACGGCTACCTTGTTACGACTTCGTCCCAATCGCCAGTCCCACCTTCGACCGCTCCCCCCAGCAAGCTGGTTGGGCCACGGGCTTCGGGTGTTACCGACTTTCGTGACGTGACGGGCGGTGTGTACAAGGCCCGGGAACGTATTCACCGCAGCGTTGCTGATCTGCGATTACTAGCGACTCCGACTTCACGGGGTCGAGTTGCAGACCCCGATCCGAACTGAGACCGGCTTTGTGGGATTCGCTCCACCTCACGGCTTAGCAGCCCTCTGTACCGGCCATTGTAGCATGTGTGAAGCCCTGGACATAAGGGGCATGATGACTTGACGTCATCCCCACCTTCCTCCGAGTTGACCCCGGCAGTCTCCCATGAGTCCCCGCCATAACGCGCTGGCAACATGGAACGAGGGTTGCGCTCGTTGCGGGACTTAACCCAACATCTCACGACACGAGCTGACGACAGCCATGCACCACCTGTACACCAGTCCGAAGAGGCCTACATCTCTGCAGGTTTCCGGTGCATGTCAAGCCCAGGTAAGGTTCTTCGCGTTGCATCGAATTAATCCACATGCTCCGCCGCTTGTGCGGGCCCCCGTCAATTCCTTTGAGTTTTAGCCTTGCGGCCGTACTCCCCAGGCGGGGTGCTTAATGCGTTAGCTGCGGCACGGAGAACGTGGAAGTCCCCCACACCTAGCACCCACCGTTTACGGCGTGGACTACCAGGGTATCTAATCCTGTTCGCTCCCCACGCTTTCGCTCCTCAGCGTCAGTATCGGCCCAGAGACCCGCCTTCGCCACCGGTGTTCCTCCTGATATCTGCGCATTTCACCGCTACACCAGGAATTCCAGTCTCCCCTGCCGAACTCAAGTCTGCCCGTATCGACTGCAGGCTCCACGTTAAGCGTGAAGTTTTCACAGCCGACGCAACAAACCGCCTACGAGCTCTTTACGCCCAATAATTCCGGACAACGCTCGCACCCTACGTATTACCGCGGCTGCTGGCACGTAGTTAGCCGGTGCTTCTTCTGCAGGTACCGTCACTCGCGCTTCGTCCCTGCTGAAAGAGGTTTACAACCCGAAGGCCGTCATCCCTCACGCGGCGTCGCTGCATCAGGCTTTCGCCCATTGTGCAATATTCCCCACTGCTGCCTCCCGTAGGAGTCTGGGCCGTGTCTCAGTCCCAGTGTGGCCGGTCACCCTCTCAGGCCGGCTACCCGTCGTCGCCTTGGTAGGCCATTACCCCACCAACAAGCTGATAGGCCGCGGGTCCATCCCGTACCGCCGGAACTTTCCACCCCCGAAGATGCCCCCGAGGGTCGTATCCGGTATTAGACCTAGTTTCCCAGGCTTATCCCAGAGTACAGGGCAGGTTACCCACGTGTTACTCACCCGTTCGCCGCTCGTGTACCCCGAAGGGCCTTACCGCTCGACTTGCATGTGTTAAGCACGCCGCCAGCGTTCGTCCTGAGCCAGGATCAAACTCTCCAATAAGGAATGAGTTCGATCGCTCCGAACAACACNCCCGTACCGCCGGAACTTTCCACCCCCGAAGATGCCCCCGAGGGTCGTATCCGGTATTAGACCTAGTTTCCCAGGCTTATCCCAGAGTACAGGGCAGGTTACCCACGTGTTACTCACCCGTTCGCCGCTCGTGTACCCCGAAAGGCCTTACCGCTCGACTTGCATGTGTTAAGCACGCCGCCAGCGTTCGTCCTGAGCCAGGATCAAACTCTCCAATAAGGAATGAGTTCGATCGCTCCGAACAACACTGACAAATACTGTCAGTTGTCCAGTAACAACCTCAAAGGAAACCTCTTGACGAGGTTCATAAATTTACTGGCTATTCGGCACGCTGTTGAGTTCTCAAAGAACACGCGCACATCATCACTCACCGCTCGCGCGGCTCGATCTGAGGCTTGTGTTTCGCTGAAGCTTGTGTTGGAAGCCAGACGCCCTGGTCGCAACGGCTCAGACGAGCCTGGACTGGGTCTTCCGTTCCGAGGTCACCCACTCTACCACGCTAGCGGGAGCTTGGTTCGTGACCTGCCGCACTCCGTTCCGGTGTTCCCGGCCCGTTCCGTGCTGACATGGAGAAAGTTACACGCACCCGAACCGGAGGTCAAATCGGGGGCGCAGCACCGCGCCACAGGCTGAAACCGCAGGTCAGCAGCCCGTGCCGCAGTCCACCTCACGCTATCGGACCCGGTCCATCGGCAACAGTGTGACCGCGATCACACTCGAATGACGCGAAGGCCGCCGGTCCTGGTGGGACCGACGGCCTTCGAGGTGACGCTCGGTGGGGTTGTTCGCGCAGGTCAGACCTGCACGCGCACCCCTGCCGTGTTGCGCTTGCCGCGCCGGACGATCAGCCACGACCCGTGCAGCAGGTCCTCCTTGGCGGGCACCCACTCCTCGTCGGTGACCTTCGAGTTGTTCACGTACGCGCCGCCCTCCTTCACGGTTCGCCGCGCCGCGCCCTTGCTGTCCGCCAGCCCGGAGCTGACCAGCAGGTCCACGATGGTCGGCGCGTCCGCCAGGCGGACGTCGCCGGTCGGCGCCTCGGCCATCGCGGCCTCCAGCGTGGACAGGTCCAGCTCGCGCAGCTCGCCGCGACCGAACAGGGCCTGGCTCGCCACGATGACCTGCTTGGTCTCGTGCTCGCCGTGCACCAGGTTGGTGAACTCCTCGGCCAGCTTCTTCTGCGCGGCCCGCAGGTGCGGCGCCTCGGCGGTCTGCCGCTCCAGCTCGGCGATCTCCTCCTTGGTCAGGAAGGTGAACAGCCGCAGGTAGCGGATCACGTCGGCGTCGCCCACGTTCACGAAGTACTGGTACCAGGCGTACGGCGAGGTCATCGCCGGGTCGAGCCACACGTTGCCGCCGCCGGTGGACTTGCCGAACTTGCGGCCCTCGGCGTCGGTGACCAGCGGCGCGGTCAGCGCGTGCACCGACTTGCCGTCGACCTTCCGGACCAGGTCGACGCCGCCGAGGATGTTGCCCCACTGGTCGGAGCCGCCCACCTGGAGCGTGGTGCCGTACTTCCGGTTGAGCTGGAGGTAGTCGTGCGACTGCAGGAGCAGGTAGCTGAACTCGGTGTACGACATGCCCTCGCCGTCGAGGCGGCGCTTCACCGTCTCGCGGGCGAGCATGACGTTGACCGAGAAGTGCTTGCCCACGTCGCGCAGGAACTCCAGCACGCCCATCGGGCCGGTCCAGTCCAGGTTGTTGGCCACGATCGCGCCGGTGGGGCTGTCGTCGAACTCGACGAACCGCTCCAGCTGGCCGCGGATGCGCCCAGCCCACTCGGCGACCGTGTCCAGCGGGTTGAGCGCGCGCTCGGCGCTGTCACGTGGGTCGCCGATCATGCCGGTGGCACCGCCCGCGAGGACGATCGGCCGGTGCCCGGCGCGCTGGAAGCGGCGCAGCATGAGCAGCGGGACGAGGTTGCCGGCGTGCAGGCTGGGCGCGGTCGGGTCGAAACCGCAATAGAGCGTGAGCGGACCCGCGTCGAGATCCTTCCGCAGCGCGTCGAGGTCGGTGGAGTGCGCGATCAGGCCGCGCCAGGACAGCTCATCGAGGATGTGCTCGCTCACGGGCAGCCATTCTCCTCTACCTGGTCAAAGCAGTTTGAGGCGGTGTCGCCGGCGGGTAGTCGCCGAGGGGGCACTAGTGAGAGGACCGCCGCGATGACCTATAGAGACCGCGACCGACGTCCCGCTGACCGTCCGACCGAGTTCATGCCCTCCGAGGAGCAGGTGTACCGGCAGGAAGCGCCGTACCCGCGGGAGGAGGAAGTGGTCGAGCGGGGTGACGGCCGGGTGCGCACCGTGCGCGTCGTGTGCGCCGTGATCGACGTGATCTGCTGGCTGTTCGCGATCGTGCTGGCGATCCACATCTTCCTGGTGATCGGCGGCGCCAACCCGGCGAACGGGTTCGCCCAGCTGATCGAGTCGTGGTCGGCCGCGGTGTCGTTGGGATTGCGCGACCTGTTCACGCCGGCGAACGAAGCCCTGCGGACGTTGTTCAACGACGGCCTGGCCGCCCTGCTGTGGCTGCTGATCGGCGCGGTGCTGACCAGCGTGATCAGCCGGATGGCGCTGCCCGCGCACGAACGGCGCGTGTGGTACCGGCGGACGGTGCGGTAGTCGCGCTACCTACGGTCACCACGGTGTCACTCTGGCGCGCAGAGGTTTGCCCCGGCTGGTCAATTGTCCTCGTGGCGTTCGGCGACCAAGTTTGCTTGCGTGGCCAGCGACTTGCAGCGGAAGAAGACCTCCATCGTGTTCACCGCCATGGACTCGAACGGTGACGGGTTCCTGGAGCGGGCCGATTTCGAGGCGTTGACGGACCGGTGGGTGCACATCCGGGGCAGTGCCGAGCAGGGGCGGTTGCGCGAGATCATGATGAGCTGGTGGGACGCGCTGCGGGAGGCGTCCGACCACGACCGCGACGACAAGGTCACGGTGGACGAGGTGCTCAAGGTGGTGGACAACCTCGGCACCATGCTCGACCTGGTCGTGGCCACCGCGGAGTCGATGTTCGAGGCGGTGGACGAGGACGCCGACGGTCGGGTGTCCGCGCCCGAGTACGGCCGGATGATCCACGCCTGGACCGGGGACGACACACCCACCGACGCCGTGTTCGCCCGGCTGGACCTCGACGGTGACGGCGAGATCTCGAAGTCGGAGTTCGTGCAGCACTGGGTGGAGTTCTGGGCGGGTGACGACGCGGACGCGCCCGGCACGCACGTCTTCGGCGAGATCTGATCCCCGGGTTCAGGTGACGACACGGGTGCGGCGGGTGCCCCGGCGGTAGGTGCTGACGGCCGGTGAGTCGATCCAGAACCGCCACGGCACGTCCACCGCCACGGCCACACCGACACGGGGGCCGGTGCGGATGTCGGCTTCGTCCACCGGGTCGCCCGCGAGCAGCCGCACGGTCGCGTCCGGCTCGGTCAGGTCGACCCCGTTGTGCCCGCGGTCGAGGCCGAGGACGCCGGTCAGCCTGGCCGGGCCCTTGGCGAGTTCGGCGTGGCTGCGGGCGGACGGCCGGCGGGCGTGGGCCAGTGCCGAGCCGGTCACGACCTCGCCGGCGCGCAGCAGCACCGCGCCGGGCACGCCGTCGGTCAGCGACACCACGTTCGCGCAGAAGTGCATGCCGTAGACGAAGTACACGTAGAGCCGACCGGCCGGGCCGAACATCACGTCGTTGCGCGGCGTGCGGCCCCGGTAGCAGTGCGACGCCGGGTCGTCGCCGCCCCGGTAGGCCTCCACCTCGACGATCCGCACGCCGACCACACCCTCGTCGGTGGTCGACTCGATGATGCCGCCGAGCAGGAGCCGCGCGGCGTCGACGGGGTCGACGGCGAGCTCCTGCTCGGTGAACTGCCTAGGTGTTGCGGGCAACGGAGACCTTGTCGCGCAACCTCTTCAACTGCTCGGCGACCCGGTCGGGGGCGGTGCCGCCGTGCGCGTCCCGTGACGCGATGGACCCTTCCACGGTCAACACGCTACGCACCTCGGGGGTCAGCGCGGGCGAGATGGTGGCGAACTCCTCATCGGTCAGCTCCTCCAGCCCGACGCCGCGCCCCTCGGCCACGCGGACGCACTCGCCCGCCGCCTCGTGCGCCACCCGGAACGGCACGCCCTGCCGGACCAGCCACTCGGCGATGTCGGTGGCCAGGGTGAACCCGGCCGGCGCCGCCGCGGCCATCCGCCCGGTGTCGAACCGCATGGTGGCGATCATCCCGGCCAGCGCGGGCAGCAGGAGTTCCAGCTGCTCGACCGAGTCGAACAAGGGCTCTTTGTCCTCCTGCAGGTCCCGGTTGTAGGCCAGGGGCTGTGCCTTCAAGGTGGCCAGCAAGCCGGTCAGGTTGCCGATGAGCCGGCCGGACTTGCCCCGGGTCAGCTCGGCGACGTCGGGGTTCTTCTTCTGCGGCATGATCGAGCTGCCGGTGGCCCACGCGTCGTCCAGCACCGCGAAGCGGAACTCGGCGGTCGTCCAGATGATCACCTCTTCGGCGATGCGGGACAGGTCGACGCCGATCATGGCCAGCACGAACGCGATCTCGGCGGCGAAGTCGCGGGACGCGGTGCCGTCGATGGAGTTCTCCACCGGCCCGTCGAAGCCCAGCTCGGCGGCCACCGCCGCCGGGTCCAGGCCCAGCGACGAGCCCGCCAGCGCGCCCGACCCGTACGGCGACAGGGCGGTGCGCTTGTCCCAGTCGCGCAGCCGGTCGACGTCGCGCAGCAACGCCTGGCCGTGCGCGAGCAGGTGGTGCGCGAGCAGCACGGGCTGCGCGGACTGCAGGTGCGTGCGGCCGGGCATGACGGCGGTGGCGTGCGCGGACGCCTGGTCGGCCAGCGCCTCGACCACGTCCAGCACGCCCGCGGCCACCCGCCCGGCGGCGTCGCGCAGCCACATCCGGAACAGCGTGGCCACCTGGTCGTTGCGGGACCGGCCGGCGCGCAGCTTGCCGCCCAGCTCCGGTCCGGCGCGCTCGATCAGGCCGCGCTCCAGCGCCGTGTGCACGTCCTCGTCGGCCGGCGTCGGGGTGAACGACCCGGACGCCACGTCGGCTTCCAGGGCGTCCAGCGCCGCCAGCATGCGGTCCAGCTCGTCGGTGGTCAGCAGGCCCGCCCGGTGCAGCACGCGGGCGTGCGCGCGGGAACCCCTGATGTCGTACGGGGCGAGTCGCCAGTCGAAGTGCGTCGACGCCGACAGTCGCGCCATCGCCTCGGCCGGTCCTCCGGCGAACCGGCCACCCCACAATGAACTCACGTGATCGAATCCCTACGTCGCGGCGATCTTGTCCGGCAGGCGCCGGGGTTGCCCGAAGCCCAGGCCGAGGTCGGACAGCGCCTCCTCGCCGCGCCGGCCCGTGACGACCGCGCGGCCACCGTGCAGCACGAGCCGGACCTCGCCGGACACGTGCCGCTGGGTGGTGTCGATGAAGCTGTCCAACGCCTGCTTGAGCGGCGAGAACCACAGGCCTTCGTGCACCAGTGCACCCCAGCGCCGCTCGACCCGCCGCTTGAAGCGGACCAGGTCGGGCTCCAGGGTGACGTCCTCCAGCTGTTGATGCGCGGTGGTCAACGCGCTCGCGCCCGGCGTCTCGTAGGCGCGGACGCCGGTCAGGCGGCCGGTCCCGGACACGCCCGCCCTCCGGTTCAGCTCCCGGACGGCCTGCGGCATGGTCACGGTCTCGCCGTCGACGGCGACCGGCCTGCCCCGGTCGAACGTGAGGACGAGCTCGTCGGGGTCGCCCGGCTCGATCCGCACCGGCGGGCGCGGTGGCACCGGCTCGTCGGCCCCTGCGACGGCGACGACCTCCAGGTCGGGCGCGAGGGCGCGGACACCGGTCTCGAAGCGGATCCGGTCGGCGCCGGTGCGGTCGTGCGCCACGGTCGTCGCGCCGTGCCGGCGGGCGGCCTCGACCAGGTGCTGGGCGACCAGCGGCGGCAGCAGCGCGGACGCCGGCCGGAGGGCGTTGGCGCGCAGGGCGGGCAGGCAGTAGCGGTCGGCGAACTCGTCGCGGGCGTCGATCACCTCGGCCTCGACCGCGCCGCCGGCCAGCGCCCGCGCGCGGGTGGTCGCCGGGTCCTCGTCGTGCTCGCCGAGGTCCACCGCGACGGCGACGACCTCGGCGTGCCCGCCGACGGCCGTCGAGGGGTCGAGCCCGCCGGAGTAGGCGAGGACGACCCGCTCACCCATGGTGCTCCTCCGGCGGCGACTGGTCCTCGCCCGCGGCGAGCGCGGTCACCCTGGCGGCCAGGTCCGCGCCGGTGAGGGGTTCCCGCGCCACGGCGAGGATGGTGTCGTCACCGGCGATGGTGCCGACGATGTCGTGCAGCGCGGCCCGGTCCAGCGCGCTGGCCAGGAACTGGGCGGCGCCGGGCGGTGTGCGCAGGACGGCGAGGTTGCCCGAGTGGTCCACGGACACCAGCAGTTCGCCGAGCAGCCGGGTGAGGCGGGATGTGCCGCCCTGCACGCCGCGCACCGGGCTGCCGTCCTCCGGGATGACGTAGACGGGCGCGCCGCCGTCGGGTCCGCGCAGCTTGACCGCGCCCAGCTCGTCCAGGTCGCGCGACAGCGTGGCCTGGGTGACCTCGATGCCTTCCACCGCCAGCGTCTTCGCCAGTTCGGACTGGCTGCGGATGGCGCGTTGGGTGACCAGTTCGACGATGCGGGCCTGCCGCGCGGTCCGGGTCATCGCGACTGCTCCAGCAGCCACACCAGCAGCGCTTTCTGGGCGTGCAGCCGGTTCTCGGCCTCGTCCCACACGGCGCTGTGCGGCCCGTCGAGCACGTCGTCGGTGATCTCCTGGCCGCGGTGGGCGGGCAGGCAGTGCAGCACGGTCGTCTTCACGCCGGTCGCGGCGACCAGGTCGGCGTTGAGCTGGTAGGGCCGGAACGGGCGCATCCGGTCGCGGCCGTCGTTCTCCTGGCCCATGGACGTCCACGTGTCGGTCATCAGCACGTCCGCGCCGTCGACCGCCTCGCGCGGGTCCTCGATGACGGTCACCGAGCCGCCGGTGTCCGCGGCGCGCTTGCGGGCGTCGTCCAGCACCCACGGCAGCGGCTGGAACAGCGCAGGCGCGGCGATCCGCACGTGCATGCCCGCGGTGGCGCCGCCGAGCAGGATCGAGTGGGACATGTTGTTCGCGCCGTCACCCAGGTAGGTGACGGTGAGGCCGGCCAGCTTGCCGTGCACGCGCCGGAGGGTCTGCAGGTCGGCCAGCACCTGGCACGGGTGGAACTCGTCGGTCAGCGCGTTGATCACCGGGATGCGGGACACCGACGCCATCGCGTCGATGCGCTTCTGCGCGAACGTCCGCCACACCACCGCCTCGACGTACCCGGACAGGATGCGGGAGGTGTCCTCGATGGTCTCCTCGCGGCCGAGCTGCATGGACCGGCCGTCGATGATCACCGGGTTGCCGCCGAGCTGGGCGATGCCGACCTCGAACGACAGCCGGGTCCGGGTGGAGTTCTTCTCGAAGATCACCGCCACGGACTTCGGACCGGCCAGCGGCTTGGCGGTCATCCGGTCGGCCTTGTAGTCGTCGGCGAGGTCGAGGACCGCGGCCTGCTCGTCGGGGGTCAGGTCGTCGTCACGCAGGAAGTGGCGCACCATCACGGCTCCTGGCCTGGGGTCGTGGTCGGGAGGAACGACGGCAGGTCGGCCACGAGCCGGTGCGCGTCGGCCTCGTCCAGCACCAGCGGCGGCGCCAGGCGGATGACGTCGGGCTGGATCGGGTTGATCAGATAGCCGGCCTGCTGCGCGGCTGCCGCGGCCTTCGCCGAGACCGCCTCGCGCAGCGTGATGCCGAGCAGCAGGCCGGCACCCCGCACACCGGAGATGAGCGGGTGGTCCAGCGCCTCGACACCGGCCGCGATCTCCTTGCCGACCGCGGCGGTGTGCTCCAGCAGGCCGTCGGCGGCGATCGTGTCCAGCACCGCGAGCGCGGCGGCGCAGCACACCGGGTTGCCGCCGAACGTGGTGCCGTGCTGGCCGGGGCCGAACAGGTCCTTGGCCGGGCCGACCGCGATGCACGCGCCCAGCGGCAGCCCGCCGCCGAGGCCCTTGGCCAGCGTGATCACGTCGGGCACGATCCCGACCTGCTGGAACGCGAACCAGGTGCCCAGCCGGCCGACACCGGTCTGCACCTCGTCCAGGACGAGCAGCGCGCCGTGCTCGGCGGTGATCCGGCGGGCCGCCTGAAGGTAGCCCTCGGGCGGCACGACCACGCCGTTCTCGCCCTGGATCGGCTCCACGACGAACGCGGCGGTCTCGTCGTCGATCGCGGCCTCCAGCGCGGCCACGTCGCCGAACGGGACGTGCACGACACCGGGCACCAGCGGCTCGAACGGCTCTTGCTTCGCGGGCTGGCCGGTGAGCGCCAGCGCGCCCATCGTGCGGCCGTGGAAACCGCCTTCGGTGGCCACGACCTTGGAGCGGCCGGTGCGGCGGCTCAGCTTGAACGCGGCCTCGTTGGCCTCCGCGCCGGAGTTGCAGAACAGCACCCGGCCGTCACCGTCCACACCGGACAGGTCCAGCAGCCGTTCGGCGAGCTTCAGCGCGGGTTCGTTGATGTAGAGGTTGGACGTGTGGCCGATCTTGCCGATCTGCTCGGTCACGGCGGCCACGATCGCCGGGTGCGCGTGGCCGAGGGCGTTGACCGCGATGCCGGTCAGCAGGTCCAGGTACCGGTTGCCGTCGGCGTCCCAGACGTACGCGCCCTCACCCCGGGTCAGCGTCAGGCCGGGCGTGCCGTAGTTGTTCATCATCGCGGCCTGCCACCGCTGCTGGTCGCTCATGCCCCGTCCGTCCCGGTCTTCTCGGTCACCATCGTCCCGACGCCCTCGGAGGTGAAGACCTCCAACAGCACCGAGTGCGCCAGCCTGCCGTCGATCACGTGCGCCTCGGCGACGCCGCCGCGCACCGCGCGCAGGCAGGCCTCCATCTTCGGCACCATGCCGCTGTCCAGGTCCGGCAGCATCTTCTCCAGCCGCTCGGCGTCGACCCGGTGCAGCAGCGAGGTCTTGTCCGGCCAGTCCGCGTACAGGCCCTCGACGTCGGTGAGCACGACCAGCTTCTCGGCCTTCAGCGCCACCGCCACCGCGCCCGCCGCCGTGTCGGCGTTGACGTTGTGCACCACGCCGTCCACGTCCGGCGCGACCGTGGACACGACCGGGATGCGGCCCGCGCGCACGATGTCCAGCACCGCGTCCGGGTTCACGTCGACGATGTCGCCGACCAGGCCGATGTCGACCGGCTCGCCGTCCACCACGGCCGGTCGCCGTGCGGCGGTCAGCAGGTGGGCGTCCTCACCGGACAGGCCGACCGCGAACGGGCCGTGCGAGTTGATCAAACCGACCAGCTCGCGCTGCACCTGGCCGACCAGCACCATGCGGACCACGTCCATGGCCTCCGGCGTGGTGACGCGCAGGCCGCCGCGGAACTCGCTCTCGATGCCGAGCTTCTTGAGCATCGCGGCGATCTGCGGCCCGCCGCCGTGCACCACGACCGGGTGCAGGCCCGCGAGCTTGAGGAACACCATGTCCTGCGCGAACGCGCGCTTCAGCTCGTCGTCCACCATGGCGTTGCCGCCGTACTTGACGACCACGATCGCGCCCCGGAACCGCTGCAGCCAGGGCAGCGCCTCGATCAGGATGCCTGCTTTGTCCTGGGGCGTGATCACGAGCTGTACGCGCTGTTCTCTTCGACGTACCCGTGCGACAGGTCGGTGGTCAGCACGGTGGCGGTGCCCCCGCCCAGGTTCAGGTCGACCACGATCTCGACGTCGCGACCGGACAGGTCGGCCTCGCCGCGGTCGGCGGCCTTGTGTCCGTCGGCGAACAGCGTCACGCCGTTGATCGTGATGCCCAGCTTGTGCTGGTCCACGGTGGCCTGCGAGCGGCCGACGGCCATCGCGATGCGGCCCCAGTTCGGGTCGGAGCCGAACAGCGCGGTCTTGACCAGGTTGTCCTCGGCGACGGTCTTGGCGACCACGACGGCCTCGGCTTCGGTGAGCGCGCCGTTGACCGTGATCGAGACCTCCTTGGTCACGCCTTCCGCGTCCCCTTGGAGCTGCTTGACCAGGTCTTTCGCCACGGCGGTGAGCACGTCGGCGAACTCGTCCGGACTGGGTGCGACGCCCGAGGCGCCGGAGGCGAGGACGAGCACGGTGTCGTTGGTGGACGTGCCGCCGTCCACGTCGAGCCGGTCGTAGGTCTTGGCGGTGACCGCGCGCAGGGCCGCGTCCAGGGCGTCGCCGTCGATCACCGCGTCGGTGGTGATGACGCTGAGCATCGTGGCCATGTTCGGCGACAGCATGCCCGCGCCCTTGACGAACCCGCCCACCGACCAGCCGTCGGGGTGGTCCTGCCAGCACTGCTTGGGGTGGGTGTCGGTGGTCATCACGGCGGTGGCGGCGTTCAGGTCCGCCTGGTCGCCCGCGGCGAGTTCCTGGGCCGCCTTGTCCACGCCCGCCGTGAGGTTGTCCATCGGCAGGCGTTCGCCGATGAGGCCGGTGGAGCACACCGCGACCTCGATCGCGCCGACGTCCAGCACCTCGGCGACCTTCTCGGCGGTGGCGTGGGTGTCCTGGAAGCCCTCGGGGCCGGTGCACGCGTTCGCGCCGCCGGAGTTGAGCACCACGGCGTGCAGCTTGCGCTCCTTGAGCACCTGCTGGGACCACAGCACGGGCGCGGCCTTCACCTGGTTGGTGGTGAAGACGCCCGCGGCGGCCTGGCCGGGTCCTTCGTTGACGACCAGCGCCAGGTCGAGTGCGCCGGACTCCTTGATGCCGGCGGCGACACCCGCGGCCTTGAAGCCCTTCGGTCCCGTAACGCCTTTGTTGCGGTTCAAGGTGCTACTCCCACAGTGGACAGGCCGGTGGTCTCCGGCAGGCCGAGTGCCAGGTTCATGCACTGCACCGCGGCGCCCGCGGTGCCCTTCGCCAGGTTGTCGATCGCGGCGACCACGACCAGCCGGTTCACGTCCCGGTCGACGGCCACCTGCAACTGGACGGCGTTCGAGCCGAGCACCGCGCCCGTGGTCGGCCAGTGGCCTTCCGGCAGCAGGTGCACGAACGGCTCGTCGGCGTACGCCTTCTCGTACGCGGCGCGGACGTCCGCGTCGGCGTCCTTGAGCGGCGCCGAGCAGGTGGCCAGGATGCCCCGGGGCAACGGCGCCAGCACCGGCGTGAACGAGACCTTGACCGATTCGGCGGCGACCTTGGACAGGTTCTGCGCGATCTCCGGGGTGTGCCGGTGCGCGCCGCCGACGCCGTAGGCGCTCAGCGAGCCCATCACCTCGGAGCCCAGGAGGTTCGGCTTGAGCGCCTTGCCCGCGCCGGACGTGCCGGACACCGCGACCACCGTCACATCCGGCTCGACCAAGCCCATCGCCGGCGCCAGGGCCAGCGACGACACGGTCGGGTAGCAACCGGGGACGGCGACGCGACGGGCGCCGCGCAGCTCGTCGCGCTGACCGGGCAGCTCGGGCAGGCCGTACGGCCAGCTGCCCGCGTGCGTGCCGCCGTACCAGCGGTCCCAGGCTGCGGGATCGGTGAGCCGGTGGTCCGCGCCGCAGTCGATGACCAGCGTGTCGTCACCGAGCTGGGCGGCGATCTCGGCCGAGCGGCCGTGCGGGAGGGCGAGGAAGACGACGTCGTGACCCGCGAGTGTTTCGGCGGTGGTCTCCTGGAGCACCCGGTCGGCCAGCGGCAGCAGGTGCGGCTGGTGGGTGAGCAGCGTCGAGCCCGCGTTGCCGCCGGCGGTGAGCGCACCGATCTCCACGTCCGGGTGACCGAGCAGGAGGCGCAGCACCTCTCCCCCGGCGTACCCACTGGCCCCGGCGACCGCGATCCGTACCGTCATGCGGATAAGTATGCACGGTGATGCAAAGGTACTCAAATCCGTTTCGAGGTCCGGGAATCGAGCGGCGCGGTCGGCGATGTCGTGCTTTCCTGTACGGGAACTGGGGGGTTCATCGTGATGCACGATTCGCGCGACCACGCACGGGGGCACATCTCACCAGGCCGGAGACCGCGCCGCACCGGCTCTCCCGGCCCGACCACCGCACGGCCGTGGGTGAAGGTGCTGGCCTGGGTCGGAGTGCTCAGCACGCTCGTGGGGATGACCGTCATCGGCCTGGACGTGGTGTGCGGCTCCACACCGGGCCCCGCACTCGGCTCGGTCAGCGCCGACGGGTTCCCGGGCCGCGACCCGTTCCCGGGCGCCCCGATCCCCGCCGACGACCGGTTCGACGCCTCCGCGGCAACCGCGGGCCGGGCGGCGCGCACGACCGACTCGGGCTTCGGCATCGGGTTGTTCTGCGGCGGCTTCGCGCTCGCGGCCATCGCGGGCCTCGGTCACGCGCAGGACCGCCGTCACCAGGTCACGGGCAACGACCCGAGGCCGTAGACGACCTGCTGGGTGCGGTAGTCGGGGTCGGACCCGACCGGGCGCAGGCCGGGGAACCGGCGCACCAGGGCGGGGAACGCGATCCGCATCTCCATCCTGGCCAGCGGCGCGCCCAGGCAGTGGTGCACGCCGTGGCCGAAGGCGACGTGGCTGCCCGCGTCACGGCCGATGTCGAACCGGTCCGGGTCGGGCACGAGCGCCGGGTCGCGGTTGGCCGCGGGCAGTGAGCAGATGATCAGCTCGCCGGGGCCGATCGCCTGGCCGCCCAGCTCGACCTCGGTGGTCGTCACCCGTGGCACGCCGGTGTGCACGACGGTCAGCCAGCGCAGCAGCTCCTCCACGGCGGCGTCGGCGCGTCCGGGCTCGTCGCGCAGCAGCCGGAACTGCTCGGGGTGGCGCAGCAGGGCGAGCACGCCGAGCCCGAGCATGTTGGCCGTGGTCTCGTGGCCGGCGAGCAGCAACAGGTCCGCGATGCCGACCAGCTCGCGGTCGTCGAGGTCGGCGGACTCGTCGCGCGCCAGCATGCCCAGCAGGTCGTCACCAGGCTTCGCCCGCGCCCGCGCCACCAGCTCGGTCAGGTAGGCCTTGGACTCGTGCTGCACGGCGAGCCGCCGTTCGAAGGACAGCGTCACGTCGAAGAACTCCGCGTACCGCCGCTGGAACTCGTCCCGGTCCTCGAACGGCACGCCGAGCAGCTCGCAGATCACCAGCGCGGGCACCGGCAGCGCGAACTCGGCCACCAGGTCGGCGGGCGGCCCCTTGCGCTCGATGGCGTCCAGGTGGGCGTCCACGATCTCGTGGATCCGCGGTTCGAGCCGGCGCATCCGGCGGACGGTGAACTCCGGTGCCAGCAGCCGCCGCAGCCGGGTGTGCTCGGGTGGGTCGAACGCGAGCAGGTTGCCCGGCCGCACGGAGGCCAGCTCCTCGTCGGTCAACGGTGGCGCGCCCGGCACGAGGTGGTGCGCGGAGATGCGGAACCGGCTCGGGTCGCCGTAGACCCGGCGGACGTCCTCGACCCGGGTGACCAGCCAGATCGACGCGCCCAGCTGCGGCGAGTCGACCCGGCGCACCCCGCCGGTGTCGCGGACCTCGGTCAGGTCGGGGGCGGGGTCGAACCCCACCCGGCGGAAGTGCAGGGGTGTCGTCGGCATCGCGGCCATGCCGCCTCCCACCGTCCAGGGTCCTGCGAAAAAACGTAGCCACGCGGCGGAGTGGTGCGGCAGCCTTCACACGAGTGAGATGGCAACTACCGTCCGTGACAAAGAAGGAGCTTCGATGCGCCTGCGGGCCGTGATCTTCGACTGGCGGGGGACCCTGGTGCTCACGCCGACGTTCCGCAGGTGGGTGGCGGAGGCGTTGCGCCGAATCGGGCGTGACCCCGGGCAGGCCGCCGAGGTCATCGCGTCGCTGGACCTCGCGCTGCTGGACGCGCCGGGCGTGGACGCGGACGCCGCGCTGCACCGGAAGACCTACTACGGCGCGTTCCGGGCCGCCGGGCTGGACGGGGACCTGGCCGACTCGCTGTACGCGGTGGAGTCCGACCCGGCGTTCAACCCGTTCGCGGTGGACGCCGGGCCGACGTTGCGCGGGCTGCGCGCCGCGGGCGTGCGGATCGGGGTGCTCAGCGACATCCACTTCGACATCCGGCCCGCGTTCGGCGACCTGCCGGTGGACTCGTTCGTGCTGTCGTTCGAGCACGGCGTGGTGAAGCCCGACCCGGCGATCTTCCGCATCGCGCTGGACGAGCTCGGCACCGCGCCGGGCGAGACGCTGATGGTCGGCGACCGCTCCACGCACGACGGCGCGGGCGTGGAGGCGGGCCTGCCGACGCTGCTCGTCCCGCCGCTGCGTGACGTCGACAACGCCCGCTTGCACCTGGTCACGAACCTGGTCGGCTGATCAGGACCCGAACCGCTCCAGGGCGCGCATCTTGTTCGTGGCGTCCAGCGCGGCCACCTTGTACGCCTCGGACAGCGTCGGGTAGTTGAAGACGGTGTCCACCAGGTAGTCGACCGTGCCGCCGCACGCCATGACCGCCTGGCCGATGTGGACGAGGTCGGTCGCGCCGGTGCCGAACAGGTGCACGCCGAGCAGCTTGCGGTCCACAGTGGACACCAGCAGCTTGAGCATGCCGTAGGCGTCGCCGACGATCGAGCCGCGCGCCAGCTCGCGGTACCGCGCCAGGCCGACCTCGTACGGCACGGCGGACGACGTCAGCTCGGCCTCCGTGGCACCGCAGTAGGAGATCTCCGGGATCGTGTAGATCCCGATGGGCTGCAACGCCGACAGCTCACGCGCCTTCTCCCCGAACGCGTGGTACGCCGCGAGGCGGCCCTGGTCCATCGACGTGGCGGCGAGCGCCGGGAAGCCGATCACGTCACCGACCGCGTAGATGTGCTCGACCGGCGTGCGGTAGTGCTCGTCCACGGTCAGCCGGCCGCGGTGGTCGGCCTCCAGGCCCGCCTTGTCCAGGTCCAGCGCCTCGGTGTTGCCCTGCCGACCGGCCGAGTACATCACCGCGGCGGCCGGGATGCGCTTGCCGCTGGCCAGCGTGGTGACCGTGCCGCTGTCGGACACGTCGACGTTGACGACCTTCTCGCCGAACCGGAACGTCACCGCGAGGTCGCGCAGGTGGAACTTCAGCGACTCCACGATCTCCGGGTCGCAGAAGTCGAGCATCCGGTCGCGCTGCTCGACCACCGTCACCCGGCTGCCCAGCGCCGCGAACATCGACGCGTACTCGATGCCGATCACGCCCGCGCCCACCACGACCAGCGACGACGGGATCTCCTCCAGGGCCAGCACCTCGTCGGAGTCCAGCACCCGGATCTCGTCGAAGTCCACCTGGTCCGGCCGGGCGGGACGGGTGCCGGTGGCGATCACGACCTTCTCGGCGGTGACGGCGTGGTGCTCGCCGCGGTGCGCGCCGTCCACCGCGACGGTGTGCGGGTCGAGGAACCGGGCGGTGCCCTGGAGCAGGTCGATGTGGTTGCGGTGCAGCTGGGCGCGCACGACCTGGACCTCGCGGCCGATCACGTGCTGCGTGCGGGCGAGCAGGTCGGCGATGGTGATGTCCTGCTTGACCCGGTAGCTGGCGCCGTACAGCTCGCGCTGGCTCATCCCGGTCAGGTACATCACCGCCTCGCGCAGCGTCTTCGACGGGATGGTGCCGGTGTTGACGCACACGCCGCCCACCATGTCGGCGCGGTCCACGATCGCGACCCGCTTGCCGAGCTTGGCGCCCGCGATGGCGGCCTTCTGCCCACCGGGGCCCGAGCCGATCACCAGCAGGTCGTAGTCGTATTCGCTCACCGGTGCAGCGTGTCACAAGCGGGCGCGATCTTCCCGGGTTTCCAGGCCGGACGCGCGGGACCGGTGTTCGCCCCGGCCGACGCCAAACGTCGCCGCGGCGGACCTAGTAGCGTGTCGCTGCTTAGTTGTGATGCCAGTGGCTGGGAGGCTGTTGTCCGGCAGGGCCGTTCCCTGCCGGACAAGGACTGGTGTGGTGGTGTCGCAACTGAAGCGGCCGGTCAGGTTGTCGGCGCGGGATCGTGAAGAGTTGATCCGGTGGACCACGACAGGTGTGCATCCGGCGTCGTCGATCATGCGGGCGCGGGTGTTGCTCGCGTTGGACACCTCGGTGGGCGAGCCTGATCCGAAGGAAGTGATCGCGGCCCGGCTCGGGGTCTCGGGCGAGACGCTGCGGCTGGTCGCCAAGCGGTTCGACGAGACCGGCGGTGATGTGCTGGCCACGATCTCGCGCAAGAAGCGTGCTCTTCCGCCGGTGCCGTCCCCGGTGACCGGTGAGGTCGAGGCCCGGCTGATCGCGCTGGCGTGCTCGCAGCCGCCGGCAGGGCATGCCCGGTGGTCGTTGCGGCTGCTGGAGAAACACGTCCAGCTCACCGAGGACATCCCGAACCTGGACCACTCGACCATCGGCCGGGTCTTAAAAAAACGGAACTGCGTCCTCACCTGAGGAAGTGCTGGAACATCCCGCCGCGGGCCAACGCGGAGTTCGCCGCCCGCATGGAAGATGTCCTCGCCGTCTACGCCCGCCCGCACGACCCGGCCCGTCCGGTCGTGTGCATGGACGAGAAACCCTTCCAGCTCCTCGACCACGTCCGCGAACCGCTCCCCGCCCGGCCGGGCCGAGACGCCCGCGAGGACAGCGAATACGTCCGGTGCGGCACCTGCTCGATCTTCGTGTGGACAGAGCCGCTGCAAGGGTGGCGCCGTGTGCACGCCCTGGAACGGCGAACCAAGATCGACTGGGCCGGCCAGGTCAAGGAACTCCTGACCGTGGACTATCCCGACGCCGAGACCGTGGTGCTGGTCATGGACAACCTCAACACCCACGGCATCGCCTCGCTCTACGAGGCCTTCACGCCCGACGAGGCCTTCGCCCTCGCTCAGCGCCTGGAGATCCACCACACCCCCAAGCACGGGTCCTGGCTCAACATCGCCGAGATCGAACTGTCCGCACTGTCGCGGCAATGCCTCGACCGCCGCATCAGCGACCTCGACACCCTCAACGCCGAACTCGCCGCCTGGCAACACGCCATCAACACCGAGCAACGCCAGGTCCGCTGGCAGTTCACCACCGACGACGCACGCGTCAAACTCCGCCACCTATACCCCAAGAATTAGCCGCGACGGTCTACTAGGCGCGGGCGGCGCGACCCGAGTAGGTCAGCGGGAACACCAGGTCCGTGCACGCGCTCGGCACGTCGTGGGCGATCTGCACGACCATCTCCACCTCGACCGACCCCGACGGCGGGATGGTCACCGGCTCCGCCATCGGCACCACGGTCAGCACCGCGGGCGGGCAGCCCGGCACCTTGTTCTGCGCCTCGTCCAACGGCTGGCCCGGCTCGGCCTGCAACGTCAGCACCACGATGTCCACGCTGTTCGGGTTGGACAGCCGCACCAGGCGGGCACCCTCGCTGCCCGGCGTCAGCTCGACCGCCGCGCCGGAGATGTCGTTGATCTCGAACGGCTTGAGGTCGGACACCTCGCCGCCGCTCACCGAGTACGCCATCGCGGGCAGTTCAGGCTCCGGCCAGGTCAGGTGCATCGCAGCGACCACGGCGGCGCCCACGCCGAGGATGGTCATGGCGACGGCGACTTCCGCCCGCGGACCCAAGCTGCGCATGAGGCAACCTCACTCGATTGCTGCTCCAGGCGGTGGGTTCGCCGCTAGCTCCCCGTCGGACCGGCGACCAGACTCGCCCGGCGGTTCATCGCTTCGCCCCTCGGCCCAGCGGGCCGCGAAGCCAATCTTGGAGAACGTTCAACCTGTGCGCAAGGACCTGGCCGACCCGGAAAGAAAGGTCTTTGGGCCTCTTGACACGGCACGCGACACCGCGTGATCAGCACGTTCGCCCTGTCACGACCGCCGGGTGATTCACCCGTGCGGCGTAGTCCTGGACCCGCACTCGTGCGGGTCCAGGACGCACGCGTCAGCCTCTCAGCACCGCGCCGAAGCGCTCCGCGGCGGCGGCCACGGCCGCGTCACGTGCCGCCGTCGCCTCCTCCACGGTCAACGTGCGGTCCGGCGCGCGGAACCGCAGCGAGTACGCCAGCGACCGCTTGCCCTCGCCGACCTGGTCACCGGTGTAGACGTCGAACAGCCGGATGTCCTCCAGCAACGCCCCACCGCCGGTGCGCAGCACCCGTGCGACCTGCCCGGCGGGCACCTCCACCGGCACGACCACGGCCACGTCCAGCAGCACCGGCGGGTACGCCGACACGACCGGCGCGGGCCGGTGGTCGCTCAGCGGCAGCGCGTCGAGGTCCAGCTCCATCGCCACGGTCCGCTTCGGCAGCCCCAGCGCCTCCACCACCTTCGGGTGAAGCTCACCGGCGTGGCCCACTGGCCAGTCGCCGACCCGCAGCTCGGCGCACCGGCCGGGGTGCCACGGCGCGAGGTCGGAGGCGACCACGGTCAGCTCCACCCCGTAGGCCTGGCCGACCAGCCGCGCGGCCTGCACCGCGTCCGCCCAGTCCGCCTGCCTGCCCTTGCCCCACCAACCCGCCTGCTCGCGGTTGCCGGTCAGCACGGCCGCCACGTGCACCGGCTGCTGCGGCAGCGACGCCAGCAGCGACGCCACCTGCGCGTCCGAGGGCCGCTCGCCCACGCCGACCTGCGGCACCGGCACCTGCTGGGTGCGCGGCAACGTCACCTGGGCGATCGTGTAGACCGCGAGGTCCTTCTGGCCGCGCGCGAGGTTGCGCTGCACCGTCTCCAGCAGGCCGGGCACCAGCGTGGTGGCCAGCGCGTGCTTGTCCGACTCCAGCGGGTTGAGCACGCTCACCGTGTTGCGCCGCACGTCGCCCTCGGGCAGGCCGAGCGCGTCGAACACCGCGGGCGCCACGAACGGGAACGGCTTGACCTCGACGAACCCGTTCTCCGCCAGCGCGCGCGACACCGTGCGGCGGCGGCGTTGCTGCTCGGTCAACCCGCGACCGGCGGGCGCGGGCGGCAGCGTGGACGGGATCGTGTCGTAGCCCTCCAGCCGCAGCACCTCCTCCACCAGGTCGGCGGGCTGGGTCAGGTCCGCGCGCCACGTCGGCGGGATCGCGGTGACCATGGTCGCGCCGTCGTCACCCGTGGTGACCTCGACCTGGCAGCCGATCTGGCCGAGCCGGCGCGCGGTCACGCCGCGGGCGTAGTTCACGCCGGCGACCCGGTCGGGCAGGTTGATCGGCATCGACACCGGCTTGGGCTGCGTCGGCCCGCCCACGTCCGTGCGGCCGGGCTTGATGCTGCCGTCACCGAACATGTCCAGCAGCCGGGCCGCGCGTTCCAGGGCGACCGGCGCCAGCGCCGTGTCCACCGTGCGCTCGAACCGCTTGGCCGCCTCGCTGGGCAGCTTGTGCCTGCGCACCGTGCGGGCGATGGACGCCGGGTCCCAGTTCGCCGCCTCCAGCAGGATGTCCGAGCTGGTCGCGGACACCTCGGTGCTCGCGCCGCCCATCACACCGGCCAGCGAGACCACGCCGCTGTCGTCGGCGATCACGATGTCGTCCGGGTCCAACGCACGGACCTGCTCGTCCAGCGTGGTCAGCTTCTCGCCGGCCACCGCGCGCCGCACCACCAGGCTGCCCTTGACCGCCTGCGCGTCGAACGCGTGCAGCGGCTGGCCCAGCTCCAGCATCACGTAGTTGGTGACGTCCACCGGCAGCGAGATCGACCGGATGCCCGCCAGCATCAGCCGCCGGCGCATCCACCACGGCGTCGGCGCGGTCGGGTCGACGCCGCTGACGCGCCGGGCCACGAACCGGGAGCACGCGCCCTCGTCCTCGATGGTGACCGGCAGGACCTCACCCTCGCCCTCGGGCACCTCGGCCGTGCCGGGGTCGCGGTAGGGCACGTCGAACGCGCACGCGATCTCGCGGGCCAGGCCGCGCACGGAGAACGCGTAGCCCCGATCGGGGGTCGGCGCGACCTCGATCACCGTGTCGCCCAGGCCGAGCAGCTCGATCGCGTCGTCACCGGGCTGCGCCGTGCCGCTGGGCAGCACCATGATCCCGGAGTGGTCGTCGCCCAGGCCCAGCTCGGCAGCCGAGCAGATCATGCCGTTGCTGGTCCGGCCGTAGGTCTTGCGCGCCGAGATGGTGAAGTCGCCGGGCAGCACCGCGCCGGGCAGGGCGACCACGACCGTGTCGCCCTCCTGGAAGTTCGACGCGCCGCAGACGATGCCGTTGACCTGGTCCGGGCCGACCTCGACCTGGCAGTAGCGGATCGGCTTCTTGAACTCGGTCAGCTCCTCGATCTCCACCACGCGGCCCGCGACGAGCGGACCGGTGACCGAGTCGAGCTCGTGGACGTCCTCGACCTCGATGCCGATCCGGACGAACGCCTCGGCGAGCTGCTCGGGCGTGGGCGTCTCGGCGAACTCGAGGTTCTCGACCAGCCAGGTAACCGGAATGCGCACCGGTCAGGCCTCCGTTCCGAATGGCTGGGTGAAGCGGACATCGCCTTCGACCATGTCGCGCATGTCGGGCAGGCCGTTGCGGAACTGCAGCGTGCGCTCCAGGCCCATGCCGAACGCGAACCCGGAGTACACGTCCGGGTCGACGCCGCAGTTGCGCAGCACGTTGGGGTTGACCATGCCGCAGCCGCCCCACTCGACCCAGCCCGCGCCGCCCTTCTTCTCCGGGAACCACACGTCCACCTCGGCGGACGGCTCGGTGAACGGGAAGAAGCTCGGCCGCAGCCGGGTCTTGGAGTCCTCGCCGAACATGGCCCGGGCGAACGCGTCGAGCGTGCCCTTCAGGTGCGCCATGGTCAGGCCCTTGTCCACGGCCAGGCCCTCGACCTGGTGGAAGACGGGGGTGTGGGTGGCGTCCAGCTCGTCGGTGCGGAACGTGCGGCCGGGGCACACCACGTAGACGGGCGGCTCGCGGTCCAGCAGCGTGCGCGCCTGCACCGGGCTGGTGTGCGTGCGCAGCACCAGGCCCGAGTCGGCGGGGCCCACGTAGAACGTGTCCTGCATGGTGCGCGCCGGGTGGTCCTTGCCGAAGTTCAACGCGTCGAAGTTGAACCACTCGGTCTCCAGCTCCGGGCCCTCCGCGACCTCGTAGCCCATGGCCACGAACACGTCGGCGATGCGCTCGGCCAGCGTGGAGATCGGGTGGCGGGCGCCTCGCGGCACCCGGTCCCACGGCAGCGTGACGTCGACCGTCTCCTCGCGCAGCACCCGTTCGTCGCGCTCGGCCTGCAGCCGGGCGCGGCGCTCCTCGAACGCGGCCTTGACCGCGTTCTGCGCCTCGTTCACCCGCTTGCCCGCCTCCGCCTTCGCGGCCGGCGGCAGCGCGCCGATCTCGCGGCGGGCCAGCAGGACCGGCGAGCGGTCACCCAGGTGGCTCGGCTTCACGGCGGCGAGCTCGTCGAGGTCGGCCGCCTTCGCGAACGCCTCATGAGCCTGCTCGACCGCCGCGTCGAGCGCTTCGGGTGCGAGCGCCGCGACCTGCTTGGGGTCGTACGGGTCGTTGGCTCCGGACATGGTTGGTGGACAGCTCCCGTCACGGACAACTGGTGGTCAGCCCTCCGCACGGCACGCGGAGCGGCGGGTCGATCCTAGGTGATCGGCCATCCGCCGCACCCACCGCCGCCCACGGGAGGTGACCGGTCACCCACCGGGGAGACGTCGCCCGGTCACCTGTCGTGCCGGCCGCGGCGGCGGGAGCGAGCCGGAATTGTCGGTGGGCCGTGGCAGTCTTGACCGCGCGCGAGCTCCCACCCCGGCGGGCGATCAGCGGAAAACCGGGTCACCAGCCGCCGGCACGCCCTTAGAATCGTCCCTCCCCCGTGACCTGACCCGAGGTGAACTCCACTCCCATGGCACACACCTTCGGTGTCGACCTGCGCGGGATCATCGACCTGCTCAGCCACCACCTCTACAGCAGCCCGCGGGTGTACGCGCGCGAGCTGCTGCAGAACGCGGTGGACGCGATCACCGCCCGTCGCGCGCTGCAACCGGACGCGCCGGGCGAGGTCGTGATCGAGCCGGTCGGGTCCGCCGGCGGCACCTTCCGCATCTCCGACACCGGTATCGGCCTCACCGAGCGCGAGGTGCACGACCTGCTGTCCACGCTCGGCCGCACGTCCAAGCGCGACGACCTCGGCTTCGCCCGCCAGGGCTTCCTCGGCCAGTTCGGCGTCGGCCTGCTGTCGGCGTTCCTGGTCGCCGAACGCATCCGGCTCGTCAGCCGCTCGGTCAAGGGCGGGCCGGCGGTGCGGTGGACGGCCGACTCGGCGGGCAACTACGAGGTGGAGGTCGACCAGGACGCGCGCGCCGACATCGGCACCACGATCGAGCTGGTGCCGCACCGCGACTCGGAGCACTGGCTGGAGCGCGACGTGGTCAAGGCGCTGGTCACCGAGTACGGCGAGCTGCTGCCGGTGACGGTCCGCATCGGTGACGAAGTCGTCACGCACGGCGAGCTGCCGTGGGTGGAGGACGCGCTGTCCTACGGCGAGAAGGTGCTGGGCGTCCAGCCGTTCGACGCGATCCCGGTCGAGGTGCCGACGGTCGGCCTGCGCGGCGTCGCCTACGTGCTGCCCAGCGGGGTGCACCCCGGTGCCCGCCAGTCCCACCGCGTCTACCTGAAGCGGATGCTCGTCGGCGACGCGATCGAGGGCCTGCTGCCGGAGTGGGCGTACTTCGTGCGCTGCGTGGTCGACTCGACGTCGCTGCGGCCGACCGCGAGCCGCGAGTCGCTCTACCAGGACGAGACGCTGCTCGCCGTGCGCGAGGAGCTGGGCCGCCAGGTCCGCGACTGGCTCGTCCGGCTGGACGCGACCAGTCCCGAGCGCACCCGTGCCCTGCTCGACGCGCACCACCTGGGCATCAAGTCGCTGGCCAGGGTGGACGACGAGATGCTGCGGCTGGTCGAGCGGTGGCTGCCGTTCGAGACCACCGACGGCCCGCAGTCGCTGCGCCAGTTCCGCCGCAAGCACGGCACCATCGCGCACGTGCCGGACGTGGACGAGTTCCGCCAGCTCGCGCCGGTCGCGCACGCCCAGGGCATGGGTTTGGTCAACGCGGGCTACGCCTACGACGCGGAGATCATGGCCCGGCTGGTCGCCCTGGACGGTCCCACCGCCGCACGCCGGGTCGCGCCGACCGAGGTGCTGGCCGCGCTCGACGACCCGGACCCCGAGCTGGAGCGCGCGCTGCGCGAACGGTTCACCATGGCCAAGGACGTGCTGGAACGGCACGACTGCGACGCCGTGCCGCGTGACTTCGACCCCGGCTCGCTGCCCGCGCTGCTGGTCACCAACGTGGAGGCCGAGCGCAGGCGGGACGCGCAGCAGGTCGGCGAGCAGGCCGACCCGCTGTGGGCGGAACTGCTGGGCAGCCTGGTCGAGTCGTCGTCGGACGCCGCCCAGCGGCTCGTGCTCAACTGCCGCAACCCGCTGGTGCGGAGGCTGGCGCAGCTGACCGACCCGGCGCTGGTGGAGCTGACCGTGGAGTCGCTGTACGTGCACGCCCTGCTGCAGGCGCGGCGCCCGTTGCGGCCGAAGGACACCGCGGCGCTGAACCGTTCGTTCCTGGAACTGCTGGACCGCGCTGTGGGGGATCACCTGTGAACGAGGAGAAGGAAGCCGCCGAGCGGCAGTTCGTCGAGGCCTACCACCTGCCGGAGGGCATGCCGCGGCACGAGGCGCTGGAACGCGCGGCCCGTGCCGCCGACGCCGTCGACCACCTGCCGCTGGCGGTGAGCTGCCGGATCGCGCTCATCCGCTCGGCCTACGACCTGGGCCGCTACGACCTGATGCTGGCGCCGTTCGCCTGGTGCGGCACGGCCGAGCAGCGCGACCCCACGGCGTTCGACGAGTGGGAGACGCACAGCTTCGACTGGGCGCACAAGTGGATCGTCAGCGGCCTGATCGCGGACCCCAGGTTCACGCTGGAGCAGATCGGGTCGTTCGTCGACCAGCTCGCCGAGCGCTACCAGCGGCTCGGGTACTCGATGCAGCCGGTCCACGGCGCCCGCGCCGACCTGGCCGCGCACGTCGGCGACGACGAGGCGTACCGGGAGCACTTCGCGAAGTACCTGGCGATGGACCGCGGCCCGATGAGCGACTGCGAGGCGTGCGTCATCGAGGAGCAGGCCGGTCACCTGATCCGGCAGGGCAGGCACGCCGAGGCGGTCGCGCACGCCGAGCACCAGCTGGGGCAGGAGACCGGCTGCGCGACCCAGCCGCAGGGCATCCTGACCACGTTGACGCCCGCGTTCGTGGCGCTGGGCGACGTGGACCGGGCGCGGCAGGCGCACGTGGTGGCGTACCGGCTGGTGCGCGACGACCTGGTCGGCGGCTACCTGGACGACCACCTGGAGTTCTGCGCGACGTCGGGCAACGTGCGGCGCGGCGTCGAGCTGCTGCGCGGCCACCTGCACCGGGTGCACCACTCGACCAGCCCGTCCCGGGCCATGCACTTCGCGGCGGGCGCCGCGCTGCTGCTCAGCCGGGTGTCGTCGGACGAGGAGTTCCACGTGCCGCACGACGGGCGGACGACGGTGATGTCCGCGCCGGAGCTGCGTGAGCTGCTGGAGGCGCAGGCGCTGGAGATCGCGGCCCGGTTCGACCGGCGCAACGGCAGTGACGCGGTGAGCACCCGCATCCGACGCACGCTGACCGCGTCGGACACGATCCCGGTGCCGCTGGCCGTGCCGATCCCGTCCGCGCCCGCGCCCGTCGCCTCCGTCGAAGAGGAGCCGGTGACCGTCGCCGACCCGGTCGAGCTGGCGCAGCAGCTGTGCGAGGCGTTCGACAGCGGCGAGTTCATCGTCGGCATGCGGCTGCTGCGGTCGTTGCCGGAGGACATGGACCCGTTGTTGCCCGAGACGCTGGGCGCGCTGGTCGCGGCGCGGCGGGCGATCGTCGGCGGGCACGTGCGGCCGAAGGAAGAGGTGCTGGCGGAGCTGGACGCGGCGATCGAGCGGCTGGTCGCGTTGGGCGAGCACGACCTGGCCAACCGGTACCGGGCGCGGGGCGCGGGGCTGCGTGCCGAGGAGGGCGGGCTCGCGGAGTCCACGGAGGTGGCGCGCACCTGCCTGGCCGAGGCCGAGGCCACGGGCACCCCGTACACGCGGGTGCTGACCAGGTTGCTGCTGGCGGACCTGCTGGCGGACGCGGACGAGACCGACGAGCAGGGTGCGTTGGCCACCGAGGCGCTGGAGCTGGCGCGGGCCGAGGTGCCGGAGCTGGTGTCGCGGGCGCGGTGCGACCGGGCGCAGCACCTGGCGAGCACCGGGCAGCTGGACGAGGCGCACGCCGAGGTCGTGGCCGTGCTGTCGGACGCGCCGTCGGCGTCGGTGCGGTTCGACGCGTTGCGCCTGCTGCTGAAGATCCAGACCGTGCGGGGCGAGGAGGAGGCCGTGCGGACGGCCGCCGAGTTCGTCAGCGCGTTCGGCACACCGCGCGGGCCGTGGACGGCGGAGACGCACCGGCAGCGGGTGGCGTCGGTGGAACGCTTGGGCTTGGAGGCCGAGCACCTGCCGGAACTGCGTGAGGCGGTGACGGTCGGGCATGAGCTCGGCGTGCCGGACGACGTGGCGAAGGCGTGCTACGCCCTGGCCGGCGGCTACCTCAAGGCGGGCCGTTTCGTCGAGGCCGCCGAGGCGCTGGAGGAGGCCGTGCGGGTGATCGAGGGCGGCGACGTGGACCCGGACGTCATCGTCCCCGTCCGCTACCGCCTGGGTCAGGTGTGCGCCCGCCTGGACGAGACCGAAGCCGCCCGCCGTCACCTGGAAGTGGCCCTGGGCCTGGTCCCGCCGGACGAGCCGTGGCGTCGTGCCATGGTGCTGGACGTCCTGGCCGGCGTCCTGCGCCGCCTCGACCTACCGCTGGAAGCCGCCTCCGCCTACCAGGGCGCCGCGGCCGCGTGGCAGGAAGTCGACGAACCGGCCGAAGCCGCCGGCTCCCTGGTCGAAGCCGCCGCCGCGCTGCCGAACGAGGAGGCCGCCGAGTGCGCCACCACGTTGACCGAGGCCGAACACCTCCTGCCGTCGGTGGACGACCCCGACCACCGCACGCACCTGACAGCTCGGATCGCCGCGATCCGGGCGTTCCTGCACATCCAGGCGGGCGAGCACGCGGCGGCGATCGAGCAGAACGGCATCGCCGAGGAACTGGCCGCTCAGCTGGGCGACCTGGACTGGCAGACGTTCCTGGTGACCCGGGGCGCGCGGTTCCTGCTGGACTCGGGAGATCAGGCCAACGCCGAAGCCGAAGCCCGCCGTGCCGGCACGTTGATCAACGACGAGACCCCGCCCCAACTCCTCGGCGACATCGCGAACGTCCTCGAGGAAGCCCTCCGAACCCAATCCAAGCCAACCGCGAGCGACCCCCTGCTCCGCACCCTGAACACCCGCCTCGAGGCCTGACCAAATGCGGCGTGCCGACCTCAAACCCGCAGGTCAGCACGCCGCAGGCCAGGTCCCCCAAATGTCAACCATGATCACCACATCGAGCTAATCACCACGCAACCGAGAACCAAAACCGACTTCGCGCGTCGCCTAAAACAAACAAGGAGGCCGGCCCAGGCACCAGGAGACCCCAGCCCAGCCCAACCCACCCCCACCCGACCACCACCCGACCACCACCCACGACCACCACACCCCCACCCGGCCTCCCCGACCCGCCCCACGACCACCAGCCGGACGAGGTGCCGGAGCAGCCCTCAGCCACCGAGGCACGACATCCCGCCCAGGGAGTACAGCGGCCCGTCCTGGGTGTGCGGCGGGCCTGCCTAAGGCACGGCCACCCAGCCACCCACCAGCACCCGGCCACCGGCGGCGGCCTACCGGACCTCCGGCCACCCGCGGCGGCCCACGGGGCTGTGGCCACCCGATCGCCGCACTGCGGCCTGTCGGCCGGCCCACTGCGGCCTGCCAGCCCACGGCGGCCTGACGGGGCGTGACCACCCGGCTGCCACACAGCGGCGTGCCGACATCGGCGGCGTGCCGACATCGGCGGCGTGCCGACATCGGCGGCGTGCCGAGGTAAGGCGGGCCTACCGAGGTAAGGCGGGCGGCGAGGTGCGGGTGCGGCCGTCAGGCCCCGGCGCGGCCGTCAGGCCCGCTGGGCACGAGCCGAAGCGTAAAGGCACACCGCGGCGGCGGTCGCCAGGTTGAGGCTCTCGGCCCCGCCGTAGATCGGCACCTTCAGCGAAGCGTCCAGCCCGGCCACGACCTCGTCCGGCAACCCGTGCGCCTCGCTGCCGAACACCCACCCGGTCGGCACGGCGAGATCACCACGCAGGTCGGCCGTCACCAGGTCCTCGGGCGCGTACCCGTCCGCCGCCACCAGCCGCAGCCCCGCCTCGCGGCACGCCGCGAACGCCTCGCCCGCGTCCCGCACCCGCGCGATCGGCAGGTGGAACACGCTGCCGGTGGACGCGCGCACGCACTTGCCGTTGTGCGGGTCGACCGTGTCGCCGGCGAAGATCACCGCGTCGGCGCCCGCCGCGTCCGCCACGCGCACCACCGTGCCCGCGTTACCGGGGTCCGCCACGCCGTGCAGCACGGCCACCAGCCGCGCGCCCGGTGCGAGCGCCGCGGAAAGCGGCACGTCGACGAGCGAGCACACGGCGACGAGCCCCTGCGGCGTCACGGTCTCCGACAGGCCGGCGGCGGCCTTGTCGGTCACGGTGCTGACCGGCACGCCGGCGTCGACCGCGGCGTGCACCAGCGAGCGGTTGCGGGTGGCGGCGTCGGCGGTGACGAAGAGTTCGTGCACGCGGCCGCGGTCGGTGGCGGCCCAGGCCAGGGCCTCGCGGACGGCCTGCGCGCCCTCGGCGAGGAAGCGCGAGGCGCGGTCGCGGCCGGAACGCCTGGTCAGGTGCTTAGCGGCAACGACCCGGGGAGTCCGTTCGGTGAACGGAGCATCCCCGGGTCGTGGTGCGCGGTCGTTCGCGCTCAGGCCTTGTCCTCGACGGGCGCGTTGACGTCGCTCGGCAGGGCGGCGCGAGCGGCCTCGACCAGCGCGGTGAACGCGCCGGGGTCGCTGACGGCCAGCTCGGCGAGGATCTTGCGGTCCACCTCGATGCCGGCCAGGCGCAGGCCCTGGATGAAGCGGTTGTACGTCATGCCGTTGGCGCGGACACCGGCGTTGATGCGCTGGATCCACAGCTTCCGGAAGTCACCCTTGCGGGCGCGGCGGTCCCGGTAGGCGTAGTTGAGCGAGTGGAGCACCTGCTCCTTGGCCTTGCGGTACAGCCTCGAACGCTGGCCGCGGTAGCCGCTGGCGAGCTCAAGGGTGGTACGGCGCTTCTTCTGGGCGTTCACTGCCCTTTTGACGCGTGCCACGGGTCCATCCTGTCGATCTCGTGGGGCCGGTGGGGGCCGACCCCGGTGTTCAAGGGGGTGAAGGTCTCAGGCTCGAAGGCGTCTGAACGGCTCAGAGGCCGAGCAGCTTCTTCAGCCGCGGCACGTCGTTCTTCGCGACCTCGGTCGTGCCGGAGAGGCGACGCGTCAGCTTGCTGGACTTCTTCTCCAGCAGGTGGCGCTTGCCGGCCTTCTCGCGGACGAGCTTGCCGCTGCCGGTGACCTTCACGCGCTTGGAGGTCCCGCTGTGGCTCTTGTTCTTGGGCATTTCCGTCCTCAGTCTCGAGCAGCCACCGGGGATGGGGGCGGCCATGCTTGCTCCCGGCCCGGAGGCCGGGAGATCACTCTTCGACAGACTCCGACTCGGACTCGGCCGGCGCCTCGTCGGCGCTGTCGTGCTTGACCGGTCGGGTCTTCGTGGTCTTGTGCGGGGCCAGCACCATGATCATGTTGCGGCCGTCCTGCTTCGGGTTTGACTCGACGAACCCCAGCTCCGCGACGTCCTCGGCGAGCCTCTGCAGCAGGCGGTAACCCAGCTCCGGCCGGGACTGCTCACGGCCCCGGAACATGATGGTCACCTTGACCTTGTTCCCGTGCGACAGGAAGCGGGCCACGTGGCCCTTCTTCGTCAGGTAGTCGTGCGGGTCGATCTTCGGCCGGAGCTTCTGCTCCTTGATGACCGTCAACTGCTGGTTGCGGCGAGACTCGCGGGCCTTCTGCGCGCTCTCGTACTTGAACTTGCCGTAGTCCATGAGCTTGCAGACCGGCGGCCGAGCCTGCGCGGCGACCTCGACGAGGTCGAGGTCCGATTCCTGGGCGAGTCGGAGCGCGTCCTCGATGCGAACGATCCCGACCTGCTCGCCGTTCGGCCCGACCAGACGAACCTCGGGCACGCGGATGCGGTCGTTGATGCGCGGCTCGGTGCTCGCGGGAGCACCTCGGTTCGAGGGACTTGTCATTCACGTCCTTTGTGACTCGTTGTGCGCCAAAGACAAGAGGCCCCACACCTGCCCGGTGTGAGGCCCGCTTCCGACCGATCGCACAACGAAGGGCGCAGTCCACCCCTCGTGGGACCGGACCCGGCCACCTGCTCGAAGCGGCAGACTCGGGTGGGAGCGGGGCTCCACTTGCCGTCCCCACAGGTGCGGGGACTGGTCGCGCGGAGAATACTAGCAGACGGCCTTGTCAACCCCCGAATCGGCGACCCGTCCGGGGTGGTTGCGAGAATGGCTCCCGTGACCGACCTGCCTTCGAACAACGTCCGCGACCTGTCCGATGTTCCCAGCGTCGAGGTGATCAGCAAGGCGGCGATCATGCTGCTCTCCTCCGCCGCCGAACGCCTCGGCCTGGCCGACGACGACCCCGAGCACAGCCCGCGCCGCGACCTCGACGAGGCCCGCCGCCTGATCACCGCGCTGGCCGGCCTGGTCACCGCGTCGGCCGAGTACCTGGGCCCGCACGCCGGGCCGCTGCGCGAGGGGCTGCAGTCGGTGCAGCGGGCGTTCCGGGAGGCGTCGGCGTACCCGGACGAGCCGGGGCAGGGTCCGGGTGAGAAGTACACCGGCCCCGTGTACTGAGCGTTCAACTCACGCGTTCTGAACGTAGGACACTCGCGTTCTGAGCGTTGGACACGCGGGTGTGGTGACGCAGTGTGAGGGCAAGGCTACGGACGGAGGCCGCTGGAGCGGAGGTGGCGGGCGGCCAGGGCCTGGATGACCTCGGGGTCCTGGCGTCGCCAGCCCTCGACCGGGTCGCCGGGGAACGCCGCCAGGTCGCGCAGCGACAGGGTGTTCAACGCGTGCAGCGCGAGCAGGTCGAGGCGGCCCTGGTCGCGCAGCCGCCGGGCCACCGCGGCCCGCCGGGCGAACCTCAGCCGCAGCGGCAGCCACGTGATCAGCACGAACGCCAGCGGGATGGCGATCAGGGCGATGGTGAGCCACAGCGCGGTGGACTCCACCGCCTGCACCTGCGCCTGGCCCGCGTCCGACAGCGTGCCGCCCGCGGACCGGCCGCGTTCCAGCGCCTCGGCCAGCCTGCCGCCGACCAGCGGCACGTCGCGGGCCTTGTCGGCGGCGTCGCCGAACGTGTCGGTCAGGCTCTGCCCGGCGTTGGACAGGCCGTCGCCGGGTGCGCGCAGGGCGCGGACCGAGTCGCCCACCGCCGTGGCGGCCTTCACCCAGAACCAGGTCCAGGCGACGGCGAGCAGGTCGGCGAGGACTTGCCACAGCAGCCGGGGCGGTCGATCGGCGTACCACTTCATGAGGTGTGGTCTTACCACCTCGGTGTTACCGGAAACCCGAGTGATGGTCGTCGCGGGCCGTCCACGGCGTCGGTGGCACTAATGTCGAAGTGTGGGGATGACGTTCGGTGAGCTGCTCCGCGCGCACCGGTTGCGGGTCCGGTTGACGCAGGAGGAGCTGGCGGAGGGTTCCGGGGTCAGCGTGCGGGCGATCAGCGACATGGAACGCGGTCGGGCGAAGGGGCCCCAGCGGCGCACGGTGGAGGCGCTGGCGGGTGTGCTCTCGTTGGCGGAGCGGGAGATCGGTGAGTTGTTGGACGCGGCCAAGCAGGGCCGGGCGCGTCGTGCGGTGTCGCCTGCCACGCCGTCGGCGTTACCCCCGGACGTGGCCGACCTGACCGGCCGCGAGGGTGAGCTGGCCGAGTTGGTGGCGGTGGCGGAGGGGACGCGGACGACGTCGGTGGTCGTGGTGCACGGTCCGCCGGGTGCGGGGAAGACGGCGTTGGCGGTGCGGGCCGCGTATCGGTTGGCGTCTCGTTTCGCGGACGGGTGCTTCTTCTTCAACCTGCGCGGGATGGACGTGCGGCCGGTGCACCCGTCGGAGGTGGTGCACCGGATGTTGTCGGCGTTGGGTGTGCCGGAGAAGGAGATCCCGGCGGGTGAGGCGGAGCGCTCGGACCTGTACCGGGCGCGGTTGCGGGAGCGGTCGACGTTGCTGGTGCTGGACAACGCGTCGGACGAGGCGCAGGTGCGGCCGTTGCTGGCGACGGGGTCGGGGTCGTTGGTGGTGGTGACGTCGAGGTTGGTGCTGGGCGGGTTGGAGGCGAGCCGGCGGTTGGGGCTGGACGTGCTGGACCCGGGTGAGTCGTTCGACCTGTTGGGTGCGATCGCGGGGCGGGCGCGGGTGGGCGCGGAGCCGGTGGCGGCGGCGCGGGTGGCGAAGTTGTGCGGTCACCTGCCGCTGGCGCTGCGGATCGCGGGCAACCGGCTGGCGAGTCGTCCGAAGTGGACGATCGGGCACCTGGCCGGGCAACTGGTGGATGAACGGCGGAGGTTGTCCGCGTTGACGGCGGGTGACCTGCGGGTGCGGACGGCGTTCGAGATGTCGTACCGGCAGCTCGGGGCGAAGGCGGCGGTGTTGTTCCGGCGGTTGTCGTTGGTGCCGGGCGCGGATTTCGGGCCGGACGTGGCCGCGGCGCTGGCGGATGTGGACCGGTTCGCCGCCGAGGACACGTTGGAGGAGTTGGTGGACATGAGCCTGTTGGACACCGCGGAGGTGCCTGGCCGGTACGTGTTCCACGACTTGATCCGGGTGTTCGCCGGTGAACGGTTGGCGGACGAGGAGCCGGCGCCGGTGGTGGGGCAGGCGCGGCGGCGGATGGTGGACTGGCTGCTGGGGACGGCGGTGCGGGCGGCCGGGTTCTTCGGGCCGGACGCGCGGACGACGCCCGCGGGGCTGTTGGGCGGTCAGGAGGACGCGGACGCGTGGTTGACCGCGGAGGCGGGCAACTGGTTGGGCGCGATGCGGTGGGCGGGCGCGAACGGGCTGCACGCGGAGGTGTTGCGGCTGGCCACGGCGATGCACTGGTACTCGGATCAGCGCGGGCGGGCCGAGGCGTGGGTCGAGGTGTTCACCGCGGGGGTCGCGGCGGCGCGGGCGTTGGGCAGCGTGCGGGACGAGGCCGTGCAGCTGAACTTCCTGACGTGGACGTTGTCGGTGCTGATGCGCCGGTTCCCGGAGGCGTTGGCGTTGCACGACCAGGCGTGGCGCGCGGCGGTGGCGGCGGGTGACGTGGTCGAGCAGGGTTGGGCGGTGCACTACCGCTCGGTGTCGGAGTTGCGGACCGGGCGGTTGGAGGAGGCGCAGGTCAGCGCGCGGCGGGCGCAGGAGCTGTTCCGGCGGGCGGAGTTCGGGCTGGGTGAGCAGATCTCGTTGTCGTGCCTGGCGTTGGTGCTCGACGGGTTGGCGCGGCACGAGGAGGCGGTGCGGGTGCACCGGGAGCTGCTGGCGAACGTGCGGTCGGGGAGGTTGGAGCTGGCGCCGGTGATGGCGACCGAGATGTCGGCGACGTTGCTGGTGCGCACGGCGCAGAGCCTGGTGCGGTTGGCGCGGTGGCCGGAGGTGTTGGCGGCGGCCGACGAGGCGCTGGAGCTGCTGCGTGCGGCGCCCGCGCCGTCGAGCTTGTGCGATGCGCGTTACCTGCGGGGGTTGGCGCTGCACCGGCTCGGTGATGCGGAGGCGGCGCGGGTGGAGCTGGTGCGGGCGGCGGCGTTGGCCGATGAGCACCGGCACCACCGGCTGGCGGTGGTGCTCGGCGCGTTGGCCGACGTCCAGGACGACTTGGGCGACCCGGTCGAGGCTGGGGTGTCCCGCGACCGGGCCGCCGCCGCCGCGGAGTCAGCCGATCGGTGATGCGTTCCTAGCCATCGCCGGGTCCTTCCCTGACGTTCTCCTTGGGGGGTGTGCCCAGTCAATCGCGCGCGCCCGCCCGGCACCACGCAGAACAACCGGCAGAAGTACGTGGGGTCCCCCGTTGGTGGGGACTGCCGGTCAGTCGAGCACGGCGAGCGCGTCGATCTCGACCAGCAGCTTGTCGGGCAGGCCGACGTAGACGGTGGTGCGCGCGGGGAACGGTTCCTCGGTGACGAATTCGCCGTAGGCGGCGTTCATCTCGGCGAAGTGGGCGGTGTCGGTGAGGTAGACGCGCAGCATCACGACGTCGGCGAGGGTGGCGCCGCCCGCCGCGAGCACGGCGATCACGTTGCGCATGGCCTGCCTGGTCTGCTCGGCCACGGTGTCGCCGACGACGTCGCCGGTGGCCGGGTCGAACGCGACCTGGCCCGCCACCTGCAGGATGGGGCCCTTGCGGACGCCCTGGGAGAACGCGGCCACGGGGGTGGGCGCGTCGGCGGTCCTGATCTCGGTCTTCGCCATGGGTTGTGCGTTTCCTCTCTGGTGGGACGGTCAGTCGCGCGGCGTCCAGCCGCACTCGACGGAGGCCGCTCGCGCGGTGGCGAGCAGGTCGGGCAGGTGGCCGAGGAGGCCGTCGAAGTCGAGCAGGACCTTGGGCACGGACAGGGACACGGCCGCGACGACCTCGCCGCGGGCGCCGCGGATGGGTGCGGCGACGCAGTGGATGAAGTCCTCGTGCTCGGCGTTGTCCACGGCGTACCCGGCGGAGCGGACGCGGTCCAGTTCGGCCAGGTAGGCGTCCGGGGTGGTGATGGTGTTCGCGGTCAGCGGCACGTAGTCGATGGACCGGGCGACCTCGCGGCGGCGTGGTTCGGGCAGGTCCGAGAGCAGCACCTTGGCCACGGCGGTGCAGTGCAGCGGCGCGCGTCTGCCGATGCGCGAGTACATCCGCATGGGGTGGGTGCTGTCGTACTTGTCGATGTAGATGACCTCTCCGTCCTCGTAGGAGGCGAGGTGGACGGTGTAGCCGGTGCGGGCGTTGAGGTCGCGCAGGGCGTTCTCGGCGCTGCGCCGCACGTCGCGTTCTTCCAGCGCCCGGTTGGCGAGGTCGAACAGGGCGGTGCCGAGCCGGTAGTGGTGCACGCCTTCGCGTTGCACGAACCGGTGCGACTCCAGGGTGCGCAGCAGCCGCATGGTGGTGGACTTGTGCACGTCGATGACGCCGGACAGCTCCTCCAGCGTCTTCGGCCCGGTGGCCAGTTCACCCACCAGGGTCAGCGCCCGGTCCAGGCTTTGGCTCATCGACGTCTCCTCAGGTGTGCGGCGGCCCACGTGCGGGAATCGGCGTCCAGCAGTGGCACGGTCACCGCGGACGGCAGCGACTCGCCGACATCTTCCCTGGTGAGCAGTGCGGAGGCGGCTTGGAGGTGCCCGGCGCGCAGTCGGCGTGCCGGTGGGTCGCCGGCGAGGTGCGCGGCGAGGTAGCCGGCGGCGAAGGCGTCGCCCGCGCCGACGGGTTCCACCACTTCGACCCGCAGACCGGGCTGGAACGTCGTCTCACCGCGCTCGTGCACGGTCGCGCCGCGTGCGCCGTGCTTGACCACGAGCGTCGTCGGGCCGGGCAGCACCGCGCGCAGCTCGGCCGGGTCACCGGTCCCCCACACGGCCTGTGCCTCGTCGGAGCCCGCGAGCACGATGTCCGCCGCGTCGGCGAGGTCGCGCAGCACGGACGGGTCGCGGTCGCGCCACAGGGCGGGTCGCCAGTTGAGGTCGAACGACACCGGCACGGCCCGCGGCCGGCGCAGGACCGCGCGCAGCAGGTCCAGGCAGCTGTCCGACAGGGCGGCCGTGATGCCGCTGACGTGCACGAGCGCCACGTCGTCCAGGGGCAGCCGGTGGAGCGTGTCGGGGCCCATCGCGGAGGCCGCCGAGCCGCGCCGGTAGTACCGCACGGGGCTGCCGGCGGCGTCGGCTTCCTTGACGTAGAGGCCGGTCGGCCGGTCGGGGTCGACGCGCACGCCGGTGACGTCCACGCCCGCGCCGCCCACCGCGTCGAGGACGGCGCCGCCGAACGCGTCGTCGCCCACGGCGCTCACCCAGCGGCTGCGCACGCCCAGGCGGGCCAGGTGGACGGCGACGTTGGACTCGGCGCCGCCGACCGCCCGGGTCCAGGTGCGCACGGCGCGCACCGGGCCGGGTTCGGCGGGCACCAGGACCGCCATGGTCTCGCCGAGGCACACCACGCCGCCCGGCAGGTCGAACCGCATCCGTGCTCCTCGCTCGACGATTGACGGCCAGGCGACTGAATGTTACACACGTCAACATCACATCGCGCAATAGCCGTTGCGTTATATGCAACGTGAGGAGCGACAGACGTGGACCTCGACGCTGTGGCCGCCATCCGCGACGAGCGGGTCGACTGGCGGTTCAAGGGCCTGCCCGCCGACGCGTTCGGCGCGACGATCGGTGACGTGGCCGGACGCCGGCTCGACCTGTTCGCCGACGGCTTCGTCGGCCCCCTGGTCGTGCTGGACGCCGCCGCGCTGGAGCACAACCTCGCCACCATGGCCCGCTGGTGCGCGGACCACGGCGTGCTGCTCGCGCCGCACGGCAAGACGACCATGGCCCCGCAGCTGTTCGCCCGCCAGTTGGCGCACGGCGCGTGGGGCATCACCGCGGCCAACACCAGCCAGCTGCGGGTCTACCGGGCGTTCGGGGTGCGGCGGGTGCTGCTGGCCAACCAGCTCGTCGACCCGGCCGGGCTGCGGTGGCTGGCCGCCGAACTCGCCGCCGATGACACGTTCGAGTTCACCTGTTGGGTGGATTCCGTCGCGGGCGTGGCGCGGATGACCGAGGCGTTGGGCGCGGTCGACCGCCCGGTGGACGTGCTGGTCGAACTCGGGGCGCGCGGCGGGCGGACCGGTGCGCGCGACCAGGCCACGGCGGTGGAGGTGGCTCAGGCCGCCGTCGAGAGCCCGGCGTTGCGGCTGGTCGGCGTCGGCGGTTACGAGGGCGCGCTGGCGCACGACGCGTCACCCGCGGCGCGGTCCGTCGTGGACGGTTACCTGACGTCGTTGCGGGACTTGGCGATCGCGCTGCGGGACCGGTTCGAGGTGGCCGACCCGATCGTCACCGCGGGTGGCAGCGCGTACTTCGACCAGGTGGCCGCGAAGCTCACCGAACCGTGGCCGTTCCCGGTGCGGCCGGTGCTGCGCAGCGGCGCGTACATCACCCACGACGACGGCTTCTACCGCGGGATCTCGCCGCTGGGCCGCACGCCCGGCGCGCAACCGTTCCGCGGCGCGCTGCGGGCGTGGGCACAGGTCACCTCACGTCCCCAGCCCGACCTGGCGCTGCTCACGCTCGGCAAGCGTGACGCGTCGTTCGACGAGGGCCTGCCCGAGCCGCAGGTCGTGCGCGGCCGGGACGGCGTGACGCGTCCGCTGGCGGCCGAGGTCACCGCGCTCAACGACCAGCACGCGTTCGTGCGGCTGACCGGTGACGACGTCGAAGTCGGCGACTGGGTCGGCCTCGGCCTGTCCCACCCCTGCACGGTGTTCGACAAGTGGCAGCTGATCCCGGTGGTCGAGGGCACCACCGTGGTCGACCTGGTCCACACCTACTTCTAGGAGGCACACCGTGGACATCGTCTTCCGAGGCGCACGGGTCGTGGACGGCACCGGCGCGCCCGCCTACCGCGCGGACGTGGGCGTGCGCGACGGGCGCATCGCCGAGATCGGCGACCGGGTCGACGGCAAGCGGGTGGTCGACGCCGACGGCCGGGTCCTCGCGCCAGGCTTCATCGACATGCACTCCCACTCCGACCTCCAGATGCTGGCCGACCCCGACCACCTGGCCAAGGTGTCCCAGGGCGTGACCACCGAGGTCCTGGGCCAGGACGGGCTGTCCTACGCGCCCGCCGACGACGAGGTGCTGACCGTGCTGCGCGCCCAGCTCGCCGGCTGGAACGACGACCCGCCCGGCTTCGACTGGGACTGGCGCTCGGTCGGCGAGTACCTGGACCGCCTCGACCGGGGCATCGCGGTCAACGCCGCGTACCTCGTGCCGCAGGGCACCCTGCGGATGCTGTGCGTCGGCTACGACGACCGGCCCGCCACCGACGCCGAGCTGGACCGGATGCGGGAGGTGCTGGCGCGGTCGTTGCGGGAGGGCGCGGTCGGCATGTCGTCCGGCCTGACCTACACCCCCGGCATGTACGCCGACACCGCCGAGCTGACCGAGCTGTGCCGGGTCGTCGGCGAGCTGGGCGGGTACTACAGCCCGCACCACCGCAGCTACGGCTCGGGCGCGCTGGAGGCGTACGCGGAGATGGTGCGCGTGTCGCGCGACTCAGGCTGCCCGCTGCACCTGGCGCACGCCACGATGAACTTCGAGGTCAACCGCGGTCGGGCGGGCGAGCTGCTGGACCTGCTCGACCGGGCGATCGCGGACGGCGCGGACATCACCCTCGACACCTACCCGTACCTGCCGGGCGCGACGTACCTGTCGGCGTTGCTGCCGAGCTGGGCAGGCGAAGGCGGACCCGAGGCGACGCTGGCGCGGCTGTCCGACGCGGACACGCGGGAGCGGATGCGGGTCGAGCTGGAGGTGACCGGCTCGGACGGGTGCAGCGGCGTGCCGGTCGACTGGGACACCATCGAGGTCAACGGCGTGCGCAGGACCGAGAACGCGCACCTGGTCGGCGCCTCGATCGCCGAGTCCGCGCGGCGGGCCGGGCGACCGCCCGCCGAGCTGTACTTCGACGTCCTGGTCTCCGAACGGCTGGGCACGTCGTGCCTGATGCACGTCGGCCACGAGGACAACGTGCGGGCGATCATGCGGCACCCGGCGCACACCGGCGGCAGCGACGGCCTGCTGGTCGGCGACCGGCCGCACCCGCGCGCGTGGGGCACGTTCCCCCGCTACCTCGCCCGGTACGTGCGCGAACTGGGCGTGCTGGGGCTGGAGGAGTGCGTGGCCCACCTGACCGGGAGGGCCGCGCGGCGGCTGCGGCTGGCCGACCGCGGGCTCGTGCGCGAGGGCTACGCTGCCGACCTCGTGCTGTTCGACCCCGACGCGGTCGCCGACACCGCGACGTTCGAACAGCCCCGGCAGGCCGCCGAGGGCATCACGCACGTCGTCGTCAACGGCGTCACCGTGCTCGACGACGGCCGGCGCACCGACGCCTTGCCCGGCCGTTCCCTGCGCAACCCCCGCAGCCGCGGATGATCGACTGGTTGCAGCACAGCACCGGAGGCCTCCTGACGCTGTCCGCGCTCAGCATCGCCCTGCTCCTGGCGATGATCATCAGGTGGAAGGTCGAGCCGTTCATCGCGTTGCTCGTCGTCGGCCTGCTGGTGGCGCTGGCCGCGGGACTGCCGGTGGAGACCCTGGTCGGCTCGGCGCAGAAGGCGTCGGAGTCCCTGGTGGAGAAGGGGTTCGGCGGCATCCTCGGCCACGTCGCCGCGATCATCGGCCTGGGCACGCTGCTCGGCTCGATCCTGGAGGCCTCCGGTGGCGCCGAGGTGCTGACCCGGTCGCTGCTGCGGGCGTTCGGCGAGAACCGCGCGCCGCTCGCCATGGGCCTGGCGGGGCTGATCTTCGGTGTGCCGGTGTTCTTCGACATCGGCATCTTCGTGCTCGCACCCCTGGTGTACGTGGCCGCCAAGCGCAGTGGCCGGTCGATCGTGCTGTACGCGATGCCGCTGCTGGCGGGTCTGTCGGTGATGCACGCGTTCATGCCGCCGCACCCCGGGCCCGTCGCGGCGGCCGGGATGCTCGGCGTCGAGCTCGGCTGGATCATCATCATGGCGCTGGCCGTGGCGCTTCCGGCGTGGTTCGTCGGCGGTGTGCTGTTCTCCGCGTGGATCGGCAAGCGGCTGCACGTGCCCGTGCCGGAGGAGATGCTGGCCGCCGCGGAGGAGGTGCGCGGCGAGCAGACCAAGGGCGAGCCGCCGCTGTCGTTGGTGCTCGGGATCATCGCGGTGCCGTTGGTGCTGATCCTGGCGGGGACGTTCGGCAGCATCCTGCTGCCTGCGGGCTCCACCCTGCTCGGTGTGTCCACGTTCTTCGGCACGCCCGCGGTGGCGTTGACGATCGCCGTGCTGCTGGCGTTCTGGCTGCTGGGGTTCCGGCGGGGCATGACGCGCGAGCAGGTGACCGAGCTGTCCGCCGCGTCGCTGCGGCCGGTGGCGATGATCCTGCTGGTGGTCGGCGCGGGCGGGTTCTTCGGCGCGGTGCTGTCGGCGACCGGGGTCGGCAAGGTGCTCGCCACGTCACTGGCCGGCATCGGGCTGCCGGTGATCGCGCTGTCGTACGTGATCAGCTGCGGGATGCGCGTCGCGCAGGGCTCGGCCACCGTCGCGATCGTGACCACGACCGGCATCGTCACGCCCGTCGTGGCCGACCTGGACTACTCGCAGCCGCAGCTCGCGCTGCTGGTCATGTCGATCGCGGCGGGCTCGATCATCGCCTCGCACGTCAACGACGGCGGGTTCTGGATCGTGTCGCGCTACTTCGGCCTGTCGGTCAAGGAAACCCTCCAGACGTGGACCGTGCTGGAGACCATCCTGTCCGTGGTCGGCTTCGCCGTCGCCGCCTTGCTCAGCCTGGTGGTGTAGCCCGTGGGACGGCGGGTGGCCCGGCTCTCCGTGACACCCGCGCGTTCCGCACCCGCTTCACTGCGGCCGCTTGCGCGTTCACCGGTTGGTTCGCCGCCGGGACGCCCACACGTTCAGCACCTGCTTCGCCGAGGCGCCTCCACGTTCAGCGGTCGGCGCGACTCCTGCGGCACCTCGGCCAACCGCCGCCAGGGCGACCAACGCCAACCCGCACCAGGCAACTTCAGCTAGCCGACGCCGCCCGACCTCGGCTCACCGCCCCCGCCGCTCCCCTTCGCCCCGCCGCTCACCCTCGCCCAGCGGCTCACCCTCACCCAGCGGCTCACCCTCACCCCGCCGCTCACCGCTGCCCGGCCGCTCACCGTCACCCAGCGCCGCCTGGAACCCGGCCAGGTAGGTGCGCAGACCCCGCTGGCCGCTGCGCATCATCAACTCGTGGTTCGCCTTGAGCAGCGGACGGCCGAGCAGGGCCAGGCGGCGCAGCAACGGCTTGCGCACCACCACCTCCTGGTCATACACCAGCCGGGACCCCGTGCCCTCGCCGAAGACGCGCCAGCTCACCGTGCCGTCGAGGTCGCCCACCAGGTCGGCGCGCAGCAGCCCCGCCTCCGGTTCCCGGGCGTTGTGGTGCGCCTGGAACACCAGGTCGTAGGGCAGCACAGACCGGCAGCGCAGTTCGGCCGCCTGCTCCGCGATCTGCCTGGCGGCGCGCACCTCGCGCCACCAGCTCGGGTAGCTGCCCAGGTCCGCGAGCACCTCGAACGCCCGCTCGGGCGGGGTGTCCACCGACCAGACGCTGCGGAAGCGGTACGAGTTCAGCGGCATGGGGCCATGGTCACGCACATCGGCACAGGCACGCAGACCGGCCACGCGGACCGACGCGGACCGGCAAGACCCGCGCCCACCGGCAAGACCCGCGCCCACCGACAGGACCGGCACAAGGCCGGCGAGCCAGACCAGCGAGGTCGGCACGGACCGGCGGGACCGGTGCGGTTGTGTGCGACCGGCGCAGGTACGTATGGCGCAGGTACGTATACCCGTCGCGGGGGTGGGTGAGGGTGGCTAGGCGGCGTCTCCTAATTGTGGGAAGCGGTGCGGCAGATCATGATC